>NZ_JCAMOT010000003.1:0-399613 GCF_059512425.1 Bradyrhizobium sp. Leo78
TGAACTTTGGCTGGTGATTGACTTATGTTATTCGTCGGTATGACTGATGCCTTGGATGCCGGTGAAAAGCTTTTTCGGCGGTGTTGTCGCCGCCGCCATCACGGAGACTGAGCGGCTGACTGCTAGGAACAAGGCATGGCGGGCTGGAATTCTTTTCAGCTTAAGGTGGATGGTCACCCGAACGACTTTCCATCCGAAGAGTCAGAAGCTGTATTCTCCTCTGGATTTTCCTGAGCCTGGCCGAACATATCAGCCGCTCCCGAGTGAGAACGAGAACCACGCTCCGCGCGAATGATCCGCAGAATCCCGCGGACGCGAGCTGCGTTCATGCGAGCTTTCTTGAGGTTCTCGCGAGCCTGCTCCCGCGTTATCAGATTTTCGCGGATCGCTCGGTCAACCCGTCGGAGTAGCGGATCGTCATGCATGTACCCGTAATGCAGATCGGCAAGCACTGTTCCCAACGACTTAGGACGCCGTCCAAATCAATTAGGACAATACGGGCGGCACCGGGGGCCGCCGCCGGTTGAGAGCGGCGACGGCTTTTGCTTTGCGCGCTCAAGCAGCCGCAACTTACCGCCGCGCGGCGTGAAGGAAACGGTCAGCGGGCGCACCGAGGCCATCAATTTGATGACGTTCCCGTTCGCGCAATTCATTGACTAGACGTTCGAGGTAGGGCGGCAAAGGCGAGGCTTCGAGAGATAAGTACTGTTGCAACCTGTTACCCACCTCGTCACAGATCGACCGGGAAGTCTTATGGTCGATGTGGTCCGATGTTCGACCGGTCGGTTTCATATCGCGACCTTTCGATTGGGCCCCACGATTTGCTTAAGTTCACGAGCCTGAAAATGTTTCCCGTACCTTGAAGGATGCCCATAGTTCCATCTAATGGAACGAAGCACTGCCCATATCAGACCCGAGTTGGTGCAGCCTTTCATAGGGCAGCATGCGGTGCGCGTCAGACTGATTGCCATCGTCAGCGCTGATGCGAGCAGCCCGCCGAGTTAGTGAAACTCTAGGCGCTTTTCAACACGTTCCGAATGTCCGTTCCGGGTCAAAACCGGCGATGAGGTGAGCGTGGACCGATGCCGGTCTGCCGCTGACAGCAGACGTGGCAACGGCTGAGGCGTTGTTCGGCTCGGCGCCAGTTCCGGACATTCGGGCTTTACAGCGGACGTTCGCGCGCGGAAACGGTCGAAGGTGTCCCGCCACTAACTAAGCACGATCCAAAATTCTAGCGATTAAGGTCGGGGACACAGGCTAGTCCCAGCGATACCTTGTCGACTGCCTTCGGTCTGCAACAGCCCTACACAGAATGATGGCAAGGGCTTACTTGAGCCACACAAGCAACGGAACAGATGCCCGACCGGTGCACGACAACGTCCCCTCGTAAGCGCGCGTTTTGCGGGCGGTATACGAACAGCGAGCGCCGTCCAACACCATCTCGGCTGCCACCTGCGCATCCGGGCCAGCGAGTTGCAGCCGTATCTCTCCGGCTCGTTCCTCTGGTCCGTCCCGAGTGCAGATCCCCACGTGCTTCATCTTCAGCGGGCCGGAAAACTCCTTGCGAGGGCCCGACCCGCTTTCGATGAGATTGCCGGTCAGTTCCCATTCGCCCAGCACACCGGCCTGACCAAGGAACTCCATGGCTCCGAGCTTCGGCACGTCGCAAAGACACAGTGCAACGGCGCCGAGCATGGCCGCCCCACCATCGCGCCACATCCTCCGTAGCATCAGAGTTTGCTTCCGGTTGTCTCTCGCATTTCTATCAGCTCGGGTCGCGATACATCGGCATCAGCGGTGAGCCGAGCAATCTGCACCGCACATTCTCGGACCTTTACTTGATCGCCGGACGCCTTGGCGCTTTTGCTCACCCCGATATACGTCACGAGCCGATTAGGCTCCTTTTTGAGAACGGCCTCATAGGCGGCAAGCGCTTCCTTGGCCATGCCGCGGTCAAGCAACATTGCGCCATAGAGCTCGCGCGCCGGCGCCAGCGGTCCCGGAGTGACGGGATGTTTCTCGGTCGTGTCTTCCGCGTCCACAGCGGCACTCATCGCATTGAGCGCCTCGTCGTACTGGCCTTCGGCGTACAGCACCCAGGCGCTCGCGACCTGCCGCTGGATGTCGACGATGTTGGACCAATAGGCATCCTTTGCCTCATTCAGTTTGTCGCGCAACTCGACGAGCTTGGCGATGTCGGCCTTGGCGGCAGCCGTATTATCGGACCGCGCGGCGCCGACCGCCCGCGCAAAATAAGTAATCGCATCTACATAGGGATATTTGGTCGGCCGCACCTGGAGCGCGGCCGCCGCCTTCCAGTCGCCGCGTTCGAACACATAGCGAGCCTGGCTCGCCGCGACCGCATAGGGGCCGGGGAACCGCTCGAGCTTGAACTCAAGCTTGGCGAGTTCGTCGACCACCGCGCGCGCTTCCTTGTCCTCGGCCAACTGGAGATAGGCATAGACCAGATAGTCCATCGCGTGCGCTTGGTCGTGCTGTTCGCCGTCCTCCTTGGCGAGGCGCGCGGATTCCTGGTTCGAGGCAATCGACTCCTTCCAATAGCCGACGCGGGTAAAGATATGCGATGGCATGTGCTGGGCGTGCGGCGCGTGAGCCGCGATCTTTGCATAGCGCCTTGCCGCATCGAGGCCTTTTTCCGCGAGTGCCGGGCAGTCGTAGAGGTGGATAAGATAGTGGGCGACGCCCGGGTGCTCGGGCTGGCGCTTGAAGATCGGCTCCAGCAACGCCGCACCTTTTAGCTGGTTGGCGTATGTCTTGTCGGTCGGGGACGCTGCGACGTTGAGTGTGATCGCGTACGCGATCTGCGCCTCGTCATCGTCCGCATAGCGTGTCGCCACCTGCTCTTCCGCCGCAAGATACCTCTGTACCCGTATGCGATGGTCGACCTTGTCATAATCGACGTACATCGCGGCGATCGCATCAATGTAATCGCGTTCGCGCTGCGTCTTGGCGCCGAGCGTCTGGCCTTCTTTGACGGCTTCGAGACCACGAGGAAGACTGTCCGGCGGCGGCGGCGCGTGCGGGTTATAGAGATAGCTGAGCGCAATCCCCCAGTAGGCGATGGCGCATTGCGGGTCTTCCTTGAGGACCTCCTCGAAGGTGCGTCTCGATGCGCTGTACCAGAACGAGTGCTGATACAGCATGCCGAGATCGAACAACTCCTGGGCCTGCGGGTTGCAGGACGTGGCAAAATGCACTTTGCCCAGTCGTTGTTCAGCAGCTTGTGAGGTAGCAGGTTGCGAAGCGGTCGCGGCCACCAAGCCAACGACCATTGCGAGGGGAACCCGTTTCATGGACCCACTCCGTGCCGTTGATGGAGAGCGTGAGAATATCACCTTTCCCGGATATCCGGAACAAGATAGTCCGTTGTTCCGGAGTACTCATGTCCGAGTTGGGTCACGAGCGCCTCTCGGAAGGGCGACCAGTCACTTCCGGTCTACCCCGATAAGCAGACCATTTCAGAACCGCGCTGACTTCGCATTGGGCCACAAGCGGACTTTGGCTGGCGCCAGCTCAGATCAGCCTTGGACCAATGCCAGACAAACGCCACCACTAAGGTGTTCGAGGGAGGCGAGGCAAGAAAAAGTGCGGGCCGAAGCGGAGAAAGCATTGGCAGAGCGCAAGCGACGCCGACGCTTTCTAAGCGAACTATGAACGGCTAAGGGCCGATCGGCTTGCGAGGCCCTCGTAGTGAAGGTCTCCGGCGTTACTGGGGAGGCCTTTTGCGAGGAAACGCTCCGCCCGGTCTGCTGTATACATTCACCCTTTTTGCTTTTCTTCTGCGCTTTTTCCATCGGAGCTTTTAGAGCGTTCTTCGAAGCGATCAGCGCCCTTAGCTAGATCGTGCCCCGTCTTGCTCTCGTTTTTCGCTTCTTCGTTAGCAGTCGCCTCGCGCAAGTCTTCAGCGGCCCGTTCCCCCGCTTTTGATGATTTTCGTTCGTCTTCCATTTGATGCTCCTTCCCTGATAAAGACGCCTCACCAGGAATAGGTCTAGCCCGGCTCTAACAGTTTCCAATCAGATCGCCTGGACATTGTTCCAATTCCGTTGAAGCTGCCTTCAGGAAGTGAATTGCCATCGGGGATCGATCCAGGAAATCAGCGGGCACCGGTCGTTTTGGGGTGCTAAACTGTCTCTGGAGAGCGCTAGCGCGCCTCCTGGCGCAAAGCTGACCTCAGTCGAGCCGCGCGGTCCATATCAGCTTAACAGCGCAAAGCCGACATCGAAGCTTACAAACAGCATGTCCGCTTCGGGTCCAGATTCGGAATTGGCGGGCCAGCGCATTTTGGACCGCTTTCCACCCGGTAGCTGACCCACTCTTCGGCGGTCGTGATGGCAGCCAAGGGCCCAGGCTGTGTGAAAACGATCTGTTTGCCGTGATTCGCGCGATAAGATTCCCTGCGTTTGCAGGGGGCATCTAATGAAGCGCTTTGTTGAAGGGGTGAACCGCGGACAGAGCACGTTGTTTCCTGCACTGCTCGACGACTACGTGGCCGAGGACAATCCGGTACGTGCGGTTGATGTGTTCGTCGACGGGCTCGATCTGGCTAAGCTCAGCTTCGTTGGCGTCCAGCCGCTCGACACGGGGCGACCCGGCTACCATCCCGGCATGATGCTCAAGCTCTACATCTACGGCTACCTCAATCGTGTGCCGTCGAGCCGACGCCTGGAGCGGGAATGCCAGCGCAATATCGAGATGATCTGGCTGACCGGGCAGCTGGCGCCGGACTTCAAGACCATCGCAGATTTCCGCAAGGACAATGGCAAGGCCATTCGTGAGGTCTGCCGCGAGTTTGTCGCGCTGTGCCGCAAGCTTGACCTGCTTGTTGCAGCGAGCGTCGCCATCGATGGATCGAAGTTCAAGGCCGTCACTGCGCGGGACAAGAACTTCACCGAGACGAAGATGAAGCGGCGCTTGGAGCGGATCGACGAGAGCATCGCCCGCTATCTCTCGCAGCTCGAGACCGCCGATCGGCACGGCGATGCAGTGCCAGAGGCGAAAGTTGCGAGGTTGAAGGGCAAGATCGAGAAGCTCAAGGAGGAGACCGTCCGGCTCAATGCGATCAATGCGGAGATGATGAAGAGCGAGGACAAGCAGATCTCGCTGACCGATCCTGACGCGCGCTCGATGGCGACAAGCGGCAAGGACACCGGGATCGTTGGCTAAACGTGCAGATTGCAGTCGATACGCAGCATTATCTCATCGTGGCTCACGAGGTGACCAACGTGGGCACCGATCGCCACCAACTCGCTAACATGGCCGGGCAGGCTCGCGACGAGATGGCTGTCGAGACGCTCGAAGTCGTGGCAGACCGCGGCTATTACGATGGAGAGGAGATCAGGGCCTGCGCGGAAGCAACGCACTTTCTCACGAAAAAGCTGCCGAAGGTGGCCACTGAGATGGCGCTCACCGTGCTCGCCTACAACATGAAGCGCGTGATGACGATCATGGGCGTAGGTGGATTGCTGGAAGCGATGCGGGCGTGAGGCCGGCCTCTGCGCGACCAAATCAGCGCCTACATGAAGCTCCCGATTGCCACCGAGATGAGAGGTCGATTCCACCGAATTAGAAGTTCGGCGGCCGCGAAATGCGCCAGTGCGCCCCAAGTTGCGTGATTTTCACACAGCCTGGGCCAACAGCAGTCGTTTCAGCAAACGATTCGCTACCTGCAACCCGAAAAGTGAGCCCGGCTTGGTCCCTGCCGTCAGTTATTGAGAGCGCCCCACAATTGCTTTCGGGCATGCGGTCTGACTCATTGGAGTTACAGCCTGGTATTGTTCTCGACGACGACGAATTGAATCGTGGTGTCTCCTACGTTTTGCAAACTCATGCCATGGGGGCGGAGGCTCATCTAACAATGCGCCCGCGATTATATAGATCTTTACACAAATCGGGCATGGACCACTTTCGGTAAGATGCCTTCATCGCAGAATAAGTTGTTACCTGAACGCTTGCCAATTCCAACCGATATAGGCCGTAAAGAAGGCAACGATTCCCGTCCCCACAGCCATGGCGAATATCTGCTCTAATGAATCGAGTGGAACGACACTGGACACGGCCAACGCAACTCTTCCGACGAGTACAACTACCAAGCACGCGACAGCGAGCGCGGCAGCCCGTCTGCGCAACGTGAGGAGAAGTAGCCCGGCAATTGTGTATAGGGTGCCGTATCCAAAGACTAAAACCGCAGAAACAGCGCCGAGTGCAGTGGAGATGCCAAAGAATTTATGGGTAAAAGCAGTTATCACCTCCGCGGCGCCGGACAAAATCATCAAGACCCGACGATGGTGAGACATCGATTTTGCCGTATCTGCGATATGTCCGCTGTCCGGCTCAACCCAACCCAGACCTCTGAGTGGTTATGAGTCCAAGCCCTGAATGCGACGGCACCATCCTCGCCCGCGCTAGTGAAAGTGAGCGCGGTGAGATGCTGAACTGGCCTGGCTTCCACGCCAACTGAATGGTGCCCCGTGCCATCGGGCGAAATGATCCGCGAGGCGTTTGAGTACGTGCTCGGCCGATGTGGAAGTCGCGCGCGTCGTGATGAGGTTTGTTTTGGCTTCCTATCATGACCAGCTTGCGCCGTGCATTGGCCGCTCTCGCGCCCCGCGCGCATGAGGCGGCGCAACAGCCTCTAGATTGTAAATGCATTTTAGTTTCAAGGTGTTAGCCCCTTCACAGTCTTTGTGAAGCCGAGGGCCTAAGCTTTGAGAACCACCGCTCGGAAGGCAACGACGACTACACCGGAATGGTATTCCGTACCTGCGACTATCGCCGCCGTTTTTGGCTTGGCCATTATCGTTTTAATTGCCATTGGGGCTTGGTAGGCAGGAGAGCAAGACTGCTTTCAAGCCGCTCGGGAGGCAAAGATGAACACACCCGAGGCTGTGCGATGCCCAAGATCCTGCTGGTCGAAGACAACGAGATGAACCGCGACATGCTCTCGCGGCGCCTCGTGCGCGGCGGCTACGAGGTCATCGTTGCCGAGGACGGAGCGCGCGGCGTCGCAATGGCGACGAGCGACAGGCCCGATCTCATTTTGATGGACATGAGCCTGCCGGTGATCGACGGTTGGGAGGCGACGCGCCGGATCAAGGCCACGCCCGAGCTGCGCAAGATCCCCATCATCGCGCTCACGGCGCACGCCATGGCGACCGACCGGGACAAGGCCCTCGAGGCCGGCTGTGACGACTACGATACAAAACCGATCGAGCTGCAGAGGCTGCTGAGTAAGGTCGAGACGCTGCTCGCGGCTGCGGGACAGTAGACGACCACAAGGTCTGAAGATGCGATGAGAGGGAGTAACTCATGAAAACGGCTCAATACAAATGGTCTCAAAGTGAGGGGTGGCGCCCGAATTTGCCGACCGGTGAAGTCGGACGACAAAGTGTCGTGTTCGTTTTTGGCGCGAGATCGCTGATGCAGGCAGGCGCCCCCGTGGGCGAGTTGCGCGACCATTTCAAAGGGGCCGCCATGCTCGGTTGCTCGACTTCCGGCGAGATCGTCGGCGACATGGTCGTCGACGACTCGGTGATTGCCACCCTTGCGGACTTCGAACATACGCGGCTCCGGTTCGCCTCCGCTGCGATTGGCGAGGCGAAGGCAAGCTATGACGTCGGCAAGGAGCTCGCACGGCAGCTCAACGACGCCTCGTTGCGCCACGTGTTCGTGCTTTCTGATGGCTTACACGTCAATGGCTCCGACCTGGCGCGCGGTCTCGCGGGCGGCGTCTCGGAAGGCGTGTCGATCACCGGCGGCCTTTCCGGAGATGGAACCAACTTCGCCGAGACTTGGGTGATTGCCGACGGTGGCGCGGGCCCCCAGCGCGTGGCAGCGGTCGGCCTGTATGGCAACGATTTGCGTATTGGCTACGCATCGATGGGCGGCTGGGAGCCATTCGGGCCGCTGCGCATCATCACTCGGGCCGAGGGCAACATCCTCTACGAGCTGGATAGGCGGTCAGCGCTCGATCTCTATAAATCGTACCTGGGCTCACACGCCGACCGGTTGCCAAGCTCTGCCCTGCTCTTTCCAATCTTGGTTACCGAAGCAAAGGGCGGCCAGGGTGTCGTCCGGACCGTCCTGGCTGTGGACGAGCAGAACAAGTCAATGACGTTCGCCGGCGACATCCCACAGGGCGGAACGGCGCACTTGATGAAGACCCATGTTGACGATCTGGTCGACGGCGCGACGGCCGCCGCCAAGGCCAGCCTCAGTGGGCTGGGCGGCAGGCGACCAGATCTTGCAATTCTGGTGAGCTGTGTCGGTCGTAAGCTGGTGATGAAGCAGCGTACCGAGGAAGAAATTGAAGCAATCCGGGATGTCTTCGGGACGGATACGAAGATTTCCGGGTTCTACTCGTACGGCGAGCTCTGTCCCTTCGTGCACGGTGGCGAGTGCCGCCTGCACAATCAAACCATGACCATAACGACGTTCGCCGAGCACTGAACCTCATAGGGCACCGATGCACAGGCTGCTACGACGCCAGCTCAGAAAGCACCTCGGTATCGAGGACGCAGTACCGGCTGTGCTGCAAGCTTTCGTAGCAGCCGTCGATGCCGCATACGCCGATTTCGATGGCGATCGGGCGATACTGGAGCGCTCACTCGAGCTGAGCTTGAAAGAGCTGTCGGAGGCACGCGACAAGGCCACGCAGGCCCAGACCCGGCTGACCGACGCGCTCGAGAGCATTTCGGAAGGCTTTTTCCTGTTCGAATCCGATGATCGCATGGTGCTATGCAACTCACGCTATCGCGAGCTCTATCCGGGGTTGGCCGACCTCATGCAGCCGGGGCTGGAGTTTGAGCATTTGATCGAGACCGTGGTCGAGCGCGGGATCGTGGCCGATGCAGCTACACGACCTCAAGAATGGGTGGAGCAAAGACTTGCCCGGCATCGCAACCCCAGTGGGCCGTTTCTACAGCACCAGTGGGACGGTCGCTGGATCCAGATCAGTGAGCGCAAAACACAGGATGGTGGTACCGTTGCCGTGTTCACGGACGTGACCGAACTCAAACGGCGAGAGGAGGAGTTGGCAGTTGCGCGCGACACGGCAACGGAGGCCCAGCACCGGCTGGCCGACGCGATCGAGAGCATCTCGGAGGGTTTCTCGCTCTACGATGCCGACGACAAGCTGGTGACATACAACCGGCGGTACCGGGACATGCACGGCACCGGCAGCATCGATGTCGTGAATCAGGGCGTATCGTTCGAAACGATCCTCCGCAATGCGGCCGCGAGCGGCGAGATCCGCGACGCCGAGGGACACGTCGAGGCCTGGGTCGCGGAACGTCTGGCCCGGCATCGCGATCCCCAGGGCCCGCATGTGCAACGCCGCTCAAACGGGCGCTGGATCCAGATCAACGAGCGCAAGACCGATGACGGCGGCACGGTCGCGACCTACACCGACATCACCGACGTGAAGCAGGCGGAGCAGGCGATCCAGGAGAGCGAGCAGCGGCTGCGCATCATTGCCGAGGCCGCGCCGATGGCGGTGGCGATCGTCACCTTCGATGACGGGATCATCCGGTATGCCAATCAACGCTTCAGCGAAATGTTCGAGCTCGAAAGTTCGCCCGCCCTGGGCGTGCAAGCGAGGACTCTCTACGCAGACCCGCAGTATCGCGAGCGCTTCATCGGCGCACTCACCGAGCAGGGCCATGTGGAGGGCATGGAGATGCTGTTCAAGCGGGCTGGAGGCGAGGAGTTCTGGGCGCTCATAGCGTCGCAGCGCGTCCAGTTCGAGGGGCGCCCGGCGATGATCAACGGCCTCGCCGACATCAGCGACCGCAAGCGCATGGAAGGCGAGTTGCACAAGGCGATCTGGGCGAGCGAGCAGGCGACCCGCGCGAAGTCGGATTTCGTCGCCAGCATGAGCCATGAGCTGCGCACGCCCTTGAACGCGATCATCGGTTACAGCGAGATCCTGTTTGAGGACGCCCAGAGTTCCGGGCGCGAATCGGAGATGGCGGACCTGCGCAAGATCCAGGATGCCGGCAAGCATCTGCTCGGCCTGATCGACAACGTCCTCGATCTTTCCAAGATCGAGGCCGGCAAGATGACGCTCTATCTCGAGACGTTCGAGCTGCGGCCCATGATCGATAGTGTGGCGGCGACCGTCACCGCGCTGGCCAAGAAGACTGGCAACGTCCTCGTGGTGAACTGCGCCGACGAGGTCGGCGCGATCCACAGCGATCTGACCAAGGTGCGGCAGATCTTGTTCAATCTTCTCAGCAATGCCTGCAAATTCACGCGGAACGGGACGATCACCCTGGCCGCGCTCCGCGATACGAACGAGGCCGGCGACGGGATCGAGTTCCAGGTGCGCGACACCGGTATCGGCATGACGCCGGATCAGCAGGCCAAGGTGTTCGAGGCCTTCACTCAGGCCGATGAATCGACGAACCGCGCCTATGGCGGCACCGGGCTCGGCCTCGCCATCACCAGGAGCTTCTGCCGGCTGCTGGGCGGCGATGTGACGCTGACCAGCGAAGCCGGCAAGGGGACGACCTTTGTGGTTCGTCTGCCGGCGGTGACACACGCCGCTCCGGACGCTGCGACCGGGGCGGTAGAGAAGCGTTCTCTGGATCTGCAGGTCGCGGAGCCCGAGCATGCGCCCATCGTTCTCGTGGTTGACGATGATCCCAACGCGCGGGAGCTGCTGCGTCGACACCTGCAGCGCTGTGGCTACGCCGTTCGCATGGCTGCCAATGGCGAGGAGGCGATGCAGCTTGCCCGCACGCTGAAACCCGACGTGGTCACGCTCGACGTTCTGATGCCGCAGATGGATGGCTGGGCCGTGCTCAGTGCCATGAAGGAAGATGCGGCACTCGCCGAAATTCCCGTGATCATGGTCACGATCGTCGACAACCAGAGCATCGGCTTCTCGCTCGGCGCCGCCGATTACCTGATCAAGCCGATCAATCGCGACCAACTGGTCCGTGCGGTGGAAAAGTGCTGCCCGCGGGGCGAGCCACGGCACGTGCTGATCGTCGAGGACGACGCTCCGACCAGCGAGCTGATGGCGCGCGCCTTGCGGGAGATCGAGTGCACGGTCACACAAGCGGAGAATGGTCGGGTTGGCCTCGAACGCTTGAACGAGGCCTCACCGGACGCAATTCTGCTCGACCTGATGATGCCCGAGATGGACGGGTTCGAGTTCGTCGCGCGGCTGCGCGCCGAATCCCGCTGGCGACGCATCCCGGTCATCGTCGTCACCGCGAAGGCCCTGACGGCCGAGGATCTCGCGCGTCTCAACGGCCAGGTACAGCATTTGGTGCACAAAGGCGAATACAGCGGCAAGGCCGTGCTGGCGGCGCTCGACGAGCTGGTCCCCCGGCATGCCCACGCGCGGATCCGGAGCGACCATGAGCATCATTGACACCGACCGCGCGCGCGCCTCACGTATTCGGCTAGCTAACCTTCGCCAGGAACTGCTGTCCCCGGTCAACGCCCTGCTCGGCTATGCAGAGATCATGCACGAAGAGGCGTCGCGGGAAGGGCGTCAGGATATCCTGCCCGATGTCAACCGTGTCCTCCGTGCCGCCCGGGATCTCGCCGACAAGGTCGACCAGCTGGTCGAGGGCGATCGCGAGAACGACGCGACCGACCCGGCGGCCGCCCCCCAGGAGCAGCAGCTACGCCATGAGCTGCGCACACCCTTGAACGCGATCAAAGGCTATGCCGAGATGCTCAGCGAGGATCTAGCCGATATCTCGAGCGGCGCGCTGCGGTCAGACCTCGACCGAGTGCTGCTGGCGGCCACCGACCTGCTGCCACGTCTCGATCGCATCGTGCGATTTTCGGCCGATCTCGGTGAGACGAACCTAGCCTGCGACCAGACCGGCGCGGCAATGGTAAGCGAACTGATTCGCAGCCTGGGGCCAGTCCGGCAAGAGCCGTCTGCCGTCACCGAAACCGGCTCCATTCTCGTCGTCGACGATATCGAAGCCAACCGCGATCTCCTGTCGCGCCGACTGGCCCGCGATGGTCATCGCGTCGCTTCCGTAGCCGGGGGTCAGCAGGCCCTGCAGGCGCTCGAGCACGATGAGTTCGATCTCGTCCTGCTCGACCTGATCATGCCCGACATCAACGGACTTGACGTGCTCGTGCGCATGAAGGCGGATGAGCGGCTACGTCGCATTCCGGTTATCATGATTACGGCCCTGGCGGACACAGAGAGCGCCGTCCGCTGCATCGAGGCCGGCGCAGAGGATTATCTCCCGAAACCGTTCGATCCGACCCTGCTGCGCGCGCGCATCAACGCGTGCTTACACAAGAAGCGCTGGCGTGACCGCGAGCAGAGGTATCTTCGCCGCATCGAGGACGAGACCGCCAGGTTCGAGCGGCTGCTGTTGACCATCCTGCCAAGACAGGTGATTGGCCGCCTGAACCAAGGCGAAGCCATGATCGCCGACCGCTTCGAGGGCGTGAGCGTTCTGTTCGCCGACCTGGTGGGCTTCACCGAGCACTCGGCACGGGTCACGCCTGGAGCGACGGTCGAGTATTTGAACCGGCTGTTCTCGGAATTCGACGCGCTTGCCCACGAGCTCGGCGTCGAGAAGATCAAGACCATCGGCGATGCCTACATGGCCGTGGCCGGCTTGCCCGATCCGAACCCCGATGCGTTCGCAGCGATCGCGAAAATGGCGCTCGGCATGATCGATCGGCTAGGCCGCGTCAACGGCCATTTCGGTTGGCCCTTGCAAATCCGGATCGGCATACATTCCGGTCCGGTGGTCGCCGGCATCATCGGCACGCACCGCTTCATCTACGACGTGTGGGGCGATACTGTAAATGTCGCCAGCCGGCTCGAGGCCTATTCTCTGCCCAATCGAATCCATGTGTCCCAGGATATCGCCCGCCACCTCGTCGGTCCCTTCGCGCTGGAGCCACGCGGCAGCATTGACGTGAAGGGCAAAGGCAAACTGGAGGCGTTTTTCTTGAGCCGGATCTAGGCGCGCACCCGCGGGCGCGTCTGATGCCGCTCGGGCGCGCGAACGGCGATCGAAGCTTGTGCCGACCGACGACGCGCCGCCCAGCCCTCCTCGTTTAGGAAGTTAGGTGTCCCATCACCACGCCAACGACTGCCCGTCATGTCCGCGTGGTGGCTCAATTGGAAGGGTCATTGAAGCTTTTTCCCCCTCGGACGGGCGGATGACTTCCGAGATCGGTCAATTGCGTCATTCCGACCGTGCGCCAGATACTTCTGGTCGATCCCTGATAACAGACATTTTGGTGCCTGCCGGCACGTCTCAAAGGTGCGAGAGTCGGAAGCGTCCTGCCTGCCCGCTCCGAGCACTCTCGCTTAGCTGTATATGCGCTGGTTAGGATCCGAGAGCTCAACCTATGCAGGGTTAAGTTCTCCTCAGCAAACTAACGGTGGGACCATCAGAAAATGCGCCGGGATGCGCCGCGGGGGAGCTTCGGGTTATCTATCAGAGGCGATGACGCAAAAGCGACGTGGACAACTATCTAATTAAAAGATCTTCTCACGACAGCAGACGTGCAACCCGGTTCGCTTCGGTTCAGGGCCAATTGCGGAACAAGTTGGCGATGATCGGAACGCTCCCCATCTCTCAATCTCCTCGTCGTCGGCGCCATTCGTCTGGAGAAAGGCCAACGCACGTTCTTGAAAGCGCGACTGAACGCAGCTTCTGATTCGAAGCCGACAGCCGCTGCGACGGAGACAACCTTGGCACCGTCTTCGACAAGCACTCGCCCGCACATCGGATGGCGGTCAGGTGCAGAAGTATTATCGGCTTTCAGCAGCAACCTCTAAAGCGACCTTTCCCGACGGCATAGCGCGCTTGCTGGCGTTCGCGAAAGAATTCCACATACGTCATGATCGGCTGGTCGGGATGCTTCACTCGCCGGTGCGCAACGTATGTTTCGTAATCGGGAACGCCGATCATAAGACGCGCAGTACGCGTGCTCCAATAACCGGCGGTTCGCATCGCGCTGGCGGACTGGTCGAACAAATTCTGCAGGTCAGGCATGGCTACCTCCCGCGGCTACCCCGGCGAACTCTATTTCCATTGCGGTCGGCTGCGGATTGCCCAGTGCTCGCCAGATATTGATCAGGCCGTAGATCACTGTCGCAACGACCACCAGCACGAACAAAGCTGCGAGCGATGCATCGACGTAGTCGTTGAAGACGATCCGACTCATCTCGCCAAGCGTTTTTGCCGGTGCCAACAACTGACCTGCTGCGATCGCATCGCTATATTTGAGCGCGTGGCTGACGAACCCCACGTTCGGATCGGGGCTGAACACCTTCTCGAGCCCCGCGGTCGTCGTGCAGGCCACGAGCCACGTGGCGGGCACAATCGTCACCCAAGCGAACCGCTCGCGCTTCATCTTGAACAGGACGACGGTGCACACCGTCAACGCGATTGCCGCCAGCATTTGGTTGGCGGTGCCGAACAGAGGCCATAGCGTCCAGATACCACCCAATGGGTCGATCACGCCGACGTAAAGAAAGTAGCCCCACAGCGCGCACGAAAGCGCCGAACCGATCAGGTTGTTGGTCCAGGACGCAGTCTCCTTGAACGCTGGGACAGCGTTGCCGATGAGATCCTGAATCATGAACCGGAGCACGCGCGTTCCAGCGTCAACCGTGGTGAGTATGAACAGGGCCTCGAAGAGGATCGCGAAGTGGTACCAGATGCCCATTAAGGTACGGCCACCAAGGAACGACGACAGAATATGGGCCATGCCGACGGCGAGCGTTGGTGCGCCGCCGGTGCGTGACATGATCGACGTCTCTCCGACGTCCTTGGCCATTTGAGTAATCTCGTCCGGGGTCACCACGAACCCCCAAGCCGAGATCACTTGCGCGGCTTGCTCAGCCGTGGTGCCGATCAGTCCTGCAGAGCTGTTCATCGCGAAATAGACGCCGGGATGGATGATGCTCGCGCCGATCACCGCCATGATCGCGACGAACGATTCCATCAACATTCCGCCGTAGCCGATGAAGGCAATCTGCCTTTCGTTCTCGATCATCTTCGGCGTCGTCCCTGACGCAATGAGAGCATGCCATCCGGAAACGGCGCCGCAGGCGATTGTAATGAACAGGAAGGGGAATAAGCCGCCGGCCCAAACTGGTCCGCTGCCGTCAATGAATTTGGTGACAGCAGGCATCTGGAGATTGGGACGAACGATGATGATGCCGATGGCCAAGAGCGCGATTGTGCCGATCTTGAGGAATGTCGAAAGGTAATCGCGCGGAGCCAGAAGCAGCCAAACCGGCAGCACGGATGCGACGAAGCCGTATCCGATGATGATCAGCGCCAGCGTCTCGCCATGTAGATCGAAGTACACCGCGAGCTCAGGCGTCTCGGACACGGTCTTACCATAGATCAGCGCAGCGAGAAGCAGCACGCAGCCGAGCAGTGACATTTCGCCGACTCTGCCCAGGCGGATAAAGCGGCTATAGACACCCATTAGTAGCGCGATCGGAATCGAGCAGAACACCGCGAAAGTTCCCCACGGACTGCCGATCAATGCCTTGACGACAACGAGAGCGAGGACCGCAAGTACAATGACGCAGATCAGGAGAATGCCTACCCCTGCGATCGTGCCAGCCACCGCTCCCATCTCGGCACGCACGATGTCGCCGAGCGAGCGACCATCGCGCCGCGTCGATAGAAACAGAACAGTCATGTCCTGGATCGCACCGCCGAACACCGCGCCAGCGAGAATCCAGAGCGTACCCGGCAGATAGCCCATTTGCGCGGCAAGCACTGGACCAACCAGTGGACCCGCGCCGGCGATCGCCGCGAAATGATGGCCATAGAGCACGTACCGATTGGTCGGAACGTAATCGAGACCATCATTATGGCGAACGGCAGGCGTTAGTCGTGTGCCATCGACCCCGAGCGCCCGGTCGGCGACGAACAACCCATAAAACCGGTAGGCGATGAAATAGATGCAAATCGCGGCGACGACCAGCCACGCTGCATTGACAGTTTCACCTCGGTTGAGCGCCACGATCGCGAATGCCGCGGCACCCAGAAGAGCGACCGCGATCCATAAGAGCTTCGACTGGCGCGCACTTGAATTGTTGATGATACTCATGGATGTCCTCCCGTACTGCAGGAAGCCCAACCAAACAAAATTCACCCTGGCGGGGACCTAGATCGAGGCAAGGGTGTATTGGCTGGGATCCTTCCTTTCCGTACACCAGGTCGGGACTGGGTATTTCGCTAAGCTCAGAGCCCACTATAGTTCCGCCTGACGGTATAATTCTAGGACTCTGTTTGTTCGCTGGGAAGTGATTAGGATCGTGCGAAGAAAGTCTCGTGGCTGGGCCAATGGATGATGGGCACCTCATCAGGGGGCTGGCCCAGCGACAGCGATCCATAACCGTTTCGCGTGCTAGTTTTCATCAGGTGTTGGAGTACAGCAACTTGGTCCGTTCAGGGTCAGAACCGGACCTCATATGCCCTTCTATGAAGAGAGCGATGCGACACGAGCCGCCAGACTATTCAGGCTCGCCTACGGCCGGCGCCTCCGATGCCTACTCAAAGCACATTCAGGAGTTGGGCCCGACGCTCCGGAGCATGACCTTGTCCCGGTGATGGCGTGGCGCGGTATCGTGCCCGCTCACGGATCGCGAGATGCGAGGTACGCTACAATCGCGAGAAGATCCTGCTCGTCAAGATCGGCGACAACTTGGGCCATTAACGGGCTCCATTCTCCCGTTCGGGCGCCGTGCTGGAAGTCATAGAGCTGCCGGAACATGTAGCTCGGTGAACGACCAGCAATGCTTGGCAGCGGTCCAAGCCCTTTCAGGTCCGCGCCATGGCACAAAGTGCATTGGATCGTTTTGCCCGACCCACCTTTCATGACTAGCGCCTCGCCTTTGGCGAGGCTCCCGATTGGTGCATACGCTGTGAAGGTCGATCGAGGGTCGCGGCTTTCGAAGCGGAGCAAATCGTCGGGGACCTCCACGATTCGCGCTCCGATCGGCTCGCGCTCGCTGGTTTCCACCGCAGCCCAAAGCAGACCCGCCACATAGGTCTTTGGCGCGGTGTCGCTCTCGACCACCTTGATGCGTTTGCGCGGTTGCAAGGCCGAAAAGTAGGCTGCCGCGGCTTCGATTTCGGCGTCGGTGATCGGCTTAGAAAGCTCGATCATTAGCTTTGGCGGAATTCGCCCGGGGAGAGTTGTACCGCGTGCCCCGCTCTTATAGTCGGCCATCTGCTGGATGATGTAGCTCTTCGGCAGCCCTGCAAGGTCCGCGTTTTCCGGACCACCTGGCCCTGTGGCGCGGTGACAATATCCGCATGCGAACACACCGGGTTTGCGGCCGTTCGCGACGATGTCCGGCAGCGCGCCGTGGTCGCTGGGGTGCCAAACCGGCGCAATGAAACGATCACGCAACTGGCTCCAGGTATAGCCGGCCGTGCTGTCTGGTACGCGAACTGGCTTTCCGTCATCGACGGGAGGCTTGTAGTCGGGATTGTTCGGCGTATAGGCCCAAGCGGGGGGACCGTCTGCGGCGGTCGCAATCCGCATCGCGAGCAAGCCACAAACGATCACAGACGAGAGCAGCGCGGGAACAATCCTCATTTTCAGTTCCCCGACTGTCCGAGCCGGCAGCTATGGGGAGCTTGCCGCACCCATGAACTCCGGGCAAGTGCCCGCGAATGTCAAGGTACTCGAAATAACTGAAGCCGTCCGAGCAAAGCCTGGCCGCCGCGTGTGCCCCGCCAAAGCCATTCAGCCCGACGTTTGATCTCGGTGTTGCTCTGAAGCCCCGCCGGGTCCGACGCGACCAGGTCATTCATGACGCGGAAGTCGGTACGTTTACTACATGTCTGGGCTGGGTCATTCGAGCCACTTCCGGTCCGCCCCGATCAACGGACATTCTCAGCGCCCGTCGGCATGTCTCAAAGGGGCCATTGGCGGACATGCGGCACGTTTCGGTCATTAGATCATACGGACGAGAGAGTCATACGGACGAGGTTTCCGGCAGCCCGGTGTCGGCTGCCCAGGCGGCCGGTCGCTCAAGGACGCGCAATGAGCAACGGCTGGACGTTTTCGCCGCCTGCCATGAGGGGATTCGACGGCTCGAAGTGCTCGCGCAGTTCTCGCCTTTTGACGAGCGAGCGCGCAACAACAAAGGCGTCCTTCAGGCGTTTCGCTTGCCGGACTGCGACATTGAAAAAGGCGTTGCCGAAATAGGTCCACTTGGCTTTGTCCCGGCAGCCGAACGATGGATGGTCGGCATCGGCCGCGGTGATGACCAACGTATCGGGGTTCGCGAGACGAGGGATAAAGACCCCGGAATAACAGGCCGAGATGACCACCACCTTGTATCGCATACCGGTCCGCGCCAGCATGCCGGCGAGATTGGACGGCGTGAGCGTTTGCGTAAGCCGGCCCGCTTTGACTGCAAGCCCGTCGGGGGAGCCGTGCGAGGTGAGAATCAAGAACAGAACATCGTTCTCGGCGTCCATTCCATTGGCCGCCGCCTGCAAGGACCTAGCGAGGCCTTCAATCGTTGCACCTCCGCCTATCTTCCAATTGTATTGCACGTTGACCGGGCCGCTCCCGAAACGGCCCGCTACGACCCGTGCTGCACCGATTGCCTCGTTTCTAAACACGCCCTGATCGCCGAAAAGGCCGAAGGACACGACGCTTACCCTGCGAGCATCCTCAACGGCGCGCGCCGGCGAAAACGACGGCGCAATGGTCAAAACAAAGGCGATGAGCGGCGCGCCGAACCGGCCGATCCAACGTGGATGCACAGCTTCACCAGGCCATTTCGTTCAACAGGTCACGTGAAAGAGCCCGATCCTCCTGGCGTGCGAGCGGTTGAACATCCGGATCGCCTCGGGTGTCGGCCTCAACAGCACCTCGCAGCCCTTCCTTTCGAAATAGGCTTCGGCTTCCGGTGACAGGTGCACGTTGCCCATCTGACCGGAACCAATGACGACTTGGTCGCACCCTTTCTCGAAGAGAAAGCTTCTTTTTCCGCTTCACAACTTTGCCGGAAAGACGAACGACCACGTCGTGCTGATACGTCGTTCCGTCAATCGTAATCGCGCCAAATGTGGTGCTGTCAATCTTCATCGTGACCTCCTGATTAGACTCCAGCTCCAAATATGCAGCAGTGAGGCGCCTCGACGTCGGCATCATCTCCCTCAAGAGCGTTCCAATAGAGCACGTCGATCTTTATAGCCGCATACAGCGCTTCGAAAAAATCTCGTCTCGTAAGGGCTACAGCGTAAGGGCCCTTGACTAAAAGCACGCCGTTCGAGCACGCAGCCCTCGCTAAAATACGAAGGCAAACAGGGCGTTGTGAATCCTATTCGGCCGCGCTTTGTGCTAGTCTTCCAGTCGTCCATACCTTGAACCAAGCGAAATTAAAACAGGAGGATGGGCCTGACACAGACAATCAATCAGATCCTACGGTGCAGTCTGCGGTTTCTCAGCGAGGTCAGTTTTGCCTGAGACCGTGCAAGGGATCTCCTAGGAAAGATTCTCTTGCTCACCTCGAAGACACGCTCATGACGGCTCCTGTAGGAAGAGGGAGAGACGATCATGATCAAGGTGAAGATTAATGGCCAGGAACAGAATTGGGATGGCGATCCCGATCTTCCGCTACTCTGGTTCATCCGTGATGAAGTGGGACTCACCGGCACCAAGTTCGGCTGCGGCCAGGCGCTGTGCGGCTCATGCACCGTTATCGTCGACAAGCAGGCGGTGCGCGCCTGCATCACCTCCGTGTCCGATGTCGGCGGCCGCGAGGTCACCACCATCGAGGGCCTGCATCCGACCGGCGACCACCCGGTGCAGAAGGCTTGGCGGCAGCTCAACGTGCCGCAATGCGGCTTTTGCCAGACCGGCCAGATCATGCAGGCGGCGGCGTTGTTGATGGATAATCCAAAGCCGTCGCACGACCAGATCCGCGAAGCCCTGTCCGGGAATATCTGCCGCTGCGGCTGCTACCAGCGGATCGAAAACGCGGTCCATCTCGCTTCGACGGGGGTGTGACATGAATATCCTCACCAATCCCAGCAAGCTTCGCGGCTTCGAGAAGCACATCAAGGTCGAGAACGTTTCGCGGCGCAGCATCCTCAAGGGCCTCGGCCTCGCCGGCGGCTTCGTGCTCGCCGCACCCGTGATGATGCGGCCGAGCTTCGCCTACGAGACCGGCGCGGGGAAGATGCCGCACGGCGTCGTGGTCGACCCGCGCGTGTTCGTCTCGATCGCGCCGGATGGAATGGTCACCATCGTTGCGCACCGCTCCGAGATGGGAACCGGCGTGCGCACCAGCCTGCCCCTGATCGTCGCTGAAGAACTGGAGGCCGACTGGAAGCGCGTTCGCGTCCAGCAGGCGCATGGCGACGAGGTCAAGTTCGGCAACCAGGATACCGACGGCTCGCGTAGCACGCGGCATCATCTGATTCCGATGCGCCAGATCGGCGCCTCGGCCCGCACCATGCTTGAGCAGGCCGCCGCAAAACGTTGGGGCGTGCCGGCAGCCGAGGTGAAGGCCGTCAATCACGAAGTCGTCCACAGCGCGAGCAGACGCAAGCTCGGCTTTGGCGAATTGGCCGCCGATGCAGCCAAGGAGTCGGTGCCGAGCGTTGAAGGCCTGAAGCTCAAGGATCCCAAGGACTTTCGTTACCTGGGCAAGGGCGAGATCAGCATCGTCGATCTTCACGACATCACGACGGGAAGGGCCGAATACGGCGCCGACGTGCGGTTGCCCGGCATGAAATATGCCGTGATCGCCCGCCCGCCGGTGACTGGCGGCAACGTGGCGTCGTTCGACGGCGCGGAGGCGATGAAGGTTTCCGGCGTCGAGAAGGTGATGGAAGTCAAGGGCTGGCCATGGCCCTCGAAATTCCAGCCGCTCGGCGGGATCGCCGTGATTGCCCGCAACACCGGCGCGGCGATCAAGGGCCGCGACGCGCTGAAGGTCACCTGGGAGGACGGCGCCAACGCCAAATATGACTCGGTTGCCTATCGGGCCGAGCTCGAGGACGCGGCGCGCAAGCCCGGCCTCGTCGTGCGCAAGGAAGGTGACGCCGAAGCCGCGCTGAAAGGCGCCGACAAGGTGATCGTGGGCGAGTACTATTTGCCCCACCTTGCCCATGTCGCTATGGAGACGCCGGTCGCGGTCGCCGACGTCAAGGGCGACAAGGTGGAGGTCTGGGCTCCCGTGCAAAGCCCGGGCGGCACGCGCGAGGACGTCGCCAAGACGCTCGGTATCCCCGAGGAGAACGTGACCGTCAACGTCACGCTGCTCGGCGGCGGGTTCGGGCGCAAGTCGAAATGCGACTTCGCGCTCGAAGCCGCGCTGCTGTCGAAGGAGCTCGGCGCGCCGGTCAAGGTGCAGTGGACGCGGGAGGACGATATCCGCAACGGCTTCCTGCACACCGTCTCCGTCGAGCGCATCGAGGCGGGCCTCGACAAGAGCGGCAAGGTGATCGCCTGGCGGCATCGCAGCGTCGCGCCAAGCATCGCCTCGACCTTTGCGGCCGGCACGGTGCACCAGGCACCGTTCGAGCTCGGCATGGGGCTGGTCGACATGCCCTTCGAGATCGCCAACATCCAGTGCGAGAACCCGGAAGCGGCCGCGCACACCCGCATCGGCTGGTTCCGTTCGGTGTCCAACATCCCGCGCGCCTTCGCGGTGCAGTCGATGGTCGCCGAGATCGCGCAGGCGACCAACCGCGACCCGAAGGACATGCTGCTGGAGCTGATCGGTGCGCCGCGGATCCTCAACCTCGCCTCGGTGAAGGATTTATGGAACTATGGCGAGCCCTATGACAGCTATCCGATCGACACCGGACGGCTGCGCAAGGTGGTCGAGCTGGTCGCCGACAAGGGAGGTTGGGGACGGCAGGTGCCCAAGGGCCACGGCCTTGGTATTGCGGCGCACCGCAGCTTCGTCAGCTATATCGCGACCATCGTTGAGGTTGCCGTCGACGACAAGGGCAAGTTGACGGTGCCACGGGTCGATACCGCGATCGACTGCGGCGCCTACGTCAATCCCGAGCGCATCCAATCACAGATCGAGGGCGCGGCGATCATGGGGATGAGCCTCGCCAAACATGGCGAGATCACCTTCACGAACGGCAGAGTGCAGCAGGGGAATTACGACGACTTCCCGGTGATCCGGATCGACGAATCGCCTGCGGTCACCAACGTCTACATCGTGCCGCCCGCGAGCCCCGATACGCCGCCGAGCGGCGTCGGCGAACCCGGCGTGCCGCCGTTCGCGCCGGCCCTGATCAATGCGATCTTCGCCGCCACCGGCAAGCGCATCCGCGCGATGCCGATCGGCAAGCAACTGGAGGCGTGAGGTGGAACGTAACTTCGCACCAACCGTTTCATTGGTCTGGACAGGAGACGGACCGATGAAACAGATCTTGGCGGCGCTCGCGGTGTCGCTACTGTCGGGCGCCTTTCTTTTGAGCGCGCAAGCTACGAGCGCTCAAACTAACCCGCCGCCGGCCACTGCTACACGGCCGGCAAAGACGCCGAAGGATCAGAGCTCTGTACCAAGCAATGCGCCGAAAGCCACGCGAACCCAAACCACTGGCGAAGGCAGCCGCGATCCGACGGTGAAGGACATGAACGTGAAGGAGAAAGGCAAGGTCGAACGGATGGGCAAGTAGTTTGGCCGTGACGTTTGACCTTCTCGCGTGCAGCTCGGTTCCACCTCGCTCGAAACGCTTGAGGGCTTTATCCGGCAACGTGGAAGCCGATGAGAGAGGATGACGATTCGAAGAAAGTCATCGCGCTGAAACGGAAGCGGCGGACCTTTCGGTCCGCCGCTTTTTTGCAGCCGTTCCGCGTGCGGCTATTTCTTGACCGCAAACACCCAGACGACGCCGCCCTGGGGCACATTGTTCTCCACGCCGACATTCTGGGTGGCCAAGGCATCCTGGATGCGCTGCGCATCGACGCCCCAGCCGGACTGGATCGCAATATATTGCGTGCCGTCCACCTCATAGGAGACCGGCATGCCCATGATGCCGGAATTGGTCTTCTGCTCCCACAACAGTTCGCCGCCCTTGGCGTCGAAGGCGCGGAAGTAGCGATCGTTGGTGCCGCCGACAAAGACCAGATCGCCCGCGGTCGCCAGCACCGAACCGAACAATTGCGACTTCGGGAAGGTGTGCGACCAGACCTTCTTGCCGGTGGCCGGGTCCCAGGCCTGCAATTCGCCGATGTGTTTGCCGCCGGGACGGATCGTCAGACCGATGTCCTCCGGCTTGGTGCCAAGCCAGAGCTGGCCTGGAACCAGCGCCACCTTCTCGCCGGAGAAGCCGCCGCAGGTGTTCTCCATGGCCGGCACATAGACATATTTCGTTTTCTGGCTGTAGGCCGCCGACGGCCAGTCCTTGCCGCCCCACAGTGACGGGCAGAACTCGACCCGCTTGCCAACCACCGGCTTGTGCGCGGGGTCGACAATCGGCTTGCCGCTCTCGGGCTCAATGCCTTTCCAGACATCGGTGTAAACATAGGGCCAGCCGGCTACGTAGCTGATCTTGTCCGGCTTGCGCTCCAGGATCCAGAAGATCGCGTTGCGTCCCGGATGGATCAGACTCTTGACAGATCGGCCATCCCTTTGCAGGTCGACCAGCATCGGCGCCTCGACCTCGTCCCAGTCCCAGGAATCGTTCTGATGGTACTGGAAATGTGCCTTGATCTTGCCGGTCTCAGGATCGAGGCCGAGCACGGAGGTCGTATAGAGATTGTCACCGGGATGAGCGTCCCCGGGCCACGGCGCAGCATTACCAACACCCCAATAAATGGTCTTGGTGTCCTTGTCGTAGTTGCCGGTCATCCAGGCCGATCCACCGCCGGTCTTCCAATCGTCGCCCGTCCAAGTATCATGGCTGGGTTCGCCGGGGCCGGGGATAGTGAAGGTCCGCCACAGCTCCTTGCCGCTATTGGCGTCGTAGGCGGCGATATAGCCGCGGACGCCGAATTCACCGCCGGATCCGCCGACGATGACCTTGCCGTCGACAACCAGCGGCATGAGGGTCAAATACTGCCCCTTCTTATAGTCCTGGACCTTGGTGTCCCAGACCACCTTGCCGGTCTTCGCATCAAGCGCGACCAGGTGATCGTCCGTCGTGGCGAGATAGAGCTTGTCCTGCCACAGGCCGACGCCGCGGTTGGTCGGATGCAATTGGAACAAATCTTCCGGAAGTGACCGCTTGTAGCGCCAATATTCTTCGCCGCTCTTGGCATCAAGCGCGATCACCTGGCCCATCGGCGTCGTGACAAACATCACGCCGTTGTTGACGATCGGCGGGGCCTCATGGCCTTCGATGACGCCGGTGGAGAAAGTCCATACCGGCATCAGGCTCTTCACGTTCTGTGTGTGGATCTGCTGGAGCGGGCTATAGCCCTGCCCATCATAAGTCCGCCGATACAGCATCCAGTTGCCGGGTTCGGGATTTTCAAGGCGGGCTTGCGTCACCGGACTGTAATTTTCGATCGGACCGGCGACAGCAGCGGTTGAGATAAGGGTTGTGAACGCAACACAACCCGACAATAGCCATTGCTTTCTGGTCATGACGCCATCTCCCTGTGCTCTTCTCTCCCTCCCCTATGGTGGGTGGTGCGATCGTCTGGGGCACGGGAATCGGATGCGACCGCGCCCCATCACCCTGGCTGTTGAGCACCTACCTTTCCAACGAAGGTTGCAGTTATGGTGAGCGAGCCGTCGGCTATCGCCAACGGCAGTGCCGGCAAACGCCGGGGCGCGGGCCCGAACACGACTTCCGCGCGCTCGCGGGGATCGAATTCGGAGTTGTGACAAAAACATTTAAGAACGTCTTTGTCGCCCGTCTCGGACTTCAGCCAACCGGTGACAGAACATCCGGCGTGAGTACAGATCGCCGAATAGGCGACGATGCCTTCAGCAGAGCGTGATCGGGTCTCCTCATCCAATTCAGCGAGATCAAGCCTTATGATCAGAATCTCGTTGAGCCGCGAGCCGTTGCGGACTACCGAAGTCTCGGGGTCCTTTGGCCAAGCGTGCAGCGGAGGGTCGCCGAGCTTCAAATCATCGGGCTTGATGACGTCGCCGGCACGCTCTCCTTCGGAGACAACAAGGAGATCCCCTTTCTTCGGCCGGTCGCTGCTGCCGGGCTGATCTTCCTGCGCCGCAGCGAACCTGTTCGCCGCCAGGAACGCTCCGGCCGCGAGCGTCGTCAAGAGAAGCGAGCGTCGCGTTTGGTTCGGACACAGCATTGTCTTCTCCAGCTCCGCCACCGAGCCTGAATTTCAGTCGCGCGTAACCTCCCTGCCCAACGGCAAAACGCTTAAACCGGCACGTGGCGACGCGGTCACATGCAGGCTTGCTACCCTCTACGAGGCTCAACGCGGCCTTTCAGCGCTGCCAGCCGCCCCCGTCGAGGTGCCGGTGGCTGAGCCCGTTGTCGGCGGAGCAGTGTCAGTCCGCCCAGGAGGATGGGTGGAAGCGCCCGGCTTTTCCTGCTCACCGACATAGCCTGACTCGCCGGACTGGCGGGTCTTGGCACCCTTGTCCGCCTCCTCTTGCACCTGCTGCGGGTTGGGTGCCGTCTGCTGCTGCGCCAGCGCCGGCAGGGCGATCATGGTTCCGCTCACAACAAGCATCGCAACGATTATGGTTCGCATGGAGGGTCCTCCCCATCGTAGCGTCACTTTGTACGAATACGAACGCGCCGGTTCGCGAAGGTTCCTAGTTCAACCTCATATTTTCAAGACAAGGGATGCGGCGCAGCCGCGCAGCTCGGGAGATAGGCGACATGGAAACAAACTCGCCGACTCGGCTTAGTGTGATCTCGGCGCCTCAGAGATCTTAAGCCATCTGGACCGCGCCACTGTTTCGTTCCTCTTGCCGGGGAGCGCCTGATGTCCTGCGCGATGCCAATTCACCGTTGAGCTGTTGCCACGGCGCGCCGGGCCATCCCGGACGCCAGCATGCTCTCGTCGAGCCAAGCAATGGCGCAACCGGATCATCGGTGCCATGGAGGCTCTGCGAATACGGAGCGCGAGTAGCCGCGCTGTTCGATGATATCATCGAGCCCGCGAGGAAACGCGACGTCGCAGAAGCACAGCTTTTGGCGCAAGCCGGCCCTAAAATGCCGACCCTATGTAGCACCGGGGGATCTCGCGCGCGAAGAGCTCTTTCGACAGCACGCGCCTAGGCATCAATCAGGACGCCCGGATTGAGCATGCCTTCCGGATCCAATTCGCGCTTGGCTGCCCGCAATGCGGCGGCGAAAAGCTCTGGCCGCTGTCTGTCGTACCAGGGTCTATGATCGCGACCAACGGCATGATGATGGGTAATGGTGCCGCCTGCGGTGATCAGCGCGTCGCTTGCCGCGTTCTTGATGGCCTGCCACTGTTCGAGAAGCGCGCCGTGTCGACCGCGCGCGTGGAAGGAGAAATAGGGTGCGGGCCCGTCCGGGTAGACATGGGTGAAGCGGCAGGTGACTTCACCTTTGATCCCAGTTGCTTCCAGAATCGCGCGTTCGGTTGCTGCTTTGACCTTGTCGTGAAAGTTTTCGAACCGATCCCAGGTGATGGCGCTCTCGAACGTATCGTTGATGAGGCCGGCGGGCGTCAGAAATTCGCGCGCATAGGGCATGCGAATAAATGCGTTGCGCCAGACGCCTGCCGCGCCTTGGAGATGCGCGTCGCTCGCCGTCGCAGGCTCCGGCGTCCCGCAGTGGTCGGCGCAGCATTCAAGTGCGCGCGCGAACCAGGCGTCCAGAGGATGATCGCCCGATTCGAATGCGAGCACCATGACTGCAGTGCTGCCGTCGGCCGCACCCGTGTTGAAGGCCTCCCGTGGGTCCAGGATCCGGCAATTGGAGGGATAGAGGCCGGCTTGCGCGACCGCACGCACAGCGCACGCGGCATCGAAAAATGAGGGAAAGCGAACCGATGCGCCAGCGCGGAACTTTGGACGGGGCTGCAATCGCATCCAGGCGCGCGAAATCACACCCAAAATTCCTTCCGAGCCGATGAACATGCGGTCGGGACTCGGCCCGGCACCCGAGCCGGGAAGTCGGCGCGTCTCCAGCACGCCAACAGGCGTCACGACGCGCAGGCTTTCGACGAAATCGTCGATATGAGTATGAAGACTGGCGAAATGGCCGCCCGATCGTGTCGCAATCCAGCCGCCCAGGGTTGAATATTCGAAGCTCTGCGGAAAATGCCGTAAGGTGAAGTTGTGCGGCTTGAGCTGGTTTTCCAGAGACGGACCATAGGCGCCAGCTTCGATCGATGCGACGCGCGATAACGGATCTACTTCGATGACATTGGAGAGATTGCGCAGATCGAGGCTGACGGCAGCCTTGTGCGTGATGCCGTCAACCCGCGGCTCGACGCCGCCGCACACGCTCGATCCGCCTCCAAAAGGTGTCAGCGAAGCGCCAACGGAGCCCGCCCAGTCCATCACAGCGGAAATCTCCGACTCGTTACGCGGATAGGCGACGACGTCGGGCGCACTATCGTAATTGCCAAGCATTGCTCTAACGTAATCCGGATAGGACTTGCCATAGGTGTGCGCGGCACGATCGTAGCGTTCGCTCGTGCAGAAGGGCGTGAGGGAAGCCGGCGGCACCACGCGCGGCTCCCGCAAGGAGAGCTCTTCAAGGCCCGGAACAGCGACCGTGTCGAATTCGTCAGCTCCAAATTTGACGTGATAGCGGCCGAGGACAAACTTCCGTTCCTCTTCGCTCATGCCTTCGCCTTCGCGTCCCCAGCCGTAATGTTTCAGCCTTGTGTCGGTCATGAGCGTTCCTCGCAGGAGCAGCGGTTAAGCCTAGCGCACGTCACGTCCGGTCTACCCGCGGTTGCGGACATTCGAACCAATTCGAGCGACTTCGGCTCGGGGCCAAGAGCCGACGTTTCCCTTCCGGCCCTCGCGACGATAAGTGTCCTCCATGGCGCCACCGCGTCGAGTAAGATTTTCGCCTCCTTCGAGTCGAGCGTGCCGAAACCGTGAACCAGCAGTAGATCGGAGCGAGGAGATCACGGGCTTCGACGTTCCTGCGCCCCCTCGCTCCAATGGCGCGCGGCGTGCGTGTTGGCTGCAGTGCAGCAATCTCGCTCGGCTGGGTATCCCCCACGTCGGTCATTCTCTTTTATGGCGGTGCTGAAAGAGGAATATTTGTGGCCGTGCGGAAGAAGGAGTACCATAACTTCAACTTGCACTGCCGGGTGACCTCGTCCTGCCCTGTTAGGGAGAAACGATGGGTTACGCAGGTGCTGTAGCTCCCCATCGCTAGTTACCCATCCCTAGCCTCGGCTTGGCTCGCGCCCAGGAGTGGTGGAGCGCGCCGACTGACACGGGCGCGGTTTGAGCTATGGTCAGAGCCGGCTGCCATGACGGGTGTGCCCCGGGTATCGACGTATTCTATCGCGGCCTGAATAACCGTCTTTGGACAAGCTGGGGGCCGGACCAACCAGGAGGCCAGTTTTGCAGCGCGCCTGCCGACCTAGGAGGCGAGGCTTTTACATACATTGGCGCCCACCGCAGTCGAGGAAGCAGGCTAAGGCATTTTTAGCGCCAGCCTGCAAAAGCGGCTTCCACGTTGCAATGTGGTTGCCCCGGACGACTTGTCAGGAGGAGACAAACATGCGGTCAGAACGAGAAATTTGCACATCATCCGTCACACGACGCGGGTTCTTGAAGCAGGTGGGCGCCGCGGCTGGAGCTGCGGGTTTGGCGCCGGCGGTTTCGTCGCCGTTTGTGTCTAGCGCTCTTGCACAGGCCAAGACACTCAAGATCCTCCAGTGGAGCCATTTCGTGCCGCAATACGATAAATGGTTCGATGGTTTTGCAACGGAGTGGGGCAAGAAGAACGGCGTCACCGTAACTGTTGATCACATCCCGCATCTGGAGCTACCGGCGCGCGCCGCGGCCGAGATTTCTGCGGGAGCCGGACACGACGTTTTTGCCTTCAATGGATCGGGCGGCCCGCACCTGTACGAAAAACATGTCGTCGATCTCACCAGTCTCGTCAGCGAGGTGGAGAAGAAGCACGGCAAGGTCCAGCCGATCGGTCGCCAGATCGCGTACAACGAGGGTACGAAGGTCTGGAGCGCCCTTCCGGCCTACTACATCCGGTTCCCCGGCCTTTACCGGAAGGACCTGTGGGACGAGATCGGGATGAAACCCGATACTTGGGAAGATATCCGCGTCGGTGGGGCCAAGCTGAAGGCGAAGGGCACCCCGATTGGTATCGGGCTTGGGCACTCCGTCGACCCGAACCTCTCGTACCGCAGCATGTTGTGGAGCTATGGCGCGTCTGAATGCGACGAGACGGGCAAGCGCGTCACCCTCAACTCGAAAGAGACGCTCGAGGTCGTGAGGCTGGTTCGCGCCCTTTATAAAGAAGCCATGGAACCGGAAGTCTTGTCCTGGGACGATGCCAGCAACAACCGGTATCTGGCGTCCGGTCGAGGATCATGGATTCACAACCCGATCTCCGCATACCGGTCGATACAGAAGTCCAGCCCCGAATTGGCCGACAAGATCTACGTCTGGAAGACGCCGGCCGGCTCTGTGCGTAGGCTGGCGAGTGGAGCGCCCAACTCCTACGTCGTCTGGCGTTTCGCGCGCAACAAGGACACAGCAATCGAGTTCCTGCACTACTGGACTGACAATTGGGTTGCATCCTTCGAGGCGAGCACGGGCTACAATCATCCGCTGTTCGAGAACATCTTGCCCAAGCCCATGCCGATCTTGTCAAACGACCCAACCTCACACCCAGCCGACAAGCTGCAGGTGCTGGAGACCGCCAATGAGTGGCACGCTACTTATGGCTATCCGGGACCGGCCGGACCGGCCTCGGACGAGGTCGCGGACAATTTCATCCTCGTCGACATGATGGCCAAGGCCGCGACCGACAAAGCGACGCCAGAGGAAGCGGTCGCCTGGGCGCAGAAAGAGATCGAGCTGATCTACAAGAAATGGTCGGCGGTATGAACCGATTCGAACAGCGGGGCGGGCGGGTAGAGCTGCTCGCCTCGCGAAACGTTGATACCGATCGGGCAAGGCAATTGCAGCCTGCCGGCCGCGGAGGGCTTTAGGTCACTGCTCAAGGCACAGAGGAAGTCCAGATGGCCGCGGTGGTTGCCAAAGACATCAGAAAGGATTTCGGTGACGTCGCTGCCGTCGATGGTGTCAGCTTATCAGTCGGCGACGGCGAGTTTCTGGTGCTGCTCGGTCCATCGGGTTGCGGCAAGACCACCTTCCTGAGGATCATCGCCGGTCTCGAGCGGCAAACGTCCGGCGACGTCCTGATCAACGACGAAATCGTCAATGACATCACGCCGCGCGCACGTGGCGTCGCTATGGTGTTTCAGAGCTATGGCCTCTATCCGCACCTGACTGTCGCCAACAACATTGCATTTCCGCTGAAGACGCAGGGTACGCCGCGGCCCGAGATCAAGCGCAAGGTCGATTGGGCGGCTGGCCTGCTCGGCATCGATCGCTTGCTTCACCGGCGTCCCCGCCAGCTTTCGGGAGGCGAGCGCCAGCGTGTGGCGCTGGCCCGCGCGCTCGTACGCAATCCAACCGTGTTCCTGCTGGATGAACCGCTGTCCAATCTGGACGCGAAGCTACGGGCAAGCGCGCGCAGTGAGCTGAAGCAGCTCCAGCAGAAGGTGGGAACGACCACCATTTACGTCACGCACGACCAGGTCGAGGCCATGGGCATGGGCGATCGCATCGCGGTTATCGACTACGGCAAGCTCCGACAAGTCGGAACTCCAAGCGAGATTTACGACCACCCCGCCGACGATTTTGTCGCGAGTTTCCTCGGCACCCCGCCCATGAACCTGGTCGAGCATAACGGTGGACTGTTGGGCTTTCGGCCGGAGCATTTCCTGCCGCGGGAGATGCTTGATGGAGCCGCTCTCTCCGAGCTGCCCTTCCGCATCGATCGCATGGAGTATCTCGGATCGGAGCGTATCTTGTACGGCGCGTTGGATGGCTTCCAGGCGAAGCGCGAAGTCACGGCGAAGCTGCCGGCCCACGTTCCGCTGTCTGGCATCCGCGCCGGTGAATGGCACAAATTTGCGGTTCGGGAAGCCGAGCTGCGCTATTTCGACCGGGACGGTCGGCGTACCGTCAGCCCCAAGGAGCAGGCTCGATGAGCGCGATCGCCGAGGCAGCCGCGCCCCGCCGGCGGGCGCGATCGCGGTTTACGTTCGATCGGCTCGAGGTGCTCGGGCCGCTGTTCATCCTCCCCGCGATCCTTTATGTCGTCGTGCTCGTCGGGCTGCCATTCCTACTTGCCCTATATTACAGCGTCAGCGCCTACAGCATCTTCAATCCGAGCTACGCGTTTGTCGGGTTGAAGAACTTTCGCGAGGTCATCGACAGCGAGATCTTCCGGCGGACGCTGGCCAACACCCTCATCTTCACGATCAGTGCCCAAATCATCGGCCTGCTGCTGGGCAAGATCGGCGCTATGCTCCTCATGCAGGAGTTCCCGGGGCGCCGGCTTGCCCGTGCGCTTATCGTTCTGCCCTGGGCAGTACCGGTGTCACTGGCGACGCTGGCCTGGGTGTGGATGTTCGACTCGCTCTATAGCGTCATCAACTGGACGCTGATCGCGGTAGGATTGATCGATGCGGCAAACCGGCCACAGTGGCTGGGGCAAGAAGATTTGGCGATGATTGCCGTGGCGGTCGTGCATGCCTGGCGGTTATTTCCTTTCGGCGTCGTGATCTTCCTTGCCGGATTCACGTCGGTGCCGCAGGATGTGCTCGATGCCGCCACGATCGACGGTGCGGGCTTCTGGCGGCGCAACTATCAGATCATCCTGCCAATCATCGCCCCGATCATCATGATCGCTGTGATCTTTGGCACCGTGTTCACCTTCACGGATCTCAGCGTCGTCTATTTGCTGACGAAGGGCGGACCGATCAACAGCACGCAGGTGCTCGGCTCGCTGGCGTTTCAGGTGGGCATCCTCTCGGGCGATGTCGCTCACGGGGCGGCCATTTGTTTGTTCCTGTTCCCCTTCCTTTTGGTCGCGGTGATCTTTCTCTTGCGGTCGCTGCGGCGGCGGGAGATTTGACATGCCGCGCCTTGCCGGAAAAGTAGTTGGGCAGAGTTCGTTTTATGCCGCGGTGGTTACTTTGGTTGTATTCGCCGCGTTTCCCTTCTATTGGATGCTGATCACCACTTTCAAAACTGACGGCGACCTCTACAATCTCAAGTCCATCCCTTATTGGTTCAACGCGCCGCCGACGCTCGAGCATCTCAATTATTTGTTTGAAGACACGCTATTCGTGCAATGGCTGTCCAATTCCGCCCTCATCGGGCTTTGTGTCGTGGCGATCACTCTTCTCGTGGCCCTGCCAGCCGGCTATGGACTAGCGCGCATGCCGGGTCGTAGCGGCGAAAATCTGAGCATCGGTATCTTCCTGACCTATCTGGTGCCGCCGACGCTTCTGTTCCTGCCTTTAGCACGAGTCGTTACGTTGCTCGGATTGCAGGACAGCATGTGGGCTCTTGTCGTCGTCTACCCGACTTTCACCATCCCGTTCTGCACCTGGCTGCTCATGGGCTTCTTCAAGTCGGTGCCGCGAGAGATCGAGGAGGCCGCAATTGTCGACGGCTGCACTGTCGTGGGGGCATTCGTGAAAACGGTCCTTCCTCTTTCGGTGCCTGCCATTCTGACCGTAGTGATCTTTGCGTTCACGCTAACGGTGCAGGAATTCGTGTACCGCTGACCTTCATCTCCTCTTCCAGCGAGAAGCCTGTTACTTTGGGAGTCGCGACGGATTTGATCCGCGGAGATATTTTTTATTGGGGCGAATTGATGGGCGCGGCGCTCATTTCCAGCATCCCGGTGGCGATCGCTTATAATCTCTTTTTGGACCGCTTCATCAGCGGCATCACAGGCGGCGCGGTCAAATAATCGGCCATTTTCGTGCTGCGCCTTAGCATGCACGGTCAGAGCCGGTTGGCACTTCGCAAAAGTGCCATTTCCAGCCCATGCACCGCAGCAAGCAGCTCTATTCGATCGGCTCGTCCGCGCGGGAGGGCAGCATCGTGACACGGTGAGACCAAGCACCTTTGCGGTCTTCAAGTTGATGATCAACTCGAACTTGGTCGGCCGCTCGACCGGCAGGTCGGCAGGCTTCGCACCCTTGAAAATCTTATCGACGAAGACAGCGGTGCGACGCAGGGCGCATCAGCGCACCGGCATTTCGTTCTCGATCCAGGCGGTCAACGAAGCGTGCTTGGGCGACCAATCCAGCTCCGCCCGCGCGCGCCTGCCACGCACCCGGCTGTTCGAGCCCAGCGAATAGACGGCGTGGCCGAAGCCCAGCGCGGCGATGGCGTCGTCGATCGGCCAGGGCTGCGGCGCGCCGAGACCGAGGCGCCGGGCGATCGCCGCTGCGGCCTCGGCGAAGGAGGCCTCGCCGTTCTCGACATAGTAGAAGGCACCGGCCGGGGCGCGGGCCAGCGCCAGCGCGTAGAGCTCGGCCATGTCCTCGACATGCGCGTTCGACCAGATGTTCCGGCCGCGCCCGACATGGCGGACGATGCCGGTCTGCTGCGCCTGCGCGACCAGGGTCGGGATCTGCACGCTGTCGGGGTGCAGCCCCCGACCGGTGCCGTAGATCAGGCTGTTGCACAGGACGACGGACCGTAAACCGCCGCCGGCGGCGCCGATGATCAGCCGGTCGATGGCGACCCGCGCCGCCTTGCCCGGCACCGGCACAATCGGCGTGTCCTCGTCATAGATCCGGTCCGAGGCCCAGTCGCCGCGGGCGTCGTCGGCCACCACGCTGGTGCCGCTCGTGTGCAGGAACGGCTTGCCGCTGCCGGCGAGGGCTTCAAGGAAGGCGTCGACCGCGGACCGATCGTCGGAGCTGGCGGCATTGATCACCGCATCCGCCGACTTCGCCTCCTGCGCCAGCAGCGCAGTGTCCGAGAGATCGCCGAGCACCGGCTCGATGCCGAGCGCCTGCAGCCGCGCCGCCTTCTCCGGCGACCGCACCAGGCCGCGGATCCGATGGCCCGATGCCTTCAACCGGAGGGCGACGGTGCCGCCGATAAAGCCGCTGGCGCCGGTCAGGAAGATGTTCATGCCTGTTGCTCCCTACATGCCCCCAGTCCGGTGCAAGACCGGAAGGGCTGATAATTCGGCTTCCCGGTCGCGTGAGCGCGCCGATTGTTGCCATCTCTTCCGATGAAAGCTCAAAGTCGAAGATCGCGGCGTTGTTCCCGATGCGATCGATCTTGGTGCTCCGCGACAGCGCCACCACCACACCGCCATGCGCGCAGTAACGCCGCAAAGAACAGCGTGCTCGATATGTGGCGAACTTTAGATTCACGTGACTAGACGCACGCGGGATCGAAGGACCGCGCCCCTCCCCGCATTAGGCGTCAAAGCAATTTTAGTCGGCGAACTGACTTCATCCCGGGTTTGGCGCCGGCCCGTGACGAATTGAGTCATGTTGCCTTCCGAAGGACGTCTGTCAGCCGCGCTTGCACGAGCGCCTTTCAACGTCTCAGAAACAGGCCGAGCCCGTTGCTGTTGAGATATTGGATCGTCAGTTCGTGTGCCGGCTCGTTACCACTCCGTTCGAATGTGATCGACGACAGTGAACCATCCGGTTCGTTCTCGCTGGAGGGGCTCACCGAAAACACGTCACCGTTCCAGTGTGTCAGCACGTATGGCGTGCCCGAAAGTCCGATCTTCAGCTCCAGATGGCCATTCACCTGAAAGATCTCGGCATTGCCGAAATAGGAGCTGGCATAGGTACCGACATAGGATGAAAGCTTTGCCGTCGGCGCTGGAGTGGTGGAGGGCGATTTGCCGACGAGATCGCCTATCGGCGCCATGAGCCCCGCCATCGCCACGCTATAGACAGCAAACCAATCCCGCGTGATCATGCCGAACTGGACAAGATCCGTGAAGGAGGCGCCGAGTGCCTCCGCTGCACCGCCCGGTCCCGCGTTCGTCAGCACGACGATGCCAACCCCGGCCGACGGGATTATTGCGTAATGGGTCCCGGCCCCCATCGCGAAGGCACCGGAATGACTAATCATCGTGCGGCCTGCCGGTGTGATTCCAACGCCGAATCCGTACCCGTAGAAGCTAGGCCTTGCGTCGACCGCGGAGGAGTGGCTCGAAATGACCTCGGCCGTCACGGCCGGAAGCAGCGCATCTGCTGGAATGATCTGCCGACCTTCGAATTTGCCGTTTTGCAGCACCATCGCCACCCAGCGGGCGAGATCATTTGCCGACGAACTGACGCCGCCGGCCGGCGACTGCGGGTCGGGCAGACGTTGATACTTCGGCTGAAAGCCGGCGCCGACCTTCACATGCCCAAAAGCGCGATTCGATCGCCTTTCGAAATCAGCGAAGCGTGAGCTAGTCGCGGTCATGCCGAGCGGCTTGTAAAGGACATCTTCGGAAAGGTTTTCCCAGCCCTTGCCCGATGCGGCAGCCACAGCCTCCGCCGCCGCCGTCAGGCCGAAATTTGTATAGGCGTAAGTATCGCGGAAGCCGTGGAGCGGCAGCAGACGTAGGCGTTCCAGCACGGTTCGTCGGTCATAGCCGAGATCTTCCAGATCATCGCCGGCGTGCTCCGGCAAGCCCGAGCGGTGGCTGAACATATCGGCAATCGTGACATGCTGCGTAACCCAGGGATCACCGAGCTTAAACCAGGGCAAGCGCGCGACGAGAGGCGTTTCCCAGTTGATGATGCCCGCGCCGACTTGATGAGCCACCACGCTGGCCGCAAGGGATTTCGAAAGGGAAGCGATCTGAAACACGGTATCTGCGTCGATCGGCTGGCTCTCGGTGATTTTTCTGACGCCAAAACCCTTCGCGTAGACCGTTTTGCCATCTCGCACCACCGCCACCGCCATGCCCGGCACACCGCTCCTCTTCATGACGTCGCTCGCGAGCGCGTCGAGGCCAGCGATAGCCTTGTCGATCTGGTCCTCGGATATGGGCACGCCGGCGATCTGAGGCGGTGATGTGTCGGCAAGGCTTGGTATCGGCGCGGCAGCCCAAATAAGACATAAGGCAACTAACTTGGCGGCAATTACGCTCCTGCCCGGGCAAAATACCGCAATCGACTCTGGCAAGGACATGATGCGGCACTCCCCTGTTGCAACGCCCCATTGAAATGAACAGCGGCCGTTGTGGCCATGATACCGCTCCAGCCTAGTCAACCTCTCCGGCAAGACAACCCATAATTGCTGACCGCATTCGATGTGCCAAATGGCTTGTGCGAGGTCGGTTCTGACCGCCAAGCGGAAATCTCTCGTGACCCTGGCTGATACGCCGACGAGGTGATCGAAGCCGAGATCAACCCCAGTCAGAATGTCTCTTCCTGGGCCCAAAGCTGCTGATTTGACTTGGTCGGCATTCGCTTCGGCTGCTGGAGGGACACCGCTCGCCCGTAGCACTTTGGCCGTCCCATCTTGCGGAAATCCATTGCGTGCTGTACTGCTTTCTGAAGAATTAAGTACAAACCGGACTTAGAGCCGTGGTACGCAAGGCAAAACCCGTTGAAGCTGTCGCTTATATGCGTACCAGCAGCGCCGCAAACGTTGGCGAGGGCAAGGACAGCGAGCGCCGCCAAAGGCTAGCCATCGCAGGCTATGCTAGAGTGGCGGGTTACGAGATCGTTGATTGGTTTTACGATGCCGCTGTTAGGGGCGCCGATCCGGTCACGGCTCGTCCTGGCTTCTCAGCTATGCTCGATCGGATCGCCAGCAACGGCGTCCGCACAATCATCGTTGAAAGCCCAGATCGCTTCGCCCGCGACTTGGCCGTACAGCTCGCCGGCCATGACTACTTGAAGCGGCTGGGTGTGATGCTGGTTCCCGCCAGCGCCCCGGACTTCTTCGTCGAGGATACGCCCACAGCCGTGCTCGTCCGGCAGGTTCTGGGCGCCATAGCGCAATTCGACAAAGCGACAACGGTCGCGAAGTTACGGGCGGCGCGAGACCGCAAGCGGAAAGAGGTCGGCAAGGTCGAGGGCCGCAAGACCTATGCCGAGAAGGAGCCCGAGCTGGTGAGCTGCGCCCGCGAGCTGAGCGAGCAGCGCCCGCGGCTATCGTTGCGCCAGATTTCCGCCGCGCTTGCATCGAAGGGATTCACAACGCCGCACGGCAAAGCCTATTCGGCCTCGGCTGTGGCGTCGATGCTGGATAGCCTCCCAGGCGGCGCGGCCAAGGGCGCAGAGCCGAAGCGTGGACGTCGACGGAAGCGAGTGTCTTGACCGCGCACGAGCCCTAATCTTTGGTCAGCAGCGGGATGGCCACAATTTGAGTCGGACAAGATCGACCACACCTCGTTTGCGAGCGCGATTAGCAACAGGCTGGGGTAGCTCACGGATCAAGTTCCTGTGGCCGGCTTTACGTCGGCAAATTACCCAAATAAGTTCCGCCCGCGCGCTGGTGGCTTGAAATCCGCTAGTGCGTATCGAAGGCAGCAGAGGTAGAACGGCTTACGCCGGGTGGCTCCAAAAATAACCGCTAGTAGCAACACCGGGTCGCTCCCGGTGCGGTGGGAATATTGGGGGTCAGCACCTCTGCTGCTGAATTTCAACCACCCGGCACCAGCCGGGCTCAGCGCAGAGGGCTGAATTTGCGGATCTTGGTATTCTCCGTTCTCGTCGGGCTCGCCCCGACTCTTGGCGCGTGCGCTGGATCAATTGTCGGCGACGCCATCGCTGGTCCTGAAAAGCCCAGCAGGACGCCGCCTATTGCCAATCAATTGGCACCCAATTCGGAACGCCGGAATATTCGAATTGCCGGCTGATCCAGCAGCAAACCCGCGAAGCACGGCACGCAAGCAGGCTTGGAATTGCTGCGGCCGGAGCTGAGATTGCAGCGTCAACCGCCTCACCGCCGTCCACGACGCGCTGTCAGCGTCTCGGGCAAGAGGTCATCTGCAACACACGGTAACTACTTTGCGGATCGCTGGCGCGTAGACCGGTCCGCCGCTGGGTAGTTACTAGACTAGGAGGGCGACATGGCCCCCGGACTATTCACCTACAAACTTTTCGATACTAGCGAGGGCGAGCGCGCACTCTTCGGAATCGTCAACGCGGCGCACATCGGAGAGGCCCTGGAGAAGGCCTCAAGCTTAATGCGACACCATACCGCCTCGCGCGTGGAGATCGAGAGTACCAACCAGGCGCACTGTGGTGGCCTCGGGCACCTGAGCATGGTCGCCGAGCTTGCCGTTTCGAAATCAGCCCCGTGCTCCCGGGCGACCTCGGTGCGTGCTGAAGTGAGGCGAGGCCCTGATGAACGCGCGGTCCATATGTCTTCGCCCGAGCAGATCAGAAAGTTCGACTGAAAGCCGGCGTAGTGGTGGCGCTCTTGATCACTACCGCGTGCATTGGAAACCAGAGGCTAACTCGGAATTCTGGATCGCAAATGAGCCGCCGCTCTCTCCTCAGCCTCTTTGTCGTCTTAAATCTTGCCTGCTGAATAAGCTTATTTTCTTAGCGTGGCCAACCAAAAACGCGACCCCACCGCTCGTTGCCCGAGTGGAGCGGTGACTGACGACGGCGTCCCATCTGACTCGCTCATCAAAATGGCCGAGCCTTTCCTTCCCGTAGTGGCGCGCTCGTTGGCTTAGGACGCTTGCCTTACGAAGCTCAGTGAGGCTTCTGCATTCTTTTTGACGGCGAAGCTCCCATTCCTTGAGCACCCTTGCCAGACCCAGCTTTTCCGGGCGAGAGAAGCTCTGCGATGCAGGAGTCAAGTTCTTCGTCCGTCATGCTCTCGAACTCGCCCGGCTTACCGAGTTCCTTCCGGTCGATGAACATGCCCAATTCCTTGCCGAGCAGCTCCAGCGCGCGGTTCGCGACGCTTCCCTGGTACTGGTACTCGCCCTGCTCTTCCCCCTCTTTGCCACGCACCGGCCGGGCTTGCAGCGCACGCTCAACGTTCTCGATTAACTTATCTATGACCCACTCTTTGGTCAGCGCGAGCTTCTCCACGGCCTTCTCGGTGGCTTTCGCATCCACCCTTTCGCGCTTCTCAAGCAGCTCAGATACCCGGGTTTTAATGGGTTGCGTCCGGGCTAGAGCGGAGGCGTTGTGCCTATTGGCTTTGTAGCCTGCCTCTATGTACGCCTGGGCAGCCGAGCGTCCTTTCGCCAGCTCCTGGGCGACGCGCTCATGTTTGGGGTTCTTAAGGATTGGCATGGATCGTCACCGTAGTAGCCGTCGCAGTGGCAGCGTTTCCCGCGAGAAGACGTTACCGAAAACAGCTTTACAAATTTTCAAAGACTGGATCAGGTCCGCAGCCTCTATTTGCTTGCCCACGTGCACCACCCTACCCGTTTTTGGCACAGTTCGCGGATTACATTGTAGGCCCGATCGGTCCGCTTCGGCAGTTTGGGATCGAATAGCTCCCCAAATGCAAAGGATCACCCGGCCACGATGTCGGTGTCTGCCAACTTCGCATCACTGACATACAGGGTGTGGATTACCCCGTTTTTGAGAATTGGCTTCGCCGTGACCTTCAAGGGCAGATTGCGATCCAGTGCCGTTGTATAGACGTTGCTTGGCATCGCTAGTGCAGGGTCGGTGATCTTCCCTGAAACGATACGATTATCCGGCACCAATTTCAAACGACAAGCGCCATTGGTCTTGAAGACGCCCTCAACGAAAACTTGGTCAGCGGTGTCGCCGAGTTCAAGCGGCTCTCTTGCCCGCAATACCTCCGCCGCTGGCTCGTCAACCATCGGTCCAACCGCGGCGAGCCTATCTGCAATTGGCGAACACTGTGGCCAACGGGAGCTGGTAGCTCGCGCAACGGCGTCCGGTTTTCGGCAACCAGCCGTTCAATCATACCTTGCATCCACGCCTTGTCCTGCATCTGGCCGGCGTGAACCTCTCGGCTAAACTCCATCTGCTGCGTAGCCAGGTCGTGAAGTTTATCCATAGCCATCCCGGCATCCGTTTTCCGACCAAGCGCGGTCTTGATCACTACGTCGAATATCCGTTCGACCAGGACGCTGCCAAGCTTCAGCAAGATCGGATGAAACATCGGCATTGCGCCGTTGTTCATCACCGCAATGATTTCCTACAAAAGCCCGTTTTCTTTGCTTGGCCTGACGTAGAAATTGATCTTGTGCCTCTTCGGAGACGCAATTTCGGCGAAGAAAAGAAGGTGAACTATATCGTTGCCGATACGGGCGATGCTGGCTACCGATCTACCGAAGTGGTTGGCATCAACAAGATGACTGTCAGCAAAAAGGCCCGTGTACCTGATCGGTACAGGTTCAAACACTTGGTCGTCCATAATTTTCCCCTGCGAAATGAGCATTACACAATCGAGGAAAATTGCAACCGTCGCGGGAATTTGACCCATTTTTCGTTCGACTGATGTCAAAAACGCCACTTTCGAAAGCAAGGGCGGTTCAACACCCGGATTCCGACGTGGTTTCGCTCTGGTGATCTGAGGGACTATCGACACCGGCGTCGGTATTCGGACGGCCAATACCTGATCCGGAATCTGTAACGGTCAATTCTTTGACGAGGCCAACGTGACAATACGGGCGACGGCATTTGCAATTCATTGTGGCCGCCGGGACGGTGATCAATGCCATCTTTTCCGCTTCTCGCGGTTCACTTGGGCCAAAAAATTCGACGGCCGCAGATTGCCTGCTGGTCAATTGTTCAAGGAATGCTTGGTGCATTGCTCCAATTGGTAAGGCCCGCATTTCCTTGATCATGCAAACCATGAAATGTGAAGCGCTAAGAATGGGAGCCCTTCATTAAGAAAGCGAATTGCTAATTGCGCATCGACCAATTCAATTCCTGTTCGCTCGGGATTCCAATGGCTCATGATTTCCCTATGGTCGGGATTGACCGTCAGTAGCTCCTCCGGGCGAATTGAGGCGAGTTTGTCGGTGAATAGATTGCCCCGATTGCCGCAATGACGTCTCGCCCATTCCCATCGGACTTGTTCGGCTTGAGCGAGGCCGGCTAACCACATGGATATCCCCCGATTTGATCAGCCGGGCCCGTGGCGCGGTGAATCGCTGACGGCGCCATCAGCCTCCACGCACGACGGCGTGTATCTCGTTGGCGATGCAGAACGGGCGGCCCCAGTGATGCCGGCGCAAGAACATGAGCAAGGCAAAGTCGTCCGGTCCTTCATCATGATGTTGTCGATCTCAGTGAAGTAGATTTTCACGTCGATCCTTCCATTGCGGGTGAAACCATTGATCGGATTAAGGTTCTTCGACTTTGTACCTACATAATGGAGTAGGTTCCTTCCCCCTTCTCCCCCCGCGGGGGTTATCCTATCCGGGCTGCGTTCGGCCCTGTTGATAGTTCTGCCCACGCTCGGCTCATCGCTGCTGCTGCGGCCACCGCGTGGCGCTGCGGCACTACTAAGCTGTCATGAACCGGTAGCCCTGGTGTTCCGTCGGTGTTTAGAATCTTCAGCGCGCGCATCATGATGTCGGAGTCTCGGCGCATCAGGCGAATGCCTGCGTCGGAGCCGAACGCGCCGGCAATAGGGTTGTGCTTGGCGCGGACAGCGAGAATGACCTCGGCGGCCCTCGGCCTGTCGTTCGGCGCTGAGAAGCCCGTGGCCTGGCTGAGCGCACCGATTGCGCCCTGCGTCGTCGCGGCATTGAGCGCGATATTCACGGCCAGTTTGACGTCGACGCGTTGCCATCCTGGAATCGCATATGGATCGCCCGCCGGCATCGGCGTGTTGGCCTCGTTGTAGAGCATGGACAAATGCATCGCGCGAAAGTCGAGTTCGGCCGTCGTCATCCCGTTGATTATGATGCGCTTGCGCCACTCCTTCGGAATATTTTGGTACCAGCCGTAGGCCCTTCTGCCGAGCTTGAACGAGCTGCGGGCGAAGATCCGCCGCACCGGATTGCCTGGCACCGGCCGGACGAAGCTTTGCGCGCCGTCGGCACCGGTGAAGACCATGTGTCGGCCTCGCCAGGCCACGCCGTCGACCTCGATTTTGATCGACGAGAGCATGCCATTGACCTCGCGCAGTTCTCCGCGCAGACGCGCGGTCATGGCGGTGTCTTGGTAGCCGATGCTGTCGCCGTTGGCGTCGCGTAGCACTATCGGGTCACCGGGGCTATGGTTCAGCGCTTGCGGTCGACTTCGCCAAACGCCCATCAGCTCGTCCGTAGCCTCCAACCAAGATTGCCAGCCGCGATTTCCGGGAGGAACGGGGTAGTCTCGAATTAGCCCAAGCCTTTCCGCTTCAGCTACGCTGCGCAAAACGCGGCGATAGCTCCAACCCGTGCCGTGATATCGGCCGATGCCGGCATAGAAGTCTTTGGATCGAGAATACGAGACCGCGCAGCAGTCCTCAGCAGCCAAGCATGCCTCGGTGAGCAGTGACTCGAGCGCGCGATCAGCCGGGGCTAACCCAAGCGCCTCGGATAATCCGCTCGAACGCCAGTGGAATCCTAGCGGCCGGTCACGCTCGGTCTGGCTATCCCAATAATACGCCATCGCTGGCCCTCAGATTGAGAGGGCGGCTCACAGTGCGCTTGCTTTGTTTGCACACAAATGGCATGATCGAATCCTTCCAAAGATTTCGACGCCCAAGTTCCAACGCCTTCCGTTTGCCGCGGGAGGCGTTGCTCCTTGTGCCGCTCGAGTTTGAGCGGCGCTGTATTCGGGAAAAAGACGTCACCCCAACTCCTCTTGACGAGGAGGAACTCGGGATGAGCGGGCACATCATCCATTTGCGATCTCGCGGTTGGCGACGAAACATCCAACTGCGTCAGAGCTGGCCGCCGCGCGCCACTCGGTATCCTCGAAGTAGCCGCCCGCCTCCATCTCGTTACGCTCGGCGTCGAGCCAGTGGCGCCTATTGAGCTTGCGGTCTTGTTCGAAGGGGCAGTTTCCGAAGGCGGCTCCGACGGTGACCAGTCGGAGCTGGACGGGGGTCAGCGCTGAACCCGCCGCGATACGGCAGGGTCGGTGGCTTTCGACACGTTCACTCTCTGTATTTTCAGTGATTCCGAAAGCAGAACGGTGTTGAGCGCTACCCCTGCCCACTTGCGAAGTTTTTGGCCCTGCAAAGCTTCCGAGAACGCCGTGACGCTTGAGTAACCGGAACTCGGTCCTGCATCCAGGGCGGGAGCAGACGAGCTGGTTCCCCGCCTTGCGCTTCATGGTGCCTTCGCAGACCAGACACTTGGCCGCGAAGAACATCCGATAGCAGCCTCGACAGCAGAACGACGAGCGCATGTTCTCGGTCGGCTCGGCGAGCTTGGCGCGGCAACGGCGGCAGTATGTCCGGGCCTCGGTTACCGGCATGCCGCACCTGTCGTCTGTTCGGACAAGGCGAAAAAACCGTTTGCACGCAATGAAGGATTTTGAGGAGATTTGTCCGAACGGGAATTGAAAGTATTCAGCCGCCGAAAGCCTTCCAAGCTGAATACGAGGGTTCGATTCCCTTCACCCGCTCCATCGCTCAGCTCCAAAAATCACGATAAAACAACGCGTTGCATGTACTTTCGCATGCGGTCAAATCCGCAGGCGGCGTAGCTATTGGGGTTTCTGCAAACGGACCCGGAGCGGAAATCCTTGGTTCGACATTTGCCGCTTTGGCATAGCGCAGCACTCCATTTGCGATCATTTTTCCGAGGATCAGCTACGGGAGTGGATAAGCTACGGAGGCAAAAAATGAAGCGATCGATTGCCTTGTCGGCATCGCTGATTGTTGGTTTCTCGGCTGCGAGCACTGGAAGCGCGAGCGCCGTAATTTACTGCCAATCCGTTGGCTATCCCGCCAATTGTGTCGTTCGGCCCGGCGTCATCGTCGCGCCAACCCGTGACCTCCGCAGAATGCCACCATCAATCAATGCCTACCCGAGCGGCATTTTAAGGCAGGACTTGTTCGACAGGAATAACCCGAACAACCTGCGATCGGATTGGCCCAGTCCACCCGCTCAACCGGCCCAGTTCTGAAAGCAGCGCCGCAGCGCCGTCGTGGCTGTACACGGCCCAGATCAGAAGCCGACATCCTCGTTCATGTAGAAGGTGTTGAGGATGGATATCCGAGGGCGATCCGTCTTGATGGGCGGGCGGCCGTGCCAGCTTATCTTTGTCAGGGAGTGATAGGCTTTCAGGACCACGAACGCGTAGCCGAGGTTGGGCAGGAAGGGGATGGTTTTCACAGGCTCGAGGCAATAGGAGCCGACGTGAAACAGGCCTCTGAGCGAAGCCCGATAAAGCGTCGTGCCGAGCGCTTCCTGGCTGCTGTCGGCCGGGCAATAGAGCTGCATCGTCACAACCTTTTTGCGTGTGTCCGGATGCGGCTTGATCTGGTAGCCGTCCCTGTCCCAGTAGACCACCGGCTTCGCGACCAGCTTCAAATCATCGGGGCGAGGCACCTTGTCGCCGCGCGCACGAATTTCGAGCCCGTCGTACAGTCTGCGCCGGACCGCGCACTCGACCTCCATCGAGGTCAGCATGGTCGACACCGCAGCCCATGCGGGTCGCAGTGACGGATCGATCTGCTCTACGTTCTCGCCATAAAGGCGCAGCGCCATACGGGTGCCCGTGCCGGTGATCGGATCATATCCTTTAGTGGGAACGCTCCGTACCAGATCCCGGTAAAAATCTGCCGGGAAGAAATCGCGGAAGACGATATGGGGGAAGGGTAAAGAGAAATGATCAGCAGTCTCGATGCTGGCAACCGCATGCGCGGTGAGCTCGTCGACCAGGTCAGAAGGAGCTGTCTCCGCAAGTGCCACCATAAGGACACCTCAGAACACGCTTACACTTTAACTTGCTTGTTGAATTCCCGTCTTGCGGCCAAAACAAGGCGCGAGCGGCCATCGTGCACAAAAATGAAGGACGCGGCGGCTCAGAAAGGGTAACCCGGCCAGGACGATTTGTCGGATTCGGTCTGTTGCAGACGTCCTTCACTTGGCTATCCAGCAACGAGAGGTACCGATGCTCTACGCCATCCTCGCCTATCACGTCGAAACGGAGGTCATGTCCTGGACGCCGGAGGAAGATGCCGCGCTGATGGCGGACCTGCATAAAGTCCATGACCGCTTGACCAAGGAAGGCCGCCTCGGGCCGGCGGCGCGGCTCGGCGAGACCGGAAAAGCCCGCACCTTGCGCGGTCCGGGCGCCGGCGTCGTGATCGACGGCCCCTTTGCCGAGACCAAGGAGCAACTGCTTGGTTTTTACGTCGTCGACTGCGCCAGCGAGGACGCCGCAATCGAAGCCGCGCGCGACCTGCGTCGGGTCAATCCAACGGCCGTTTACGAGATCCGGCCGATCACGCTCTATCTTCCGGGCACGGCCTTTCCACTGACGGAAGCCGTTGACGACAGCGAACCCTCTTAGTCGCAGAACCCTCGCGCTCGCCGGACTGTATCGGACGGATACAAGCCAAATGCGGAGCGGTACAACGCTGCAAAACGGCCCATGTGAGTAAAACCCCACTTCAGTGCAACTTCGCTTACCGGAAGCAAGTTCTCTGGTCGCGATAGCTCATCGTGGATCGCCTCAAGTCGAATTCTTCGCAAATAGGCGACAGGCGTCGTGCCATGGATTCTACGAAATCCCGATTCTAGCGATCGGCTGCTAACACCAACCGTCCCAGCAATATCGGCTATCGTAAGCGGCAGATGAAGATTGGCGCGCATATACTCGATAGCCCGCCGAATGTAACGAGGAGGCGCATCCAGTGGGTAGCGGCTCAACCGGTCGATCAGCCGATGGGGGACATTTTCAAGTATGAGCTGTATCGCAGCTTCTGACAGCAGAGCGCTGGCTTTCGGAGAGCGTGCCAGGATCCCGTCATACAAGCCAGTCGTGCTGGCACGAACAAGCTGAAAAAGGATCTGCCCGGCGCCGGTAGACAAATCGACCGTTGGTGTCAAATTGAGATCTTCCAATGCTGTGCTCCCGAACGTCGCAGACAGCGCCTTTGTAACCATACCCGTATGCAACGTTAGCGTTACACTTGAGTATCTTCCATCGACCGCTTCGACCCTCTGCTCTTGCAACGTCGGAAGCGATACGATGGCGATTTCAGAGGGCGTTCGTTGCACGTTCTTTCCTGCAATGAGCATTTCGGCCTTGCCGGCATTCAGCAAGCTTATTGCAAGCTCTCCCAATGAATTCTCGTATGAATAGCGCCAATCCCAACCAGCAGAAAGTTCCGCCCTTACGACGTCAATTCCTGCTCCAACTGCAACATCCGCATGCCAACGAAATGATTTGCCAGGCCTCGGCGAGGAGCGGGCATTGATCCCGTGAGGTTGGAGTATTTCAAGCAACTCTTGAAACGAAGATCCTGATCGCGTGGGAGGTGCGGCGAGTACATCTTCGTTCATGCAAATCCTGACCATTGGACTTTTGCTGGACGCGAACCGATCTCACCCGCCAGACCGAGTATCCATCGTTCGGGGCGTCCGCCGGAGGCACAGACCCGCGTCACCACGCTGGCACAGCTTTGGCAAACTCAGGTCGAGGCCTCTTTCTATCAATTCTTTCTCTCAATATCCAATCGTCGAACGAAACATCCAGATCGCGCAACCTGTCGCGAAAGATAAGATTCGATTTAATTCGTGGGGCCTCTATTCCGAAAAAGCGCCGATCCATTCCCGCAGCGCTCGTTGAAGGCGGGCTCCGCCCACGGGTGAACGTAGCAATGCGAGCGTCGGCGTTTGCTACGTCGGCCAGATCGCCGATCGCTTGCAGGATCACTCCGTGCACTAGCCAAAATCCGAATGCCTCCATCCAGAATGCGAAGGCATCCATGGACTCACGGCGCGTTTGGTCTCAATCCTCCCGACTTACTCCAACAGGTTATGAAAGCATGCTTACAAGAATAACTTGCGTGTTCACGCTCATGGCTCTGTCGTCTATGCCCGCACTGGCCGATGGCTGCGCAGAGCACTTCCAGAGCACCGGCGTTCCGATGGTGACGGGCATGACCCACAAGACTTGGATGATTTTCCCGTCAGTCAATCCCAGTGTCGCCCTTGACAAGGTGTCCCGGGCCGTTCTGGCAGAGGGCTTTGTCGGTGTGAACGTGGACAAAAAGCTTGGCACGCTGACCACTCAGCAAGAAACAACCGGATCCGGCCGACCACAAACGTTGCAAGTCGTCGTCCGCAAGGAAGGCGGAGGTAGCCGCGTCGATGCGGTCTTCGTCTTGCCGCCAGGACAATTGGCTCCGGGTGTCAGCAATAACCTGTGCCGCGTCGTGGACGCAGCCGGCCAATAAACACCGCCCATCTGTGAACTTAAGCTGACGCGCGAATTGTAACCGGCCGTGCGTGTACGGTCTCGCCGGGGCCGAAGCCAGGCGAGCCCGTAATCCATGTTCAGGAATCGGGAGGCAGGCGCCGGCCTGCGCCCACAGGAATGAAGCAGGAGATTCGATGCGCATCGATCACATTTTGAAAGTCGTTTTGATGGCCACCACCGGTGCCGTGGCGCTTTCAGCCTCCGCGATTTCGGCTCCGTTACCGACCGGCACGGGTCTTGCGGCCGCGGTCCCGGCATTCACCCAGAAGGTCTGGTGCCGTTACGGACAGTGCTATGACAACGGTGCCGGTGTTGGCGGACTGGTCGGCGGCCTCATCGGCGGCGCCATCGCGGCCGGTGCGGCCACTGCCGCCGCGCAGCAGGAAGCCGCCGCCGCCCAGCAGCACGCGGCCTCTTGCGCGCAGCGCTACCGCTCCTACGATTCAGCGACGAATACGTACGTGGCAAAGGGCCGGCGGTATCCCTGCCAGTAAGTTCTTTGAGATGCAGTCGCGACTGCATCTGATTTCGGGGCTGCGGTGTGACACCGCCGCCCCTTTTTTGTTTGCTGGGGCCTGCGATAAGAGATTGGCGGTTCGCCGAGCAGGCGGAGAGGTCTGGCCGAGCGCTTCGTTCCGAGCACACGTCGACGCGATCATCTCATCCGCGCTTCTGCTCGGAAGCGACCGCAAGGAGAAACTCCGCGAGTGCCTGCTTTCCAGCCTCTTCCGCCGCGCGCTGGGACGAATATCCATCTCCGGTCACTCTGACGCCCATCGGCGCGCCTCTGCGCTTGATTTCCCAGCGCCACGCGGAGCGACATTCGTCGCTGAGGGTCACAATGTAGTATTCGCGCTGGAACACGAGGTGGCTGGTGTCGTGCAAAGCCGGCCCCGTTACGCCGATAGCGGCGGCGTCGCATCCGCCGGCAGCGCACCAACCTTTTTCAGCAGCGGAACGTCAGCCGGACAGGGACCGCCGACACTGACGATATGGCTGCCGCGATCGGCTGCGACCGCATGCTTGACGCCCACGGGCACGTGGACGACGCAGCCGGCATGGAAGGGCAGCGAGATGTTGTTGGTGTAGTCGTGAATCGTCCCCTCGCCTTCGAGGATGAAGATCGTGTCCTCCGACTGGGTATGGATGTGGGGGACGTTGGCCTCGCCGGGTTCGAGGCAGACATAGTTGAGATTCGCCTGCCAGGCGCCGACGCCAGGCCAGATCACGAAGCGCGCGTCCTTGGAGATCAGCGGCAGCCGCAGCGTCGGATGGTCGCGATGAAACAGGCGAATGGCCATGGTCTAGCTCGCTGCGATCGTTGAGTTGGGATTGGCATCCGCCGGGCACGGCCCGCCGATCACCTTGATGCCGGCTGCGCCCGCCTCGATACGATAGCGATCGCCGGCGTCGATATGGACCATGTGCCCTTCGGCCACCTCATACCGCGAGCCGCCGGCCGTATCGACGATCGCGCCCTCGCCCGCGATCACGTAGTACACGCAGTCGGACGCATGGCGGAGGTCGATGGTGCGCGCATTCTGCTGCAGCGACACCAGCTGAAAACTGCGGAACGCGGCGCCATTGTGCGGCGACAGCACAACCTTCGCGTTGCCCTCGCCCTCCACGATCGGTATTTCTGGACATCCGGCGGCGCTGTCGATGACTCGAACCTGGGAAAACCTGAGATTGGCCATCGCCGCCTATTTTTTGATCCAAACTAAAGTATTTTTAGTATATTCAAAATCACAGGACACGCAACGTCTTCTTTGCGAAGACCAGGACGAACGGCGCCGGAGCGTCAGCACATGAGCCAATCCGAGACCGACACGAATGCCGATCTTGCCCATCTGTCGGAGGAAATCGCCGAAACCACCGCGAACACGCTTGCGGCGATCGGCGTGCGCATCCGCGAATTGCGGCAGGCGCGCGGACTGACGCTGCAGGAGCTCGCCGACGTCTCCGGCCTCAGCACCTCCATGCTCAGCCTGGTCGAGCGCGGACGCGCCTCGCCCTCGATCGGATCGCTGATCGTGATCGCGAGCGCGCTCGGCGTCACGATGTCGGATCTGCTCGTCAGCGGCAGCCTTGCCGAGGAGAAGATCGTGGTGCGCGCGTCCGAGGCGCGCGTGGTCGAGACCGCGCAGCATGTCGTGCGGCGGCTGATGCGGGAAGACCGCAGCCGCGGGGTCTCCGTCGCCGTCAACGAATATGCCCCGCATACCGGCAGCGCCGAGCATCCGATCACCCATGACGGATTCGAATATGGCTTCGTGCTGCAGGGAGAACTAACGGTCGAGGTCGACGGCATCAAGCACGTGCTGCGGCAAGGCGATCTCATCGCCTATAGCTCGCGCCGCAAGCACAAGCTCTGGAACCACGGCAAGACCAAGGTCCGCACGCTCTGGTTCAACCTCGATCGCGATTGAGGCCCCCTTATCATCGGCCTCCGCGCAGGATGGCGTGCAGGCGGCCGGGCGTGATCGGAAGCTGCGCGACTGCGCCGGGCTTTTGAATCGCAGCGTCGATGGCCCCTGCGAGTGCAGCGCCGGCCGCGTTGATCCCGCCCTCGCCCGCACCCTTGACGCCGAGCGGGTTGAGCGGTGACGGCGCATCCTCGCGCAGGATCACCTCGACCTCAGGCACCTCGTGACAGGTGGGCATTAGATAATCGGCAAAGCTCGCCGCCAGCGGCTGGCCGTTCTCGTCATAGACAAACTCTTCCAGGAACGCACCGCCGACGCCCTGCGCCACGCCGCCCACGATCTGGCCTTCGATCAGCATCGGATTGACGGCGCGCCCGACGTCGTAGGCGACGACATAGCGCTCGATGGTGACGGCACAAGTTGCGGGATCGACACGTACCTGTGCGGCGTGGATGCCATATGGATAGGTCATGTGCGAGGAGGCGAAACGCCCCTCTCCCGTCAAGCCGCCCGTCTCTTCGAGATGCGCGGCAACATCGCCAAGCGACAGTGAGGCGCTGCCATTGACGGTTTCGATCATGCCGTTCGACAGACGCAGCGCCTCCGGCGTGGTCTGCAACAGCCTTGCCGCTACTTCCAGCGCGGTAGCGCGCAGTGCTTCGGCGGCGATCTTCACGGCCGAGCCGGCCATCACGGTGACGCGCGAGGCAAAGGCGCCGAAGCCGATTTCGATCCGGTCGGTCTGGCCATGGATCACGCGGATGCGCTCGATCGGCACCTGCAGCGTCTCAGCGCAGATCTGCGCCAGCGCAGTCTCGACACCCTGCCCGACCGAGGCAACGCCGGTGACGATCTCGATATCGCCCCGCAGGTCGACCCTCATCCGCACCAGGTCCTGCGGACCGAGACCGCTCTTCTCGACGAAATAGCCGAGGCCGAGGCCGACCAGCTCACCGCGGCTCCGACGCTCCGTGAGCTGCTGCTGCAGCCGGTCATAGTCGAGATGCGCCAGCACGCGCTCGAGCAGATCGGCGTACTTGCCGGAGTCGTAGACGACCCTGGTTCCCAGCGTCTCGAACCCGCGATCGAAAGGCATAGCGGCTTCGCCGATCAGGTTCACACGGCGCACTTCGACCGGCGAAAGCCCCAACTCGACGGCGATCGCGTCGATCAGCCGCTCGCGCGCGAACGTCGATTCGTAGCGGCCGGGCGCGCGATAGGTGCCGGCCGGCGTCTTGTTGGTGAGCCGGATATGGCCCGCGACATCATAGGCGGGAATGACGTAAGGACCCGGCAGCAAACCAGCCGAGAGATCGGTGACGGTGGTGCCGTGGGTGCGCACATAGGCGCCCTGGTCGGTGAAGAAATCCGCCTTCAGGCCAAGGATGAATCCGCTCGAGTCGACGGCGGCCTTGAGCCGATAGACCTGGTCGCGCGAATGGTTGGCCGCGAGCAGATGCTCCCTGCGATCCTCGATCCATTTCACCGGCCGCTTCAGCCGCAGCGCCGCGGCGCAGACCAGCACGTCCTCGGGATAGAGCTCGCCGCGGATGCCAAAGCCGCCGCCGACATGGCCTTCGCTGAGTTCGAGCCGCCCCGCCGCAAGCCCCAGCATCCTGCTGATAGCGTCGCGATTGTAGTGCGGCACCTTGGCGGCGCCGTAGAGCCGCAACGTATCCTTCTCTGTGTCGTAGACACACAACCCGCCGCGGGTCTCCATCGGCACACCGGTGTGACGTCCGATCTTCACCTCCAGCTCGACAACCCTGCGCGCACAGGCAAAAGCCGCGTCGAGATCGCCATAGCCGCGGCGGATCACCGCCGGCTCGGACATCAATCCGGGGTGAACATCGGGCATGAACGCCACGGGCTCGGCAGTGGCATCGAGCTGCGGCTCCAGTTCCTCGATATCGCAAAACACCAGATCGGCCGCATCCTCGGCGACATAGGGATCGACAGCAACGACCACGGCCACGGGCTCGCCGACATAACGCACATAGTCGCGCGCCAGCACGAATTGCCGGTATGGCGCAAGCCGCTCGAGCCCCATCTGGCGGAAATCGATCGGCGGCAGGTCGTCGAGTTCGGCGATGGTCCAAATTGCGACGACGCCCTCGAGCGCAGCGGCCTCTTCGGTCTCGACGCCGAGAATGCGGCCGAAAGCGACCGGCGAGCGCACCACGCGCATGTGAAGCTGGCCGGGCCAGTTGCAGTCGGCGGCGAACGCGCCCTGGCCCATCAGCAGCGGACGGTCCTCGATCCGCCGGAGCGAGCGGCCGACAAAGCTCATGCCCGCGTTCTCGCCCGCATTTCGCGCGCGGCCAGCCGCACCGCTTTGACGATGTTCTGATAGCCAGTGCAGCGGCAGAGATTCGACGACAGCACATCCTTGATGTCGTCGTCGGACATATCCGGATTTTCCTGCAGCGCGCCGGCGGCGAGCATCAGGAAGCCCGGCGTGCAGAAGCCGCATTGCAGGCCGTGATTTTCCCAGAACGCCTGCTGCAGCGGATGCAGCGTCTCGCCGTCGGCCATTCCCTCGACGGTGCGGACCACCTTGCCCTCGGCCTGCACGCCGAACATCAGGCAGGAGCGGACCGGCTTGTCGTTCACCAGCACCGTGCAGGCACCGCAGACGCCGTGCTCGCAGCCGAGATGGGTGCCGGTCAGGCCGCAATCGTCACGCAGGACGTCGGCGAGGCTCCGTCGTGGCTCGATCGATACCGCGTAAGTCTTGCCGTTCACGGCAAGGGTGATGTCGCGCTTGTCAGGCACAGCTCGCAACTCCAGCCTGGCGCAGCGCCTCGCGGACGCGCTGCGGAGTTGCAGGCAATTCGAACAGCTCGATGCCGAAGGGCGCCAGCGCGTCGCAGATCGCGTTGACGATCGCCGCCGGTGCGCCGATCGCCCCGCCCTCGCCGACGCCTTTCGCCTTGGTCACGCTTTCGGGCGAGACGGTTTCCATGTGCATGATCTCGATCTCCGGAATCTCCGCCGCGGTCGGCGGCAGATAATCGGCAAAGGACGCGGTCAGGAGATTGCCGGTGTCGTCGTAGACGATCTCCTCGAACAGCGCATTCGCAATCCCCTGCGCGACGCCTCCGGTGATCTGGCCGTCGACGATCATCGGATTGATCAGGACGCCGGCGTCCTCGGCGACGAGAAAGCGCTCGATGCTGACGCCGCCGGTCTCGATGTCGACCTCGACAATCGCGACGTGGCAGGCATTGGAGAATGTGCCGCCGGGATCGTAGACCGCGCTCTCATGCAATCCGGGCAATAGCCCCTTGAAGCGGTGGCTCTGGTGATAGGCAGCCCGCGCCAGCGCACCGATCTCCATAGCCTGGTTGGAATGGCTGACCCGTGCCCAACCGTCTTTCAACTCGATGTTGTCCGGTGACGTTTCCATCAGCGTTGCCGCGATCGTCTTGAGCTTCACCGCGACCTTCCCCGCCGCGAGCTTCGATGCGCCGCCGGCGATTACCATCGAGCGGCTGGCGAAGGTGCCCCAGCCATAGGGCGTCGCGTCGGTATCGCCCGAGATGATCCGGATCCGCTGTGGCTCGATGCCGAGCTCGTCGGACACCAGTTGCGCGAGGCTGGTCTTCAGGCCCTGACCATGCGGCGACGAGCCGATGCGCAGTACGACATCGCCGGAAGGGTCCATGCTGCAATCGACGATCTCATAGCCGGGCACGATCTCCATGCCCCGCGCGGCATAAGCCGGCGTGCCGTAGCCGGTGCGTTCGCTGAACACGGAAAGGCCGACGCCGAGATAGCGTCCGCGCTCGCGCATCGCGGCCTGCCGTTCGCGGAACGCCGGCAGGTCGGCAGCATCGAGCGCCACCTCCATCGCCTGCAGATAGCTTCCTTCATCATAGACAAGGCCGGTCGGCGAGCGATGCGGGAACGTCTTGATCAGGTTGCGGCGGCGGATCTCGGCGGCATCGATGCCGAGCCGTTTCGCTGCGACATCCATCATCCGCTCCATGGAGAAGGTCAGCGTCGGCCGCGACACGCCGCGATACGGCGCCATCATGCAGGTGTTGGTGGTCACGCCGCGCGAGCGGACGCCGTATTCGGCGAAATCATATGGGCCCGGCAGTTCGGCAAAAGCCATCAATGGCTCGACGCCGCAGGTCACGGGATAGCAGGAGAACGCGCCGATGTTGGAACGCAAATCCGCATCCAGCCCAAGCAGCCTGCCGTCCCCGGCAAAGGCCGCGTGCAGGCTGAAGGCCTGATCGCGGCCATGGGCGGAGGCGAGCAGGTTTTCGCGGCGATCTTCGATCCAGGCGACGCTCCGCTTTAGCTTTCGCGCCAGCCACACCAGCACGACATATTCGGGGAATAGCGACATCTTCTGCCCGAAGCCGCCGCCGACATCTGGCGCGATCACGCGCAAATCCGACTCTGGCATGCCGAGGGTGTCGACGATGCCGGTCCTGAGCATGTGAGGCATCTGTACCGAGGCTGTGAGCGTGACGCGCCCCGATACGGCATCATATTCGGCGAGCCCGCCACGGTTCTCCATTGGCGCCGCCGATTGCCGGTGCGAGCGCACGTCCAGCGTGACGATCTCGGCGGCATCCGCAAAGGCCTTATCGAGTCCTTGCGTCCTCATGCGCCCTTCGACCAGCACATTGGATGCAGCTTCGGGATGCACCGGCGTTGCATCGGGGGCCAGCGCGGCCTCGAAATCGATGATCGCATCCGCGACGTCGATATCGACGAACACCTGCTCGGCGATATCTTCCGCTAGCGCCGGATCGTCGGCGACGACGACCGCGATCGCCTGCCCGCAGAAGCTGACGCGATCGACCGGCAGTATGGGCTGGCCGATCGCGACGTAATCGGGCCGATGCAGAATGGGGCGGATCGGCTTCACGTCGGCAAGGTCCCGCCCGGTGAAGATGATTCCATCCGATGGAATCTCAATATCGACGATCGTCCCGCGCGCCACCGGACTGCGCACGAAGCAGACGGCGGCCGCCTTGCTCGCACGATCGGCCACATAGCTGCCGCCGCCTTTCAATAGCGCCGGATCTTCCAGCCGTGGCAGCCGTCGGCCGATCCAGTTCATGCCAGCGCCTCGGTCAATGCGCGCTTGACAGAAGCGGCGATCAGATCGCGCCGATATTCGGGAGACGCATGAATATCCCCGTTCGGCTCGATCATGCCCTGCGCCTCGCGCGCGATGCCGTCGATGACATCACACGACGCAGACTTCCCGACAAGCTGATCTTCCAGCGCCCCAAGGCGGATCGCGCGATCGGCGACACCGCCGACGCCTAGCCGGGCCTCCCGGATCGTACTGCCTTCAACCCTGGCCGCCGCCACCGCCATCCCGAGCGCAAAGTCGCCGGCCCGTCGCGAGAACTCGTAGAAGCCCACGCGCCAATCCGGCGTCATGATTGGAAGGCGGATTTCGGTCAGGATTTCGTCGGGTTCGAGCGCGGTCGTGAACGTGCCGTGGAAGAAATCGCTTGCGGCAATCACCCGTTCGCCGCGCGCGCTCCTTGCGACCATCTCGGCGCGAAGGGTCGTGGCGACCAGGCACCATTCCGAGGCGGGATCGGCGTGCGACAGGCTTCCCGCAAAGGTGCCGCGCTGGCGGATCGGATAATGCGCGATGTGGCGCACGACCTTTGCGAGAAGCGTGCCGAGCGGCCCCTCGACCACCGGCCGATGGAACGCGGCGTGCCGCGTCAGCGCACCGATCTTCAACTGACCGGCGTCCGCGCGCAGGTGATCCAGTTCGTCGAGGTCGTTGATATCGATGAGGATAGCGGGCCGCGCGAGGCGGAAATTCATCGCCGGAACCAGGCTCTGGCCGCCGGCCAGGATCTTGCAATCGTCCTTATGTGTCGCGAGCAGCGCGAGCGCTTCGCCGAGACTTGCCGGCCTGAGATAGTCGAATGCTGCAGCCTTCACATTTCAACCTTGCTCAATTTTATTTAGTCTGATTAACATGCCCCCATTGCGGTGTCTACTGTTCGGGACGGTTGTCTGCATGGGTTGGTCCAGGGCCGAGGGGCAAAAGCGCAGAGCGGCAGGTGGCCGCGCTTTCGCTTCTCCCGATGCGCCGGGTGGTTTCAACTCAACGGGCGCGCCATTCCGCAAGCAGGTCGGCGGCGTCGGTGACGATGCCAAGATGCAGCGACACCATCTTCAGCGCGGCGTCTTCCATCTCCTCATTGGTGCCGCGCACGAGGTCGCGCAAGACAACGACGCGGTAGCTGAGATTGCTGGCATCGAACGCCGCGTTGAGGATGCAGCAATCGGTCATGCCGCCGTCGAGCACCACGGTGCGCACGTTCATCTGCCGCAGCAGGAAATCGAGATCGGTGGCGAAGAACGGCGACAGCCGCTTCTTGCCGGCGACGACCAGATCCTGTGGCTCGACATGGGTGACGAATTCGGTCCAGCGCGAGCCTTCGATCGCATGCGCATCGGAGTTCGGGATCGCGCCGACATAGAGCGGAAAGGTGCGCCGCCATGCCGACGGAATGCCAGCGATGTCGTCGACCCCGCCCTTGCGCAGCACCGACTTGACGTGGATCACCGGCACGCCGATCGCGCGCGCGGCGGCATGGAACTGATCGATCGGCGCAACGATCTCGCGCGCACGCGGCGCAGGGCAAGGACAATCCCGCGTATCGGCCAGATGTCCCTGGTGCATGTCGACGGAGATGATCGCGGTCCGCGCGGCCTGCGTGAAATCCTCGAACCCCTGCGGCAGCTCGCGCTTCGCACCGTACACATAAGCCTTCATCGTTTCTCCTATCGCCGAAGCAGTTTTCCGTTCCGCGCCAACGCACGCATCGATCACAGCGCATCGGCGCTCGCCAAGCAATATTCAAGCCGCGACGAGGCGCTCGCGCAAACGCGCCAACATCAATCACACACCAATTTTCGGTTGCGCCTTGCGCGTGACCGGATGCCGCCGGGCAACACACTGGAATGTGCGGGCCGAAAGCAAGCTCGCTTCGCTCATTCCTGCGCGCGACCGCACGCGGTCGCGCGACGAAGAGAATGCAAGGGGGACTGCCCATCGATTGGCTCGACGGTGACTAAACAATTGGCGTGCTATTTTTTCCAACAATGCGAAGATTTTTTCGTAACCCGTCCTGAACGGTCGACAAATTTTCGCACATCGAGAGGATTTTGCGTGATGCGCTGGACTACAATCCCTGTTCTTGCCGCTGCCCTGACAGGCGGCGCGGCAGCCGCCTATGCCGCCGGGTTCACACTCCCGGTGCCGGCCAAGATTGCGTTCCTCTATTTCGCCGAGAAGAACGATGGCGGCTGGACGCAGGCCTATGACGAGGCGCGCCCGAAGATCGAGAAGGACGTCGGCATGCAGATTCCCTTCGTCGAAAATGTGCCTGAAGTTGCAGGACAGATCACGCCGGCTGCGGAGCGTTTCATCCAGCGCGGCTACAATGTGATCATCGGCACCGCGTTCGGCTATTCCGACACCTTCAAGGAGCTGTCGCAGAAATATCCGAAAGTCGCGTTCCTCAACGGCTCCGGCACCACCAACGGCCCGAACCTCGAGTCCTTCTACGGCCGCACCTATGAGAGCCAGTATCTTTGCGGCATGATCGCGGGTGCGATGTCGAAGTCCGGCAAGCTCGGATTCGTCGCTGCGCATCCGATCGGCCCGGTGAACTGGACCATCAATGCCTATGAATTAGGCGCGCAGAAGATGAATCCGAAGGCCACCGTGACCGTGGTCTTCACCGGCGCCTGGAACGATCCGGTCAAGGAACGCGCCGCGGCGCAGGCGATGGCCGACCAGGGCATCGACGTGATCGGCCAGCACGTCGACACCCCGACGCCGCAGATCGTCGCGCAAGAGCGCGGCATCTACGGCACCGGCCATCACCGCGATCTCCGCGAGTTCGCGCCGAAGGCAACGCTGTGCTCCTCGGCCTGGACCTGGGAAAAATTCCTCGGGCCCGAACTGAAGAAGATCGCGGCGGGCAATTGGGAGCCCAATCCCTACGGCGCCTTCCCCGGCATCAAGGATGGCGGCACCGACATCGCCTGCTGCAACAGCGTGGTGCCGAAGGAGGTCGTCGATAAGGTGATGGCCGAGCGCGACGCCATCATCGCCGGCAAGCAGATCTTCGCCGGTCCGATCAAGGACACGGCCGGCACCGTCCGCGTCGCCGAGGGCAAGTCGCTCGACGATGCCGGCTTCTGGAAGATGGACTGGTTCGTCCCTGGTGTCATCACTCAGAAATAGGCGAGCATAGCTTCTGATGAATGCGGCCCTGCAACTTGCCGGGATCAGGAAATCCTTTGACGGGGCTCTGGCTCTCGATGGTGCGTCCTTCGAGAGCCGCTCCGGCGAGGTCCATGCCCTGCTCGGCGAAAACGGCGCCGGCAAATCGTCGCTGATGAACGTCGCCGCCGGTCTCTACGCGCCGGATGCCGGATCGATCTCCATCAATGGTGCACCGATCTCGCTGAGCGGACCCGCTTCGGCCCGCTCTCACGGGATCGGCATGGTGCACCAACACTTCAAGCTGGTCAGACCTTTCACCGTGGCCGAGAACGTGCTGCTCGCCAATCCGAAGGCCCATTTTGCTTCCGGCCTGCGCGACATCCGCGACGCCATCAAGAAGCAGGTCGATGCGCTCAAATTCTCCATCGATCCCGATCGCCGCATCGACACCATGACGGTGGCCGAGCAGCAGCAGGCCGAGATCGTCAAGGTGCTGGTCGGCGGCGCCAGGATCCTGATCCTCGACGAGCCGACCGCGGTGCTGACCGACGCCGAAGCTATCGGCCTGCTCGAGATCGTGCAGCGGCTGGCGCGATCCGGCACCGCGGTCGTGCTGGTGACGCACAAGCTGCAGGACGTGAAGCGCTACGCCGATGTCGTGACCATCATGCGCGGCGGCAAGACAGTCGCGACCCTCGATCCGCGCCATTCGACCGCGGAAGAATTGACCGAACTCACGGTGGGCCAGACCTCGGCGCTCCCGGAGCGAACGCCGCACCAGGGTGGTCCGACCCGGCTCAATGTCGGCGCCCTCACCTATACGCGCGCCGACGGCCGCACCATGCTGAACAACACGAGCTTCTATGTCCGCGCCGGCGAGATCTACGGCATCGCCGGCGTCAGCGGCAACGGCCAGGCCGAGCTTGCGGAAGCGCTGATCGGCGCGATCGAGCCCTCCTTGGGCGAGATCTGGGTCGATGGCGCCGGCGACATCAGCCGTGCCGGCCAGGCCAAGCGGCGCGAAGCTGCGATCGCCGCGATCCCCGCCGACCGCTATGCCTATGCGCTCGCCGGCAGCCTGCCGATCCAGGACAATCTCGCGGTGGCGCAGATCCGCTCCGGGCGCTACGGCAGCGTTGTCAGGCTCGATCGTGCCGCGATGCGCCGCGACGCCATCGCGGCGGTGAAGGACTACGATGTGCAGGGCGTGCGCAGCGTCAAGCAGAAGGCCTCGCTGCTGTCCGGCGGAAATGCGCAGAAGCTCGTTATCGCCCGCGAATTCAGCCGCGAGCCTGATGTCGTGGTCGCGCACAGCCCGAGCCGCGGGCTCGATGCGCGCGCCTGTGCCGCTGTGCACCAGCGCCTGATCGCGGCGCGCGAACGCGGCGCCGCCATCGTGCTGATCAGTGAGGACCTCGACGAGATATTAAGCCTCTCCGACCGCATCGGAGTGATGACCCGCGGCGCGATCGTCGCCGAATTCGAACGCCCTGCGGACCGCCAGGCGATTGGCCGGGCCATGGTCGACCATGCATGACATCTTGCGCCGAGCCGAACCATTGACCCCCGCACCCCCGCGCGGCCTCGGCCGCCTCACGCTCGACGTGCGCCAGAACCTGCCGGCATGGAAACAGGCGGTGTTCGTGGGATCATCGCTGATCCTCGGCCTTGCGATCTCGGTCGCGATCCTCGCGGTGGCCGGCATCCCGCCGCTGACGCTCGCGAGCGAACTTGCCGGCGTGCTCACGGCGGAGAACCTGCGCGGCGTCCTGATCCAGGCTGCGCCGCTGATCCTGGTCGGCTTAGGGGCCAGCCTCGCCTTCCGCATCGGCTTCTGGAATCTCGGCATTGAAGGCCAGATGATCTTCGGCGGCATCTTTGCCGCCGCGATCTCGATCTATGACATCGGCCCGCCCGCCACGCGACTGCTCCTGATGGGAATGGCTGCAGCGCTCGGCGGCGCGCTCTGGGTGCTGCTGGTCGTGTTCCTCAAGCTGCGCTTCCGGGTCAACGAGATCATCGCGACGCTGCTGCTCAATTACGTGGCGATGTACTTCCTGTTCCACCTGCTCTACGGCGCCTGGCAGGACTCCAAAACCGCGTTTCCACAATCGACCCCGTTCCGTCCCTTCGAGCGGCTGACCGATATCGGTTATGGCGTCAACAGCGGATTATTGATCGCGATCGCGGGCGTGCTCGCGGCCGGCTGGATGATCCATCTCAGCCGCATCGGCTTCTACACCCGCTTCATCAGCGCCAATCCGAAAATGGCGAAAGTCGTCGGCGTTCCCGTACAGACGGCGACGATCTGGATCATCGCGATCTCCGGCGCCTGCTCAGGTCTTGCCGGCTTCGTCAATGTCGCCAGCCAGGAAGGCCGGCTCACGCAATCCTTCGCCAACGGCTACGTGTTCTCCGGCGTGCTGATCGCGTTCCTCTCGCGCAACGATCCGATCGTGGTCGCTGTCGTTGGCTTCCTGATCGCGGTGCTCTTCATCACCGGCCAGACGCTGCAGGTATTCTACCAGATCCCCTTCACCATGGTGCAGATGATCGAGGCGATCATCGTCATGGCGGTCGCGTCGTCGGAATTCCTGATCCGCCACCGCATCCGCTGGATACGTTGAGAGGACCACTGTGATTGATTTCCTCATCAACTGGCTGGCCAACGCTCCCGTCACGGCGGTCCCCTACGCGCTTGCGGCGCTCGGCCTGATCATCGCCGAGCGTTCCGGCGTATTGAACCTCACCGCGGAGGGCTTGATGCTGGTCGGCGCGCTCGCCGGCGCCGGCACCTGCCTCATGCTCGGCGGCTATCCGGCGGTGGCGCTGGTTGCCGCGATGGTGGCGGCGAGCGTGGTCTCGCTGCTGTTCGCGGTGCTGGTGGTGGTGCTGCGCATCAACCAGGTGATCGCGGGCCTGTCAGTCGTGTTCTTCTGCCAGGGCTTTACAGGCCTCGTCGGCACGCTGGCGAAATGGCAGAACAAGCAACTGACGGGGCTGGCTCCGCTGAAGATCTGGCCGCTCTCGGAAATCCCCGGCATCGGGCGGATATTGTTCCAGCAGGATCCGATCGTCTATCTCACCATCCTCATCTTCTTCGCCGTCAACTTCCTCTTGTTCCGTACCATGCTGGGCTTGCGGATTCGTTCCGTCGGCGAGAACCCGGGCGCTGCGGACGCTGCCGGCGTCAACGTCACGCTGCATCGGATCTTTGCGATCGTCGCCGGCTCCTCACTGATTGGCCTCGCCGGCGGCTACATCTCGGTCGTCAGCGTCAAGCTGTGGGTGACCGGGATGACCGGCGGCCGCGGCTGGATCGCGGTGGCGCTGGTCGTGTTCGCGCGCTGGGCGCCGTGGCCCGCACTCGCCGGCGCGCTCCTGTTCGGCTGCATCGAGGCACTGATCCCGCAGATCGCAGCGGCCGGCATCCGCGTTCCGCAGTATCTGATGCTGATGACGCCGTATCTAGCGACCATCGCCGTCATGATCTGGGTCGGCACCAAGGATTCCGGCATCACGCAGGAGCCCGGCGCGCTGGGCCAGCCACACGTGCGCGAGGAGCGGCGGTGACGTGTGGCGCTGTCCGGGGCTTCATCCTTCGAGACGGTCGCTGCGCGACATCCTCAGGATGAGGTCTGAGACCCTCATGGTGAGGAGGCGCGCAAGCGCCGTCTCGAACCATGAGGCCACAGGCCGAGCCGCTACTTAGTGCCCCGCCTGCTCCAGGGCGTATGAGATCATGTTCGGCGACAGCGGCACCTGGTGGAATTTCAGCGCGCCGAACGGCCGCAGCGCATCTTCGACGCCTGATGCGACGACAGCGCCGACCGCGATGCAGCCGGCCTCGCCGACGCCCTTGACGCCGAGCGGATTCAGCGGCGTCGGCGTCTCCAGGTGCAGGATCGAGACATTGGGAATCTCGGTCGCGTAAGGCACCAGGAAATCCATCAGGCTGGCATTGGCGAGATTGCCGTCGGCCTGGTAGTCGAGATGTTCATAGAGCGCACCGCCGATCCCCTGCGCGATGCCGCCGAGCACCTGCCCCTCCACGATCATCGGATTGATCATGTTGCCGCAATCGTGGATGCAGACGTACTTCCTGATCTTCACGGTGCACAGGCCCGGGTCGACCTCGATGATCGCGCCGTGCACGCCATAGGCCCAGGTGGATTGGGATGGACTGTAATAGTCGGTGGCCTCCAGTCCCGGCGCCTGGCCGTCCGCGAGCGGCGGCCCGTCATGCTTGCTCGCCGGCGCGAACTGCGTTGCCGCCTGCGCCGCCTTGTTGAAGGCGTAACGCAGCGGATTGCTCGCGGTCGCGATCGCCGCCAGCGGCGCAAAGCGGTTCGAGCCTTTCACCCAGGCCGCAGAATCGCGCAGCTCGATCTGGTCGGGGTCGACGTCGAGCATGTTGGCAGCGGCTTCGATCACCTTCTTGCGCACGGTGAGCGCGGTCTTGTGGATCGCGTTGCCGCTGACAACGGCGGCGCGGCTGGCAAAGGTCGCCACGCCCCAGTCGAACGCCTTGGTGTCGCCCTCGACCACGATAACGTCCTGCGGACTGACGCCGAGCTGATCGGCGACGATCTGCGCGAACACCGTGTCGTGCCCCTGCCCCTGCGTGCTGAGGCCGGTGTTGACGTAGACCTTGCCGGTGATCGGGTGGATCTTGACGTGGCCTCCCTCGTAAGGACCGAGCCCCGTGCCCTCGACGTAGCAGGCGAGCCCGAGCCCGAGATAACGTCCCTCGGCGCGCGCCTTCGCCTGCTCGGCGGCGAAACTTTCCGTGCCAAGCTCGGCTGCGGCCATCGCCAGCGCCTTGCCATACTGGCCGCTGTCGAGCGTCACCTTGAGCCCGTCGGCGAACAGCAGCCCCTCGCGCTCATAGGGAAATTCCTTCTCGGCGATCAAGTTGCGGCGGCGGATCTCGAAACGGTCGAGCCCGAGTTCCTCGGCGAGCTGATCCATCGCGCGCTCGATCGCAAAGCACGCCTGCGGCCGGCCGCAGCCGCGATAGGGCGTCACCTGCACCGTCGGCGTATAGACCGCCTTGAACTCCACGAAGATGTTGGGGATGCGGTACGGCCCCGCGATCGAGGTGGAGGCGACCTGCGCCACCGCGATGCCATAGGGAATGAAGGCGCCGGTGTCGTGCAGGAAGAAATCGCGCAGGCCGATCACTTCACCGGTCCTGAGCGCGGCGAGCTCGATCGTGTGGATCTGCGTCCGCTCCTGCGAGGAACCCAGGAAGTTCTCGCGGCGATCCTCGATATATTTCACGGGGCGCCCGAGCCGCATCGCCGCCATCGGCACCAGGAGTTCGTCCGGATAGAACAGCAGCACCTTCTGCCCGAAGCCGCCGCCGACGTCAGGCGCGATGACGCGGACCTTGTCCTCATCGAGCTCGAACACGGATGCAAGCCCGCCGCGCACCGAGATCGGCGCCTGTGTGCCGTCCCACACTGTGAGTTCACCGGATACCGCATCCCAGCGCGCCGCGACCGCGCGGCACTCCATCGGGGCCGCCGTCGAGCGATCGACTTGCACGGTGATCTTGGTAGTGTGCTCGGCACGGGCAAAGGCGTCGTCCGGATTGCCGCTGATCTGGATGAAATGCGCCGCCAGATTGTTCGGCACGTCGGCATGCACAAGCGGCGTGTCGTCGGTCAGCGCCTTCGCCAGGTCCATCTCGACTGGCAGTGGTTCGTACTCGACCTCGATCAGTGCTGCAGCATCTTCGGCGGTATAGCGATCGACGGCGACCACCATTGCCACGGTCTGCCCGACATAGTGGACATCGCCGCGCGCTAGCGGACGCTGGGTCTTCGGATTCTTCATCGAAGGATGCGGAATCAATAGCGGCATCTCGACATCGAGAGTGCCGATATCGTCGCTGGTATAGATAGCCGCGACGCCCGGATGGCACTTCGCTGCCGATGCGTCGATGGAGACGATCCGCGCCCGCGCATGCGGGCTGCGCAGGAAAGCGACGTGCAGCGCGTCCGGCAGCGGAATGTCGTCGACGAAGGCCCCCTCGCCCCGCAGCAGCTTGGGATCGATGTTGCGCTCGACGCGCGCTCCGAACTGGCGTGTCGACATCAGGCCCGTCCGAGCAGCTCAGCGGCACGGCGCACCGCGGCGATGATGTTGAGATAGCCAGTGCAACGGCAGAGATTGCCCGAGAGCAAATCCCTGATGCCTTCGTCGGTGAGATCAAGCTTTCCCGGCTCCTCGAAGCGGGCGACGATGTTCATCACCATGCCGGGCGTGCAATAGCCGCATTGCAGGCCATGGCACTCCTTGAACGCCTGCTGCACCGGATGCAGCGTGCCGTCAGCCGATGCGACCGACTCGATGGTGCGGATATCGTAACCATTCGCCTGCACCGCCAACGTCAGGCAGGAGCGGCCGGCCCTGCCGTTAAGGAGCACCGTGCAGCAGCCGCAGACGCCGTGCTCACAGCCGACATGGGTGCCGGTCAGCCTCAGCTCGTGCCGCAGGAAGTCGCTCAGCAGCAAGCGGACGCTGACGCTGCGGCTGACGGCCTCGCCGTTGACCGTCATCGACACGTCGACCTTGGCATCGGCGGAGCGGTCCGGAATCGCGGCCTTCATCGTTCGCGCCATCAGGCGGTCTCCATCTGCGTGGCACGTTGCGCTGCCGTCGTCACGATCCTGCGGATCAGCGTGCCGAGCGCCCTGCGGCGATAGGTTTGGGACACATGTATCTCGTCGGGCTGTGTCACGGCCGCACCGGAGGCCGCCACCGCGGCGTCGAGATCGGACGCACCGAGCGCGGTGCCTGTGAGGATATTCTCCGCCTCCTTCAAGCGCACTGGCGTATCCGCGATGCCGCACGCCGCAAGCTGCACGCGCGACGCATGGCCGCGATCGTCAAGCGACAGAACGCAGCCGACGCCGGCAATTGCGTAGTCGCCGTGACGCCGGGTCACCTCGTCGAAGGCCCATCCGGCGCCTTTCGGCAGCACCGGAAAGCGCGCCTCGGTGATGATCTCGTCCCGCTCTCGCGCAGTGGTGAGGAACGACTGAAAGAAATCCTCGGCCGCAATCTTGCGCCACCCCGACGGCCCCTGCGCGATCACGGAGCCGCCGAGCAGCACCAGCAGCATCGGCATTTCGGCGGAGGGATCGGCGTGGCAAAGACTGCCAACCACCGTGCCGCGGTTGCGGATCGGCACATGGGCAACATGCTGCATGACCTCAGCGACCAGCGGATTGACGCGCGCGACGCCCGCATCGAGTTCGAATTCGCGGTGACGGGTCATCGCCTTCACGACGATGATGTCGGTGCCGACTTCGATGCCGCGCAGATCAGCCACATGCTGGATGTCCACCAGCGTGGACGGATTGGCAGCGCGAAAGTTCATCGCGGGCAACAATGTCTGCCCGCCGGCGAGCACGACCGCATCGGGATCGCCGGCCAGAATGCTGATTACCTCTTCGATTGATGCTGGCGCCTGATAGCCAAAGATGGAGGGCTTCATCTGATCTCTTCAGCTCGCCAAAACCGCAGTCAGGATAGGTGGCGCGAGAATGCTGTCAACGAAGTGAAATGAGCACCATTTGCCCACAAATGAAGCATCGATCTGCCCGCCGCGATTGAAGCGCGGTCGCAACGTCCGTCATAGCGTGCGGGCGTGCGCGGCGACCGCCTTCATAAATAGTGCAACGAGCTCATCCGGCTGCGAGAGCTGCGGCGCGTGGTCGCTGTCGAGGCCGTAGACTTCGAGGCATGGCGACAATTCCTGCATCTTCCGCTGCAGCGGCAGGTGCACTGAGCGATCCTCGCGCGCCTCGATATAGACGCGCGGCACAGTGCCGAAGCGATCGGCCGACAGCTTCAGTTGCGAGCGGCGGCCGCCTTCAGGCTGCGGCGTCAGGCGACGCGCCGCAGCCTCGGCCAACGCGCGATCCGCCTTCTGGTAGAACACCTCGACTGCGGAGGCCGGATCGATACGTGACAGCAGGCCCGCCTCGTCGTAGGTGACACGCGCATGCGCGCCGCGCATCCACGGCTCCAGATAGCGCTCGTAGAACTGCAGCACGGACATCCCGTCAGGCAGCATGAATGCGCAGAGGAAGATCGCGAGCGCGATCCGTTCGGGGCGCAGCTCGCAGGCCTGCGCGGCCGCTGTGCCGCCCATGCTGTGGCCGACCATGATGATCGGACCTTTGGTCCTGTCGATGATGTCGACAACATGCGCGGCGTAGCGCTCGAGATTGACCTGTTCGGGCGGCAGCGGATTGTGGCCGTTGCCCGGCAGGTCAACGGCAATAGCCTCGTGACCGAGCGCCTTCAGGCGCGGAACGATGGTCTCCCAGGCCCAGGCGCCCTGCCAGGCGCCGTGGATCAGGATGAAGGTGTAGCGCGGGGATGGAGCGGTCATGGCGGCGACGGACTACTTGTAGGTCCGCTTGTACATCGCGCGCATATGCTCCTCGACCGTGATCGGCGGGTATTTCGGCTGCTCGCCGGGTGCAAGGCAGGTCGGAATGCATTCGACCTTGTGCGCGTAGTTGCCGGTGTAGAAGAACGGCACCGAATAGCGCTCCCGGCCAGACACGTTGACGACACGATGCAGCGTCGAGCGGTATTTGTCGTTGGTCCAGCGCGCGATCATGTCGCCGAGATTGACGACATAGGTGCCGGGCACCGGGTCGGCGTGGATCCAGCCGCCGGTGGCCTGGTCCCAGACCTGCAGGCCGCCGATATCGCCCTGGCGCAACAGCGTCAGCCCGCCGAAATCGGTGTGCGCGCCGGCGCCCTTCTGATCCGGATTGCCGCCAGCAGGCTGCGGCGGATAGTGCAACAGCCGCACAGTCGCCATCGCGTCAGTGCAATAGCCTTTGAAATAATTCTCAGGAAGATTGAGCGACAGCGCGATGCCACCCATCATCCGGGCCGACAGATCCAGCATCACGTTGAGATAGGCTTCCATCACCGGCTTGAAGTTCGGCCGCGACGATGGCCACTGGTTGGCGCCATGATTGAACATGCCGGCGAGCACGCGCGGATCATCAGGCGCATGCTCAGGCCCGACATAATAGCCCTCCTTCAGATCGGGCGGCGCACCGGGCTCCAACGTCTGGCCCTGCAGCGGCTCGTAACCGCGATTGGCCTTCGAGCGTGACTTGTCAACCTCGGCCTTTGTCTCGGGCGATAGATCGAAGAACGCAGCAGCCTCGGCGAAGACATCGGCGACGAGCTTTTCGTCGACGCCATGGTTCGAGATGTAGAAAAAGCCGTTGTACAGACAGGCGGCGCGCAGCTTGGCGGCAACCGCTTTGCGATCCGACAGGTTTGGCGACGATAAGCCGGAGATATCGATCACCGGCAGACTGGACTGCGAAACCCGTGCCGCTTCGAGCATGTTGGTTACCCTCCTTCGCGCGGCCGCCTCACGACCATGAAGCGCTTCCCTCGTCCGCTTCTAGGTAGCGCGGCGAGCGCGATCATGCGCGCTGAAAGTTTCGGCAAAAATTGGCGTTTTCGGCTCAAAAAAGCATCCGAAGGCGAATCGGATCACACGGCAGAGATGCAACGGAGCCCTTCATATTCGCACGTGAGGGCCGACTGATCTTGTGATGACCGCAGGGGCGGAATCTTGTAGTGGGAGTTAACGCTTCGCTGGCTCTCTGTCGTCGCGAGCGGGAAGTCCCCGGGAACCGTTCGGCAGCACGGCCGTTGTGTTTCCAACCAAACAAGAAAAGGAGCAAGCCGTGAACATGCGTAGGATTTTCTTGATGGCCGCCGCCACAGCGCTGACGATATCGGCATCCCTACCTGTTCGAGCCGCGCCCATGACGCCGTCCCCCGTGGCACAAGAGTCTTCGGTACAGCAGGTGCAATACCGTCGCTACCATGGTGGTCCCGGATACCGCCACTACGGTTACCGCGGCGGGTATGGACATGGACATGGACGTGGATACGGAACCGGCGCCGCAGTGCTTGGCGGACTCGCCGCCGGCGCCATCATCGGCGGTGCCATTGCATCCAGCCAGGCACAAGCGGCAAATGCACAAGCTTACTGCGCGCAGCGCTTCCGCTCCTATGATCCCGCCTCAGGCACCTATCTCGGCACCGACGGCTACCGTCATCCCTGCCCGTAACGAGTCCTAGCCGAGCGCAAGCGTCATTCCGGGATGCGTGCGCAGCACGCAGCCCGGTATCTCCCTGCCTATGACGGAAAGTCGGCCGGCTTCACCTCCAGCCGATCGGCGTGCAGGGTCCAGTCACGAACCCGGTGTATCTCGCAGAATTTCTGCTTGGCGACGTCTACTGCTTGCGCGTCGTCGGGCACGTCGAGATCCACCGTGCATTGGCAGACATCGCCGACCTGGCCGTTCTCGCCAAGCACATTTTTGTAGAATCGGGCAATGAAGCGCGCCATCCGCGTAGCTCCTCTTTTCCTCTGCTAGCTGAGCCAGCCCGCGAGGCCCCGCGTTGATCTCGCGCAAGCCGAATAGGCGATGAGCCGATTTGAAATTGCAACGCAGATCCCCAGCTTAGCGCGGAACCATCGGACGCGGTCTTCCATGCCCAAACTTTCTGCAACAGCGCCAAAGCGCGATGTGATTTTCGGAAAATTGCGTTGGATCAGGACGGTTTCCGATCCGCTCGGGTGGAACGCAGCAGCCCCTCCTTCGCTTCCTCATCCGCCAACAGCTTGAGAACGACGTCGCGCTCCGCCTCGCTGATGTGCGGATCGTTCAGCTTCTTCTTGAACAGCGCGAGATTCTGATTGTGAATGAATTTCTCCACGGGACCAACCTCCATCCGCGGAATTCGAGCATCACAACAATTGTTGCGTCTTACCGCATGGAGGTCTGAGAGACCAGACGATTTCGAGCGACGCTTAGCCACACTGCATCACATGCACATCACTCCTCGAATGCTGGCGAGGCCGGCGCATCAGGGGAATCGCGTTCGACCGGCTCATTCTCGCCGAGCGGCTCATCGCGCTCGACATCAACCTGATCCTGATCGATCAAGCCGGGCGCTTCATCGGCCTGATCAGCCGGTTCGGCGCCCCGCTTCCGAGGAACAGCGGACATCATTGTCTCCCGCAGAGACGCGTGAGAACACGTTATGCATCAAGATCAGCGGGCATCGCCCGCGGATCATCCAACCAGATGCCTTTCGATTTCGCCGACAGGATGCTTGGTGAGATCCTTGTCAAACTCGGCCAGGATATGCCGTTTCACGTCAGCATGAAAGGCAACTCGAAGCTCTGCCAGGGTTCGCGGCGGGGCCACGACGACGAGGGCCTTTGCCTTGCCGCTGCGGATGACCTGCTCGACGGCGGCCGCCACCTGTCGCGCGAACCGATGCTCTTCGAGATCATGCCAGTCTACCGGCTCGACCGTACTTCGCTGCCCCGAACCGGGCTTCCTCGTGCGTCCGGGCCGCTCGCTGCCCTGATCATGGGTCGAGGAATTTTGCCGCTCAAAGACCTGCTCGGTCTTCAGATTGGGGAATTTCTCATCGCCTTCGTTGCGGAGGAACAGCGCTTTCCGCCCGTCGCCCACGAATACGATGGCGTCATGCGGAATCTTGAGTTTAGCCATGATGAACCTCCGGTACCTGTCTTCAATCTGCCGAACGGCGCGGAACGAGGCCGTAGCCGCGCACAATTCAACAACGACGACAGGCTATCTCGGAGCTTTTCTCCGCCGTTTGTTCTGGATCAAACCATCCGGATAGATCGCGCGCCATAGGACGGTGCCGGCCGTGGAGGCATTGCGCTTCCGGGGGGCCAAAACCTTGCGCTAGATCAAATCGTCCGATTCCAGATCTTCGACAAAGAGCGGATGAGACATTTCATCTTCGTCTGCCCCAATACCCATCTCAACGTTCAGCACAGCCTGGACGAGGATGATAATACCGATCAGAACGAATTCACGGCGGTAAGCTGCCCTGCCTGCACGCGACTGCATTTTCTCAGCCGCAAGTCCGGCCAACTGCTGGGCGCGGATTCAACCCCGAAAAGCTAGCCCTCATTCTAAGGATGCGAGCGCCGCACGGAATTGTTCAGGCTGCGGGCAGATGTGTTAGATACTCATAGACAGCGCGAAGGTCTTCATCTTCCATCCTGCCGATCGGCTGCCACGGCATCCGATTGCCGAGGGTATGTCCGTTCGGATCGACACCAGTGCGCATGGTGGCGACGAATTCCTGGAATTTCCACCCCTTGACGACATTGAGATCGGGCCCTAGCGGGGCGAGCTGGCCGGGTTTGCCACCGGTCAGATCTTTGCCATGGCATTCGCGGCAGTCCTGATACGAAATGAGATATTCGCCGTATCGAGACGTGGGGCCTTTTGGTGGCGCGGTCACATGGTCTGTTGAGACGGGCTTGCCTGCTGGCAGCATGCCAGCGCCCAACATCGCGATGCCCAGCATCGTGAGACGATCGGCCGGATTTCTCGTCTTTTCTCCTGCAGCAGGCAGACTGCGGAGATAGGCAATCACCGCTTTGGTGTCCTCGTCGCTCAGCTTTCCGGCGTTGGTGTAGGACATGATGACCAGCCAATACCCTTCGGGATCGACCCCGTTGCGAATGGCGCGGAAAATATCGCCGTCCGACCACCGGCTTAATTGCCCGACCGGCGTGAGGTTGGCGGCTATAAACGAACCGATCGGCAACGAGATATCCTTACCGAGATCCGCGCCGCCGGTGAGCGTGTCGGTCCTTGTATGGCAGCCGCTGCAAAAGCTGTCCGCGATCGTCTGGCCGCGCCGGATTTGCTCCGCGGTCCCTGCAACCTTCACGTCCACGCTTGGCGCGCTGCGCGCGTGCAGCTTGAATAGCCCGATGGTCAGCAGCACGCTGATCGAGAAAGCAATGACGGAAGCCAAAGCCGCCAAACCTGCTCCGCCCCATTTGACAATTGGTTTCTTCGATCGCCAGTTACGAATACCTGAGCATGCCAGCAATCCCGCTATGACGATCAACGCCGCGGGCTCGAGCCATTCGAACATTCTGTATTGCCCCCAAATCAATGCGTTCGACGATGAAATGTCGACCGCTGCAGACGCTATGGGGCGCGCGATACGAAATAATTTCGAGACCGGCCTATCGTGTTACAGGCGTAACGTGCACGGCATCGCTGCTGAGCCAGCGCCTCCCGTTGCGTCGCACCTATGCCGCGATCAAAGCTTGCGCGATATCCGCGATCAGATCGGAAGGGTGCTCGATGCCAACAGACAACCGGATCGTGGAGTCGAGCACGCCTATCCTTTGACGGATGTCGGACGGGACGCCCGAGTGCGTCATGGTAGCGGGATGGCTGGCAAGCGACTCGGTGCCGCCCAGGCTCACTGCCAGTTTCAGGATTTTTAGCGCATTCAGGAATTTGAAAGCAGCCGTCTGGCCGCCGACAATATCGAATGAGAACGTGGAGCCTGCTCCGCTGCATTGCCTCGCGAACAGACGGCCGGCCGCGGAATCCTCGGCGTGGTGGGCAAGATAATGGACGCGCTCCACTTTGGGATGATCGCGCAGATAATCCGCCACAAGGTGCGCATTTCTGTCAGCCTTTTCCATCCGCAGGCTCAGGGTTTCGAGCGACCGGCTGATCATCCAGCAGGAATGGGGATCCAGTTGGGTGCCGATGGCGCCTCGCAACGCCCTGATGTCCTTCATCAGGGCCTTTGAGCCGAGCGCAGCACCGGCGATCAGGTCGGAATGGCCTCCGACATATTTGGTCAGCGAGTACAGGGAGAGATCAGCACCATGCTCGATCGGCCGCTGAAACAACGGCCCGAGCAGCGTATTGTCGCATGCGACGATCGGCGTGTGGCCCTGGACCTCGCCGATCAGCTCGGCGATACGGCGGATCATCGCGATATCGACCAGGCCATTGGTGGGATTTGCCGGGGTTTCGATGAAGATCATCGTCACTCGGCCCCTGCGCATGGCGTCCTCCGTCGCGTGCCTGACCGCGGCCTCATCGAGGCCATCGGCGAAGCCCACGGCACCGATGGAGAGCTTCGCAAGCGTGTTCGCAAACAGCGTTTCCGTCCCGCCATACAGCGGTTGGGAATGCAGGATCACATCGCCAGGGCGTGCGAAGGCCAGGATCGTCGTCGAAATCGCCGCCATGCCGGACGAGAACAGCGCGCAGTTCTCGGTGCGCTCGTAGACAGCGAGCCTGTCCTCCACGATCTCGCTGTTGGGATGGTTGAACCGCGAGTAGACCAGGCCCGCGCCCATCCCCTCCGGCGGTTCGCGCCGGCCCGCGACGAAATCGAAGAAGTCCTTGCCGTCTTCCGCCGTCTTGAAGACGAAGGTCGAGGTCAGGAAGACCGGGGGTTTGACGGCTCCCTCCGACAATTGCGGATCATAGCCGTAGTTCAGCATCAGCGTTTCCGGGTGCAGGGTGTGGTTGCCAATGCGCGTCTTCGTCGGTTTCACCATGGCTCGCTCCTTTGGGGGAACACCTTACCCGGCGCCTGTCTACGGCGGTATGAAAGTCTCCTATGGCTATAACGCCAGAATGGCCAGATCGAGCCCGTCGATGCGGGCATAATTCGGCGGATGGCACAATCGCAAGCCATCCGCCCTCGTTCTGATCGTCAGAACTCAGCGAGCCGTGAATCCGCCATCGATCGGAAGCGCAACGCCGGTCACGAACGAAGCTTCATCAGATGCCAGCCAAAGCGCCGCATGCGCGACTTCCTCCGCCTTGCAGAGCCGTCCCATCGGCACGGACGCGAGCAGGCGCGCCTGATTGGCGGCGGCCTCGGCAGGATCACCCGAACGCCCCGTGAATCCAGTCTTCATGGGCGTATCTGCAAGCCCGGGGCAAACGACGTTGACGCGCACATTGTCCGCGGCAAAGCGTTGCGCCAACGACTTGGTCAGCCCGACCACCGCGAATTTCGCCGCTGAATAGACCGGGCTGAACATCGAGCCGACCAGTCCCGAGACGGATGCCGTGAAGATCAGCGATCCACCGCCCCGCTTGCGCATATGCCCGATCACTTCGCCCGCCGCCAAGGTGGCGGACGTGACGTTGAGCGCCATCGCGGCTTCATAGGCTGCTAGATCGAGATTCTCCACGCCGGCCGGGCCGGGAATTCCGGCATGAGCCCACATCACGTCGATGCCGCCCAATAGCGCCGCCGCATCGTTCACCGACCGTCGCGTTTCTTCCGGCCGTGACAGATCCGCCTGAAGCGTTTCGATGGTGTAGCCCTTGGCACGCATGTCCGCGGAGAGCTGTGCCAGCGCATCGCGGTTGATATCGACGGCGACGACCTTGGCCCCTTCCCTCAGGAAGACCTCGACACCGGCACGTCCCATCCCGGATGCGGCGGCCGTTACCACCGCGAGCTTGTTTGCCAAACGCATGATCGTCTTCTCTTCTTGTTGGATTTAACGAGAGGTGCTGTGCTTGATTTTAGTTGGCATAGGCGTTCGGAAAACGCCCGGTCGTGCTGACCACCGTGGTGCGGGTTTCGAGATAGGAATCGAGCGCTTCGATACCGTTCTCTCGGCCCCACCCGCTGCCCTTGAAACCGCCATAAGGCGTCGACCAGCGAATGAAGCGATAGGTGTTCACCCACACCATGCCGGCGCGAATCCGGCTGGAGACGCGATGGCCGCGTCCGATGTCCTGGGTCCAGAGGCCGGCCGTCAGTCCGTATGCCGTGTCGTTCGCGATCGCGATCGCCTGCTCCTCATCGTCGAACGGAATCAGCGCGGCCACGGGGCCAAAAATCTCCTCGCGCGCGATACGCATCGCGTTGGAGACGTTGGCAAAGACGGTAGGCTGGACGAAGTAGCCGTCGCCATGCACGCCGCCGCTCAGCCGACCTCCGCCGGTCACCAGTTCAGCGCCGTCGGCCCGTCCGATATCGATATAGGACAGTGTCTTGGCGAGTTGCTCCTCGTGCGCCTGGGGGCCCATATGCGTGGCTTCATCCAGCGGAGGACCGACCCGCACCTGAGCCGCGCGGCGCGCAAATTCTGCGACGACCTGATCGTAGATCGGCCTCTGAACCAGGACCCGTGAGCCGAGCGCACAGCTCTGTCCGCACAGCGTCCATGCGGAATTGGTGGCCGCGTTCAGCGCCTGTTCGAGATCGGCGTCGGCGAAAATGATATGGGGCGACTTGCCGCCAAGCTCGAAGGTGAAGCGCTTCATCGTGTCCGCGCCGGCGCGCAGGATAACCTTCGCCGTCGCCCCCTCGCCGGTGAATGCGATCTTGTCGACGCCCGGATGGGTGACGAGCCGCTCACCAGCGCCATCCTTCCCATATCCGGGAACGATGTTGACTACCCCAGGCGGAAACCCGGCTTCGTCAAACAATTTTCCGAGTTCAAGCGAGGTGACCGGCGTCTGCTCTGCCGGCTTCAACACGACAGTGCAACCTGCCGCGAGTGCCGGACCGAGCTTCCATGCCGCAGCCATGAGCGGCACGTTCCATGGCGTAATCGCGCCGACCATGCCGACCGGCACGCGGGTCGTAAATGCTTGCACGCTGTCGTCGAATGGAATGGTGCGGCCGGCATGCTTGTCCGCCAATGATGCCCACCAGTGATAGCCATAGGTGTGGCCGCCAATATCGGCACGTGACTCCCGCAGCGCGCGGCCGGAATCCGTTGTTTCCAGAACCGCAAGATCAGCGGCGCGCTTCGCATAGAGGTCAGCGAACTTGCGCAGCAGTGCGGCGCGCTCGTGCCCGGGCATGCGCCCCCAAGGACCGTTCAGTGCTTGTCGCGCCGCCGCGACGGCGCGGTCGATATCACCGGGGCCGCCGAAGGCGACGCGAGCCCAGGGGCGTCCCGTAGATGGATCGATGCTTTCGAGAAAACCGCCGTCTTCAGGCGCGCCCCACGAGCCGCCAATATAGAGATGATCGTAGCGGGTGAGACGATCGGATTTCAGCACGGATTGATCCTCCACAGGTCAACGCAAAATCTCGGAGCAGCCCCGCCATGCGGCTCGCCGCAAGGCAGGCGCGGCTCTCTCTTGAATTTCCGGCTCGCTCGCGTTCGACCGAGCCGGACACTCACTTCACAAGGGGGCAACCGCCGTCCTTGAGCGGACGGAATGCCGCTTCGGCAGGAATGGTCGACACGATCTTGTAGTAGTCGTAGGGCTTCTTCGATTCGCCGGGCGTCTTGACCTGGATCAGCATCATGTCGTGAAGAACGCGACCGTCCTCGCGCAACGACGTCTTTCCGAACAGAGGATCGTCAAACGTGCCCAGCTCGCGCATCGCCTTGACGACGGCGGCGCCATCACGCGGCGATCCCACCTTTGCGACGGCGGTCAGATAGGCCAGCGTCGCGGAATATGCTCCAGCCTGGTTCATCGACGGATAGCGCCCGTTGTTCCGAGCCGCGAAGCGCTCGCCAAAGCTCCTCGTCTTGTCGTTCAGGTCCCAATAGAACGCGGTGGTCAGTTGGAGGCCTTGCGCCGTCTTCAGGCCAAGCGAGTGAATGTCCGAGATGAACAGCAGCATCCCTGCGAGCTTCTGCCCGCCCTCAATGATGCCGAATTCGGAGGCCTGCTTGATCGCCTTGATCGTATCGCCACCGGCATTGGCGAGCGCGATGATCTCGGCGCGCGACGCCTGCGCCTGAAGCAGGAAGGACGCGAAGTCGTTCGAATCAGTCGGGTGCTTGACGCTGCCGACGACCTTGCCACCGTTCGCGTTGACGACGGCGCTCGCATCGCGCTCCAGCGAATGCCCGAGGGCAAAGTCGGCCGTGACGAAGAACCAGGTCTTGCCGCCGGCCTTGGTGATGGCATCGGCGGTACCGTGCGACAACGCCCAGGTATCGTAGGTCCAGTGCACCGAATTCGGCGTGCAGGACTTGCCAGTCAGATCCGACGTGCCCGATGCGGTGAACAGCGCGACTTTGTTCAACTCCTGAACGAGGGGTGCGACGGCCAGCGAGATCGCGCTCGTCGGCAGGTCAACGACCGCATCGACATTCTCCGTGTCGAACCATTTGCGGGCGATGCCGCGCGCCACGTCCGGCTTGTTCAGTGCGTCGCCGCTGACAACCTCGATCTTGAACTTCTCCGAACCCGGCAGCTTGTTGAAATCCTCGACCGCCATCTTGGTCGCTTCGGCGGCCCCCATGCCCCCGATGTCCGAGAAGATGCCGGACATGTCGGCGAGCACGCCGAGCTTGACACTGGTCTGAGCTAAGGCGGCCGAGGCGGTCACCATGCAAACCGACGCCACCGCCGATGAAAGCAAATTCCTGAATGCAGCCATGAAAGGTCCTCCCCCGTGGGCTTTCGCTGATGGTGGCAGCCCCCAGCCTTCAACGAAATTCTTGATTGTGAATTCACAAGACACGTATATGAATTTCAAGTCAAGGCGTTTCGATCCGACCTCTGAGCCGAAGTCCACAGGACGCGCTGGCTCAAATTCCGGGACGAGCTTCCGGCTGAGCGGATGATGCTATGACCGTGGAGTCGCCAATCAGCGGCTGAGTAAGCGGGAGTTGTTGTTCGACGTGACGGAGCAACCAACCTTCGCGGAGAAAGATGCGGGTTTCGTATGTTGGTCAGGCAGGCTGCTAACGTTCTCGAGCTGCTGGAGTACTTTGCGCGCCGCAAACGACCGGCGACGCTGGCCGAGATCTCGGACGATCTGGGCTGGCCGCGCTCCAGCACCTTCAATCTTGTCGGCACGATTGTCGACAAGGGATGGCTCTACGAGACGCGAGCGCGAAGCGGCTACTATCCAAGCCCGCGCTGGCTGACGCTGGCGCGCGCCGTTGCGGACGCGGCGCCGCTTCCAGAAGTCGCCTATGCACTCGTGGCAGAAATTGCCAAGGAGACCGGAGAGACCACGGCGATCGCGGCCCTAGCGGGCACCTCTGCGATCTTCCTGCATGTCGAGGAATCCGGGCATTCGGTGCGCTACTTCGCTCAAGTGGGCGACCGGGTGCCGGTGTATGCAAGCTCGGTGGGAAGGGCCATCCTGGCGCAGCATTCTCCCGAAGAACGGCGGGCCATCTATCGCAAGATCAAGTTCGAGCCGTTTTCCGAAACCACGCCCGTGAGCGCCGACGCGGTGGAGGCTGAACTCGAGATCGCGGCCAAGCGCGGGTACCACCAGAGTTCGTCGGAGTACATTCCCGATCTGGCAGGCGTCGCGCTTTCCCTTCGGCTCAGTTCACGACAGCTCTCGATCGTCGTTGCCGGACCGACGTCTCGGTGCCTGGAACGAAGAGCACTGACGGCGGCAACGATGCAGCAAGCATTGCGCCGCTTCGCGTCCGAGCTGGAAAGCAATTGAGATTTACGGCCAAGGCTCAGTTCGTCCTGGCTTCGAGCGCCTCGCGTTCTCGCTTCACCTGGTCCTCGCTGACCGGCGCGGCCTTGCCCCAGTGGTTGCGGACATAGCTGGCGACAGCCGCGACCTGCACGTCGTTAAGCTGCCAGCCGAATGCCGGCATTACAGGGCCGGTCGGTTCGCGATCCGTCGCCACGCTCTGCGCGCCCTGCAGAATCACCCGCAACACTGTCGTGGGATCGCCCGTGTTGACGGTTGCGGCTTGCGAGAGATTCGGGATCAGGTTCGGAACTCCGGTGCCATCCGACTTATGGCATGCTGAACAGAGATCCTGATAGATCGCGCCGCCGGCCGCGAGCACTTTCTGGTCAGCAGACGAGTTGTCCGCCACGGGCTTTGGCCCGGTCACGTCCTTCAGGTAGGTCGCCATGGCCTTGACGTCCTCGTCGCTCAGCCTCGACGTCGAGAGGTCTACGACCTCGCCCATCAATCCCGCAGCCGCCGCAAAACGGTTATGGCCGGTCTTCAGATATTGCGCGAGATCTTCGACGGACCAGGTTGCAAGCGGCCCCTCCCCGCTGGTGATATCCGGCGCGACCCAGCCCTGCAGCGTGTAGCCCTGCAATAGCGCCGTTGTCTTGTCACCACCCAACCAGGTCTTGGGCGTGTGGCAGGCGCCGCAATGCCCTGGTCCCTGCACGAGATAGGCGCCTCGATTCCGTTCCTTAGATTTCGAGGCATCCTCGCGAAACTCTCCCGGCGTGAAGTAGAGCTTGTCCCAGGCCATCATCGCCGTCCGGATATTCAAGGGGAATGGCAGCTTGTTGGAGACAACTGCGTTGTGAACGGGAGCGACGGTCGAGAGATAAGCGCGGATGTCCTTGACGTCCTCGCGCGACATCCGCGTGAAATACGGAAACGGCATGGCCGGATAGAGCCGCTTGCCGTCCCGGCGTATCCCTCGGCGTACCGCCGCGTCGAACTCCTCGTCGCTCCACGCGCCGATCCCGGTGTCCCGATCAGGCGTGATGTTTGGGGAAACCAGCACGCCGAACGGCGTCTCGATCGCTCGCCCACCGCTGAAGGGACGATCGCTTCCCGGGACCGTGTGGCAGCTTCCGCAGTCGGCGGCATTGAGGAGGTAGCGGCCGCGCTCCACCGCTGCGAAATCCTGCAAGCTCGCGCTTGTGGCCGCGGACCCGCCAACGACGAGCGCGATGCTCGCAAGCGCGAACTGCAGCTCTCTAGCCATCGATCAACTGTCCCGGTTTCTTGAGATATTTTCCGCGGATCGCATCTGCTGCCCAGTAAGTCAGCGCCGCGACCGTGTCCGTCGGATTGTAGCCGGCGTTTTGCGGAAAGGCGCTCGCGCCCAGCACGAACAGGTTCGGCACGTCCCAGCTCTGCAAATAGCGGTTCAGCGCGCTGGTGCCGGGATCGGTGCCCATAATCGCACCGCCACACAGATGCGTCGTCTGGTACTTGGTGATGTCATAGGGTGCCTTACGATATTCCTTCTGGACCTGCCGCGCGCCCATTGCCTGGAAGATTTCGGCGAACTTGTCGGTCAAGAACTTGTTCTGCTTGATCTCGTTGTCGTGGAAATCCATGGTGATCCGCGCCAGCGGTCGGCCGAAGCGATCCTTGTAGGTCGGATCGAGATCGACATAAACGTCGCGATAGCTGTACATGCTGCCATGCACGCCGGTTCCAGGCTTGAGCGCGCTGAGATAGTTCTCCTTCACTGCCTTCTTCCATTGCGCGCCCCATCGCGGCGTTCCCGGCGGCACCGGAGTGGTCTCGATCGGCCGACCGTTGGTCTGCACCTGCCCCATATAGCCGCCGCCGACGAAGCCATGCGGCCCGTGATCGAAATTGTCGCCGTTGAACTCGTCGATGCACATTCCGATCGCGCCGGAGGCGATGAAAGGACTGAAGATGAATTTGGCAGGGTCGAAGAAGCTGACGACGTCGGAGATCGTCTGGTGCGTGAAGTTGCGGCCGATCACGCCGGTGTTGGCTGCCGGATCGTAAGGCTTGCCGATCCCGGACAAGAGAAGCAGCTGCACGTTGAAGATGGTGTAGGCCGATAGCACCACAAGATCGGCCGGCTGCTCCCATTCATTGCCGGTGGTATCGACAAAGGTGACGCCGGTTGCGCGTTTGCCCGAACCGTCAAGGCTTATCCGCGTCACCTCGCTGTTGTCGCGCGCCGAAAAATTCGGCTTACGCATCAGCGCGGGCAGGATCGTGGTCTGCGGGGAGGCTTTCGAATAGTTGCCGCAGCCGAACCATTCGCAGAAACCGCAATACGTGCAGGGACCAAGCCGCACGCCGAGCGGGTTCTGATAGGGGCGCGACATGTTACCCGATGGCTGTGGGAATGGCTTGTAACCGAGGTCGCGGGCGGCCTTGGCAAACAGCGTGTAGCTGAACGGTTGGTCTTGCGGCGGATTTGGATAGGGCCTCGAGCGCGGCCCTTCGAAAGGATTGCCGCCGTCGATGATCTTGCCTTTGATGTTGCCGGCCTGGCCTGACGTGCCGCAGAGATACTCGAACCGGTCGTAATACGGCTCGAGCTCGTCATAGGTCACACCCCAGTCCTGGATCGTCATGTCTTCGGGCAGGAAGCTCGCGCCATAGCGTTCCGTCAGATGCGTGCGCAATACGAAATCCGACGGAAGGAAACGCCAGGTCTCCGCGTTCCAGTGCACGCCTCCGCCGCCGACCCCGTTGGGCGGCATGAACGCACCCCAGCTGCGGATCGGCAGCGCCGTTTGATTCATCTTGTTGCGGAAAGTGAACGTGGTCTGGTCGGGACGAAGAAAGAGCTCGTGTCGAATCCGGAACCGCAGTTCATCCGCTGCATAGCCCGGCGGAAAGTCGGTGGCGGTGTTGCGCCAGGGTCCGCGCTCGATCGCGACCACATCGAGGCCGGCATCGGCAAGCTCGTAGGCCATGATCGACCCGGTCCAACCGAGGCCTACGATCACGACATCCTTTGGCGGCAGTTTGCGGGCCATTGTTCGGCGCTCACGATTTTGCAGGGGTCCAGTCGGCGCGGCCAGCGATACTCACGGGCGGGTACGGATAACGCTCGTTGTGCCGCATCACCCAGTCGCGATAGTCGTAACGGATGCCCGGAAAGCCGATCATCTTCCATCCGACCATGTCGCGGTTGCCGCCGTGGATCGGATCGGCGAAAAAACCTTCCGGTACGTCCTTCAATAGCGCATCGAAGAATCCCTGCGCGTCGACGCCGTCGAATTTTGCAACGCCCGCCTCGATCTTCTTCAGCAGTTCATCCTGCTCGTTGGTGTTCAATTCGGCAAAAGCCCTGCCGCCGTGGTTCGATCGGCAGAAGGCGTCGAGCCCGGCCAGCCCCTTGCGATAGAGCTGCGCGTGCGAAAGCTCCGATTGCTGGCCCTGCTCCTTGATGCCCTTCACATGCGGGCCGAGCGTGTACAATCCCTCGTTCGATCCATAGGGCCCCTTGAGTTGCCGATCGATGAAGACGGCACAGCCGGCATCCTTTCCGCCTGGCGTTTCCGGATCTGGCGGAATGATCCGATCGACGATTGCTTCCATCGCGCGGGCCTCGTCGGCGGTGAAGAATTGCCAGGGTCCTGGCCGCTCGATCTCCGGCGCCGAGTTCGGAAATGGCGCCCAAGGCACATGATCGCGGATGACGGTCGCGCGTGTCAGCGATGTGGTGCCGACAAGCCAGGCTGCGAGTGAAAATAAAAACGATCGGCGTCGCATGGGAGGTCCCATCGAGCTACCTCGGCCAACGTCGGCGCCGTTCGCCGGTTCCTATTACGGGCTCATTCTTTGGTAGGAACGTCGCTCCCGCCGCGGCGTTACGCCGGAAAACACCGAAAGGAGCACGCGGTGACACGCACGCTATGTCTTGCCATCACGATCGCGATCCTTGGTGCCGCTCCGGCGATGAGCCAGACCAAGGAGCAGCAGGCTCGGGAATCGACCGGTATGGCAAACTCCCAAAAGCAGCTCGGCGGGCTGAAGAAGGACCGAGAGATCAGCCATCAGATCTTCCGTGCGCAGACGCGGCATCATTATCATGCGATGGCCCGGCATACCTGATGTTTACCTGAGGTGACCATCCACGAGCAATACGCTGAAAATGCGACTTGCTCAGCGTCACCAAGGATAGGCTGTGACATGCCGGAGCGTTCGTTCGCCGTGAGCGCATCGAGTGAAGCTGGTTATCACCGCGATCCATTGAACTTCGTCAGCCGCCAGCGCACGAGATCGTCGGCGCCCGGGCCGGCCTGCGGCCGTACATCCCGCAGGCGGACAACTTCACCTGATTTTTCGTCGACAAGAGCAAGCTTGACCGCCCGCCCGCTGCTCTGATTGATGAATTTCAGCGGCGGACCTTTGTCGCCAGCGATCTGCCATTTGTCGCCGACCTGCGCGAGTGCCTGGATCACGAGAATAATGTCCGCTCCCTTTCGCGTCAGAACGTACTCATAGCGGTCGGGCCCGGTCTGATACAGCCGCCGCTCAATCAGCTCATTCTCCTCGAGATGCTTGAGACGATCGGACAGTGTGGCGTGGGTGACGCCGGTCGACTTGCGCAGGTCATCGTAGCGGCGCAGCCCAAGACCGAGGTCCCGCAGGATCAGCATTGCCCAGCGGTCGCCGACGGCGTCCAGAACGCCGGCAATCGAGCACACCATTCCCTCGAAACTCTTCGAGCGCATTCGTCATACCCCCTCGCAAATCGCTCTAATAATTAGAGTAATTTCGACGTGCGCACAACCCTTGCAAATCTCTTGCTTTCTAATCACTCTTATTATTAGAGTTGTCCATCTCGTTAGAATTCTTGGATCGGAAGGAAACAGCATGGCAGATCTCCGCGATCTCGTCCTCGATGCCCATGGCGCGGCGCAATGGAAACGGTTTCGCGGCATTGAGGGCGACATGTCGATCGTTGGTTCGCTCTGGGCCGGAAAAGGCTGGCCTGAAGTGCTGAAAGACGTTCGCGTCACGGTCGATATCCCCGGCCAGAAGCTCAGCTACGAGCCATTCACCGCCGACGGCCTGCGCAGCTTCTATCGGCCCGATCTGGTTGCAATCGATACTGTCGAGGGCAAACGCCTGAGAGAGCGGAGCAGTCCGCGCGCTTCTTTTGCCGACCACACCCCAGCCACCCCATGGGACGATCTGCACCTCGCCTATTTCAGCGGCTATGCGATGTGGAACTATCTCAACACGCCCTTCATGTTCGCATTGCCGGGCTTTTCGACCGAGGAGATCGAGCCTTGGAACGAGAGCGGAGAGACGTGGCGCCGGCTCAAAGTGACCTTCCCCAGCTCAGTTGCGACACACTGTCCCGAACAAGTCTTCTATGTCCGCGCCGATGGGCTCATTTCGAGGCTCGATTATTTCGCTGATGTGATCGGCGGCGTTCCGACCGCCCACTACGTGTCCGACTATCGCGACTTCGACGGCATCAAGATCCCGGCCAAGCGTCGAGCCTATCGCCGCAATGCAGACGGCACTCCCATGACAAACGGGATCGGCGTCGCCATCGACATCGCCGCCGTCAGGTTCTTCTAACGAGATACGCGGTCGCCGGACCGCAACGGGAGGATATATGGCCGAAGCGGAAAAACGTCACACGGTGACGATCGAGATCAACGGCATCCGCCGTACGCTCGAGGTCGAAAGCCGCAAGCTGCTGGTCCACTTGATCAGGGACGATCTCGGCCTGACTGGCACGCATATCGGCTGCGACACCTCGCAATGCGGCGCCTGCACCGTCGAGATCGATGGACAGGCGACAAAATCATGCACCGTGCTCGCCGTGATGGCCGACGGCGCCTCGATCACGACGATCGAGGGCGTGTCGCCAGCGGGATCGACCCTCGATCCGGTGCAGACGGCCTTCCATGAGCATCACGCGCTGCAGTGCGGCTTCTGCACGCCCGGAATGATCATGAGCGTGCGCCAGTTGCTGCGCGCTCATCCCGATCCAAGTGAAGATGACATCCGCCACGGCATAGCCGGCAACATCTGCCGCTGCACCGGCTATCACAACATCGTCCGCGCCGTTGAGTCCCTCGTTGCAAAAGGCTGATCGCCATGAACGCAACCGTGCTCCCCTACATCGGCCAGCCGCTGAAGCGCCGCGAGGATTTCAAATTCCTCACCGGCAAGGGCCGCTATGTCGACGATATCAGGCTGCCCGGCATGCTCCATATGGCGATCGCGCGATCGCCGTATGCGCATGCCATCATCAAGAACGTCGACCTTGGCGCGGCCAAGGCAGCGCCGGGCGTTCGCCTTGCCCTCTCCGGTCAGGATCTTCCGGGCAAGATCGGTCCGATTGTTCCGAACTGGGTCATGCCCGGGACCAAGGTGCCGTTTCGCCCGGTTGTCGCCGTCGATCGCGTGCGTTTCGTCGGTGAATGCGTCGCGCTGGTGGTGGCGGAGACGCAAGCGCAAGCCTATGACGCCGTCGGCCTGATCGACGTCGATTATCAGGTGCTGCCTGCGGTCATCGACGAAGAAGCCGCGATCGCCGCCGACGCGCCGCAGCTTCATGACAACGTGCCCGGCAACATCACGACCGTGTACAAGGTGCGCGGCGGGGACTATGCCACGGCCGTCCGCGGAGCCGATCAGGTTCTCAAGCTGCGCCTCGTCAACAACCGCCTGATTCCGACCTGCATGGAAACGCGCAGCGTGGTCGCCGCGCCCGAGCCCGACGGCACATTGACGGTGTACATGCCAAGCCAGGTCCCGCACATGCATCGGCGCTGGATCGCCGAGACCGTCGGCATTCCGGAACACCTATTGCGCGTCGTCGCGCCAGATATCGGCGGCGGCTTTGGTGCCAAGATGCATCTTTATCCGGAGGAGCTGCTCTGTCCGCATCTCGCGCGCGAACTCGGCGTACCAGTGAAATGGTGGGAAAGCCGTTCCGAGAGCCATCAATCGACCAACCACGGCCGCGCCCACACCGAAAATATCGAGGTGGCGATCAAGAATGACGGCATCATTCTCGGACTGAAGGTCGAAACGCTCGGGAATGTCGGAGCCTATCTCTCCAGCATGGCGAGCGGTGGGCCGACTGTTAACACCGTCAATTTCGGCACCGGCAATTATAGAATCGCGAACTACGAGGCGACCTCGCGCGTCGTCGTCACCAACACAGTGCCCGTCGATGCCTATCGTGGCTATGGCCGGCCGGAAGGCGCCTATATCGCCGAGCGCGCCATCGACGCCGTGGCGCGTCATCTGAACCTGGATCAGGTCGAGATCAGGCGGAAGAATTTCATTCAGCTCGCCGATTTTCCCTACCGGCCCTATGGAGGCATGGCCGTGATCTACGATAGCGGCAATTATCAGGGCCTTCTCGACAAGGCACTCGCCGCTTTCAACTACGACGCTCGCCGGAACGAACGCGACACCTTGCGCCGCAACGGCATCTACCGCGGCATCGGCGTTGCCGCGTACACGCATATGTGTGGCATGGCGCCGTCGCGGCGTCTTGCGCTGATCGGATTCGATCGCGGCGGCTGGGAGAGCGCGCGGGTTGCGATCGATTCCAGCGGCCGCGCCACGGTGTATTCGGGTTCGATGAGCCAGGGCCATGGCCATGTCACCTCGCTGTCGCAGATCGCCGCCGACGTGCTGCAAATTCCGATCGAGAGCATCGACGTGATCCAGGGCGATACGCGCCAGGTGCAGGCTGGCCACGGCACCTTCAACTCCCGTTCGATGGCGGTCGGCGGATCGAGCCTGCATGTCTGCTCGCAGCGCATCGTTGCAAAAGCAAAGAAGATCGCGGCGGGCATGCTGGAGGTCGACGAGAAGGACATCGCCTATGCCGCGGGCCAGTTCAGCGTGCCCGGCACCGACATCGCACCTCTGGCCTTCGGCAAGGTCGCGCGCATGGCCTATGTCGGGCACAAGCTCCCCGATGGGGTCACACCTGGCCTCGACGAAACCGTCTTCTACGATCCGACCGGAATGAGCGCGCCGTCCGGCGTCCATCTGGCCTATGTCGAGGTCGATCCCGAGACCGGGATCGTTGACATCATCGACTATGTCGCGGTCGATGACGTCGGCACGTTGATCAATCCGCTGCTGGCGGCGGGCCAGATCCACGGTGGCGTCGTGCAGGGCATTGCCCAGGCACTCTATGAAGAGGTCAGCTACGATCCTGACAGCGGACAGCTCCTGACCGGCTCGCTGCTCGACTACGCCGTGCCGCGTGCCGAGCATGTGCCCAGCATCACCTCGCTGTTCCAGGAGACCCCCTCCCCGACCAATCCGATCGGCGTCAAGGGCATCGGCGAAAGCGGCTCGATTGCGGCGCCGCCCTGCATGGTTCACGCCGTGCTCGACGCGTTGTCGCCCTTCGGCATCAGCCACCTCGATATGCCGCTGACGCCGCCGCGCATCTGGGCGGCGGTCCAGAGCGCGCGCAACGGAGCGAGCCAATGATCCCTGCGCCCTTCGACTATGTTCGCGCGGGCTCGCTCGCCGAGGCGATCGATCTCCTGCGCCGTGATCCAGACGGCACGAAGCTGGTCGCCGGAGGCCACACACTGATCCCGACGCTGAAGCTTCGGCTGGCCTCGCCAGCGCTGCTCGTCGATATCCGCGGCGTCGCGGAAATGAAAGGAATCCTGGTCGGCGAGGACACCATCAGCATTGGCGCGCTGACGACACATGCCGAACTGCTTGCATCCAACGCGCTACACCAGGTGCTTCCGATCTTCCGTCAGGCGGCCAATTTGATTGCCGATCCGCAGGTGCGCAACCGCGGCACTATTGGTGGATCACTCGCCAATGCCGATCCCGCAGCCGATTGGCCGGCCATCGTGATCGCGCTGAAGGCGGAACTGGAGGTCGCAAGCGCCAGCGGATCAAGACGCGTAGCGGCGAATGACTTTTTTGTCGATATCTTCTCCACGGCGCTGGAGCCCGACGAGGTGCTGGTCGCCATCCATATTCCGCGCCCGGCGGCGGATACGCGCTTCAGCTATCGGAAAATCCGGCATCCTGCGAGCGGCTATGCCGTCGTCGGTGCGGCTGCCGGCGTGCGCGTCAACGTCGGCGTCGCCGCAGACGTCTCGATCGGCGTCACCGGCGCGGCGGGGCACGCATTTGCGGGAGATGTCGCGGCAAAATTCCTGGCTGGCAAGGCATTGTCCCAAGGAAATATCGAAGAGGCCGCGAGGCTCCAGAGCGCAGCGACCGAGTGCCTGTCGGACCGCTACGCGTCGGCCGAGTATCGCGCCAGCCTGGTCAGAACGGAAATAACGCGCGCGCTACTTGCTCTTGCTGCGTGAGGCGCGTTGGGGCGATTCGGTCGTCTTCCCGGCCGAGGCCGCGCCGCCGAACCGCTTGCGGTTGAACGGCACGGCGCCGGCTCCCGGGACCACCTCGATGTCTTCGAGACGCAGCGGCTTGCCGCCGGCCGTCCGCAGTTCCGGATACTCGATCGGATGTCCGGCGCGGCGCTCACGAAAAACCACCTGCGGCCCCTCCGGCTCTGCGAGCCAGCTGTCCCCCCATTTCTTGAGTGCAAGATAGGCGGGGAAAAAGTCGCGCCCTTTGTCGGTCAAAACATATTCGTATCGGCCGGCGTGCTCGGGCAACGGCACACGGGCCATCACGCCTGCCTCGACAAGTTTCTTCAGCCGACTGCTCAGGATATTGGGCGCCACTCCGACATAGTACTCGAATTCGTCGAACCGCTTCACGCCATAATAGGCCTCTCGCAGGATCAGGATCGTCCAGCGGTCGCCGACGATTTCCATGGCTCGCGCCATGGAACATTCCTTGTTTGCAAGACGGCTTTGCTTGACGCCGGACATAGCTCTCTTCAGCTCCGAACTCGAGCCCGTACCATATTGGGGCGAGTTCGCGGATGTCCAGCCTCAGCGTAGCTTGCCTGTTTCCGGTGGATCAGGCCGCCTGACCGGGCTCGGTCTGCGGCTTGACGGCGGTCTCAGGCTCAAGTGCGCGCCGATGTGTCACCAGTACGCCGGCTTCGCTCAAGCGCTTCAATTCAGCTTCGCTGACGCCGAGTTCGCCGAACACCGCGGCATTATGCTCACCCTGAAAGGCCGGAGTGCCGATCGGCGTCAGCTCTTCAGCCGAAAAGCGCCAGGGACGTCCTGGCAGGCGATACTGGCCACCGCTGCGGTCGGAGACGTATTGCACGGCTCCCCAATAGTCGCTCCATTCCGATGCCGTCAGTTCCTTGATCGAGCGGATCTCGCCCATCGCGATCTTGGCTTCATCGAACTGGGCGTCCAGGGTCGCCATATCCGGGAAGGTCAGTATCCACGACTGGATGATCTGGTGGAGCGCGCCGAAATTCAGCCGGCGCGCGGCCGCGCTGGAGAATCGCGGATCGTCCATCAGGTCCGCTCGGCGCATCGCGCGCAACCACGACGGAAAGGTCCGGCTGCCGACAATGCTGGTCGCAACCGTGAAGTGCTCACCTTGCGGCCCGGTAAAGAACGAGCAGTCGGTGGCACCAAGCACGGCGGGTTCGGCGCCGATATCATCGTCGGAAAGATCGACATGCGCCCGTTCGTTGACCGCGAGCAGCGTCGCCGCCATCGCGACATCGATGTACTGGCCGCGCCCGGACTTCTGGCGGCTGTTGAGCGCTGCCAGGATAGCGATGACAGCCTGCAGTCCGGCATAAACATCCGCGTGCGACAGGCTGTCGGTACGTGGCTCACTCAGCGCACTCCCATAATGACGAACGCTGTTCTCGGTGAAACCTGCCTCGGCCTGCACCGTCGGCGCGTATGCCATCCGACTCCGCCACGGTCCTCCCTGGCCATAGCCGGTGATCGAGGCATAGATCAATCGCGGATTTCGTTTTGAGAGGGTCTCATAGTCGAGACCGAAGAAACCCAGCGTGCCCGCACGGAAATTCTCGACAACGACATCGGCCGTGTCGCAGAGCTTCAGCGCCAGCTCATAGGCACCGGGCACATTGAGATTGATGCTGACATTGCGCTTGCCGGCATTCTGCTGTGCGTAGTAGCCCGACATGCCGTCGGTCGACGGAAACGCGAAGCGCGAGACATCCGGGCTTGGCGGCTCGATCTTGATGACCTCGGCGCCAAGATCCTGCAACGTCCGTGCGCATAACGGGCCGGCGAGCACACGGGAGAAGTCGACAACACGGATTCCGCTTAAAGGGCCGCTCATGTCAGCGCCCCGCGAATTTTGCGAGGCCCGGGCCATTCTTGCGGAATGACGCGAGACCGGTCTTCAAGTCTTCCGAGGTCCAGATCGGCGCCTGCACCCTCGCCATCGCCTCATCGGCAGCAGCGACACCTTCATTGACCGCGATGTACGCGAGTTGCTTGGTGGCCGCATGCGCCACGGTCGGACCCTGCGCGAATTCTTCCGCAAGCGTCATCGTGGTCTGCTCCAGCGACTCCTCCGGAACCGTCAGATTGATCAGCCCCCACTTCTCCAGCGTCGGCGCGTCGTAGCGCCGCGCCAGCATCGACATCTCCTTGGCGCGCTGAGCTCCGATACGCTGCACCTGCCGCTGGATTCCACCGAGCAAGGGATGCAGCCCGAGCGTCGCCTCGACCGATCCGATCTTTGCCGAAGAGGCGGCGATGATGTAGTCGCAGGAGAGCGCAAGCTCGAGTCCGCCGCCAAGGCAGACGCCGTGAACGCTGGCGATCAGCGGAATTGGCAACAACTCCATGAAACGCAGGAATTCGACGCCGTTGAGCCGCCTGTTTTCGCTGGCCTGATCAGCGGTACCCGCGGCGACCCGCTTGTCGAAGATATCCAGATCCGCGCCGGCAGAGAAATGGCGCAGTCCGCTGCGGATCACGATAGCGCGGCTGCCGACCTTCTGGGCCGCCTCCACCTGCTCGACAAGCGCATTGATGAGCTTTGGGCCGAGCAGGTTGTACGGCCGATAAACCATGGTCAAAACGGAGATGTTGCCGCGCTCTTCGCGCGTCACGAGCACGTCCTCGGACAAAATTGCCTCCTGTGTGTCGGCGCTGCTTCGCAATGGCCGTATTCTCGTTTCGGAGAACACTACATCATGACTTGCATTTTGCAAGTCACGAGTCGTTGTCCGATGACGGCCTTGGCGCGCGGGCAAGGCGGGCCGCGCTGGTCTGACCCGTGATGCCAGCCAGCTATTTCGCCGCCAGCCTGCCCGGCACCTGCTCCGCCGCCACGCCGAGGCGCCAGAGTTACGGGCTCCGTCTGCACGACATGCCGCGGAACAATATCGCCTCCCCTGCGGACGCAGCACGTTCTCCGCGAACGGATGGAGAAGAAAGTCGCCATTACGGATGGCAAGCGTCAATGGGACGCCGCCTAGTTTGGCATTGAATTCAATAGCGCCGCTATTCCAAATCCCAAACAGATCAGCACCAGACGCGCATCGAGCGACTGCGCGAAGTTGCGGCGATCGTGTCGACGTTCATTGCCGTAGGTCGCCCCTGCGACATAGACGAGCGCCACAAGGAACACCAAAACGGCGAGCGCAACGGTTGCGATCATGATATTTTTGCTCGACCTCTATGACATTTCGCTAGAGGCCGTTTAAGAACATTCCAACTCGCCGTCTTGTCAGGAAAGCCCTGACGTGTCAGCGGGCCACGCTGCGGATACGCGTCCAAAATCCTTCGCCAACGCATCAAGTTTCCGTGCAGAATTCAAATGGCCGGCGTGCGCGGCGGCCGATTTCACTTGTTGCAACTATTCTTCCCCGGCTTGTGACAGGCTTTTCCTGACATTCCTGAGACGGTCGTCACTCTATTATGACCCACGCAAATGCTGGACGTCGCTCCGCATCGAAACTGCCAAGGGTCTTTCCGAGTAACTTCGGTCCCACAACGCAATTGTCACGAACTCTGGTCGGCCTGTTAATCGCAATAGGTACGGTGCCTTCCATAAAGTTCGCACCATTCGCCGCCGAGCTGGCGCGAACGTAGTTGCCAACCTGGTACGCTAGGCCCGTGCCGACGCCATTGAACGTCTTGGAGCCCGTGCCGATCGCCAGTGACGTCGTCGACGAGCCGCCGTAGCCGGCGCCTTGCGGGCCGGTGCTGCCGGTGTCACCCTTCGCCGCGAGCACCTGCCAATAGGTCGCGTTCGGCGGTGTCTGGTTAGTACTCGGCGCGAGCGCGACGTAGGACGAGCCCGCCAGCGAAACGACGTCGCCAATCTGATAGGCGGTCGCCGCGCTCCATGGACCAGTGACGCGAAACCCCTTGTATACCCCCTGAAACACCCAAACGCCGCCGGTCTTCAGCCAGAATTTATAGGCGCCGGGCTGGATTGCGTACTGGTTCTCCTCGCCGAGCGACGGATCGGGTCCGGTCTCGGTCGGCGGCACAATGACCGGAATTCCATTCGTGTTAAGTGCTGCGACGAGCTTGTTGACGTTGGCCATCGCCTGCCCGCCGGCGAAGCGCAGCGGCGAGCGCTGGATGATCTTGTAAGCCGTCCCGGCCGGCACATCGTCATAGGGCCAAGGGTCGATTGCGATCTGGCTAAGATCAAGCACGTCCTGGACGATCACGGTGTGACCCGCCACCACGATATCATCGCCTGGCCGCGCATTGGCACTCGACAAGATCCCACCGCTAACGACCATGACGGTATCGCCGTTCGCGACGGAGACGGTGCCGGTGGAATAGCTCGGAAAGGCGATCATGCGGGTTTTCCATTGATGGCGTGGAGCTCGGCCGGTGTCGCCGCGGCATCGATCTGGATCATGATCTTCTGCCGCTCTAGCTCGCGCGCGGCGAACGTATCGGGCTTAGCCAGGATGATCGCGGCGAGGTCAGCCACGGTGATCCCGCGGAGGTCCGCTTCCGGCTTCAGTCGCGCATCCAGCGTCCGCGCCCATAGGCGCTTTTGCGCGTGCGCCTGCTCGATGTGGGATTGAGCGGTCGCGTTGAAATTGGCGTTCACGGCCGCTTTCTTCGCCTCGCGGAGGCGGGCCATGGGGTCTATGTTGACGATGGTCGGCATCAGAATTGCGCCCGGATATCGAGCTTGAAGGTCTGGAACGGCCACCGGTCGAAACAGACCGTGTAGGTCATCTCGACCGGAATCGCGACACTCATCTCGGTGCCGTCCATGACGTCCTGGTGCAGCAGCTCGTTCGCGCCGAAGATGCGATACTGCGCATCCGCTGGAATGCCGGAGATGAGTGCATAGTCATCGCCATTCGACGGCTTGATCACGGTTCTATCGACGGTGATCGGCATGATCGGACGTTGCCTCAATCGCTTCCGGCGCACGTACCAAAGATCGGGAGGAACGAGCCCGGGACGATTGAGCTTGACAAAGTTCTGTTTCAGCTCATCGCGCGCGACCACTTCCCATTGCGCCAGCTCTTCCGGGCTTCCGTAGAACTTGTTGGCTTGCGTGATCTTCCCGGTCTCTGGATCGTGGGTGACGTAAAGCATGTGCCCCTAATTCACGTTCTTGAAGATGCAGAAGTTCACATAGATCGGACTGCCCGCGACGTCCGATTGTCCCGGCGGGACAACCAAGCCCGCATAGAAATTTGCGGGGCAGAAATACGATCCGCACACGCCGCCGCCGCCGCCCGTTCCGATACCGCCTGATGTACTTGTCCCAAACCAAGGCGTTCGCACGCTGGCAGTGCTGTCGTTGATGTTGCGGATGGCGAGGATGAAGATTGGCGATTTCCCGGCGGGCGGCGTGAACAGAAACGTTGGGGGCCCTTCGTTGATGTTCTTTCCGCCAGAGTATTCGCTGAACCAGATACCCGGAACCAGCGTGTAAGCTGCCAGGAACAGCCGCAACGGAGGCTGATTGCCATTGAAGATGCAATTGTTGAACTGCGCAGCCTCAGCATTGACGCCAGCAACCGAGACCATCAGCGGCGAAGATGCAGTGCTGTCGATGACGACGCGTCGTGCCATTTCAGGTAATCGCCTGGTTGTAGACCTGATAAACGGTCGGCAAGCTGCACTGCACCGTGATCGAAGCGCCGTTGCCGTTGATGATGCAGTTGGACGATGAAGCACCCGGTCCAGGCGATGGTCTGAATGGCCCGGGACCAAGCGTGTGACTTCCGGGGATCCCGACAGCCTCAGCGAAGGACGGGGCGCCCCCGAAGGCGTCGATGACCGAAGAAAAGCTCTGCATGCCAAATCGCTACATGGAGTAGCGATTACTGTCAACACAGCATGTAGCGAATTCGACGCTACGCTGTGTAGCATGGGCAGGGAAGAGAAATTACGCCAGGAGCAAGGGGCTCGGCTGAAAGCGGCGCGCCGCGCGGCCGGCTATCGATCAGCTGCGGCCGCCGCGAGCGAAAATGGTTGGCCGGAGAGCACTTACCGCGCCCACGAAGGCGGTTCGCGGACAATCGGGCAGGACGATGCTGAGCGCTATGCCGCCCGGTTCCGGGCTCTTGGCGCGAGCGTTACAGGCCAGCAGATCCTTTACGGCGCTGGCGAGATGCCACCACAGCCAGCCGCGGAAGCTGAGCGGGATCGGAGGGCAGCGCGCCCACTGCCCGTCGATCCAATCCGGCAGCTCGGCGCTTATACCCTTCCCGTCCTTGGCGTCAGCCTTGGCGGGCGGGACGACGATCGCGGACCAGACTTCTGGATGAACGGCGAGACCGTCGCGCACGTCGCGCGGCCGCGGAAGCTTGAGGGGCGTGGGAACGCATTCGGCCTTTACGTCGACGGCTCGAGCATGGAGCCGCGGTATTTTGCTGGGGATCTTATCGTGGTGGAGAAAGTGCCGCCGGCGCCGGGAGACGACGTGATCATAGAACTGAAGCCGCCAAGGGGCGATGACGATTCCGATAATCCTAGCTTTTTGAAGCGCCTTGTGGCGCGGCGCGGGTCGTTCATCACCGTCGAACAGTTCAACCCACCAAAGCAACTCGATTTCGACGTCAAGGAGATCAAGAACTTATTTCGGGTGATTCCGCTTAAGGAATTGATGGGTTAAGGCACCTGCAGATGAGCGGCGATGGGCTTCTCGAATTTTTTAAGACGATCGGCTCTATCGCTGGAATCTTGACTGCCAGCTTTTTAGTCTGGGATAGGCTCATCAAGCATTTCCCTGTTGCGGTCATTGTCGCGCAACCGCTCATCGAGCGTGGCCAGAGCATTGGCCACTTTCTCCTGCTTAAGAATGTCAGCGATCGACCAATTCTCGTTTCGTGGAGCAATGGCGACAAAACACGGCTTCGAATCGCAAAAGACGACTCAATCCACGGGATTGTTGTAAGTTTAGTCCGCGGCGAGACAGTCATCTGCCTCGACCCCAATAGCGGTGTGCGATTGCCCGTGTTGAAGCCCAGCAACTACGACGAGATTGCGCCTGACAACACGCTGGAACTCAAATTGAAATGGAAGTTTGCTCAGCCCCGCATTTGGAAAGCCGAGCGCCGGCTGCCAATTTACATCCGCAAACAAGATTTCGATGACCTAGTTGAGGGATATATCGCGCCCAGCTCGTGAGCACGCGAGATTCGAAGGCGCTGGCACTTTCCAGCGCATCCGAACGGCGATTGTCGACCGAGAGTTCTCACTGAAACTCCGCCGGCACTTCCCCGTACCGCGCCAGCACCATCGGCGGCTCGAACTCGCCGAATTCCGACTCTCCGGTGACGGAGAAGACCACAACGCCGTCAGCTTGCCCAGCGGCCCGCTCTCCCCTCGCCCGCGCCTGGTCGGGCCCCTTGCAGCGCTCTGGCTGCTTCGCAATCAGCCGCCTGCCCTGCCGCTTGAACGTCTGAACGAAATGCTCCGTGACGGACATAGACGCGCTCCACCGTGATGTTTCGGCCGGTCCCACCACGGGCCCGGCAGACCGAACAGAACAGCCGGGGCCAGTGTTCAGAGGCTAGATCAGAACGGCGCGAACGACCGCAGTCGACACAACAGATCCGAACCAGCCCCATTCCGAACGCCCCGAGTGTTCTTGTTATGTTCTAACAATGCAATCTCGGCGTTAGCGAGTCGAGTCGAATCAGAATGTAGCGCCCAAAAATAATCGCTACATGGTGTATTGAGCAATATCGCTACATGGTGTAGCGTACCTCCATCAGATTTTGGAGGGCGTCATGTCCGACCTCGTTGAAGCTTTCATTGATTTCGTTTCGATCAGCGCTTTTTGCATTGCCGTGTTCATTTTCGCTGCGCTGTCGCTGGGTGGCCTCTGATGACCAGCCTCACCCACTCCGAAAAGTTCGACATCGCGCTCGGGATGGTTCAGGTCGAGCTGCGCGCCGCGGCGACCGAGTTCAAGTCGGCCAAGCGGGACACGCGATCGGCTATCACCTATCGGTCTTGGCATGCAGCGAGCCTCGTCTGCGTGCTTCTGGTGAAGCACCAGGACAAGCCGGCCTCGATCGAGTGTTCGCGGGACGGCGCCGAGCGGCCGCGCATCTACGTCCCGATAAAGCAGAGCACCATCTTACCGGAGAGCGCCGGTGAATTCGTCCTGATGCTGCTTCCGAAATGGCTCGCTGTGCGCGCCGAACTTATGGGCATCACGCCGGACCTGAGCCCGGATCGGGCCTGGACCTCAGCCGACATCGACCAATGGGACACCCTTCGCCGGCTGCGATTGCGGATCAACACGAAGATTTACTTCGCGCGCCGCCGCCCGACGTCAAACATCAGCCGGAGCGACGCAGCATGAATAAGCACGTCACTACGGTGGTCCCGTTCCGCCGTCCGCTGGAATCCATTAGCCGCGCCGAGATCGTTAATTGCATGGCGGCTCATCTGGTCGCGGCGATCCTTCACGACGGGCTGGACACGTCTTCCGACGTCGACGTGATCGAATGCCTACTCAACACGCCGGAGCGGTTTCAATCCCGCGTCGTTCTCAATCACTTCGACGACGCGCTGGCCGAGGCGAAGCAAATCCTGATCGCGAAAGAAATGGGGGACGCGTGATGGATCAGTCCGTCGTGGCAATCTTATCGGTATGCGCGTTCGCGATCTTTGCTGCCGGTTACTTGATCGGCTTCACGGAATGGAAGAGCCGTCGGCGCGAACCCGTCGACCTCCATTCCTATGGGAATGACATCGAGCAGCGTGCGCGGAGATTCCAGTAATGCGCGCACGTCGCAGAATACTCGTCGCCGACCTGTTGTGCGGTGCTGGAGGCTCGTCGACCGGATGCGCGCGAGCGCTCGCCGAGCTCGGCGTCGAGATGGATCTCGTCTGCGTCAACCACTGGCCGACTGCGATCGAGACGCACCAGAAAAACCATCCAGAGGCACGGCACTACGTGCAGGACATCGCGACCGTGCGCCCGCACATCATCGTGCCGGAAGGATATCTCGATCTGCTGATGGCCTCGCCGACGTGCACGCATCATTCCGTCGCGCGCGGCGGAAAACCGACCTCCGACCAGCAGCGCTCGGATCCGTGGCACATCATTACCTGGCTGACCGAGCTACGCGTCAAGCGGATCATCATCGAGAACGTCTGGGAGTTCATCTCCTGGGGGCCGGTCGACCATCGCACGGGCCGGCCGGTGCGCTCACGAAAGGGCGAATATTTCCGCGCCTGGATCGATACCATCAAGCGGCTCGGCTTCCAGCCGGAATGGCGCAAACTCAATTCGGCCAACTATGGCGACGCAACGACACGCCAGCGCTTCATCCTAAAGGCGAGGAACGACCGCAAGATCGTCGGTTGGGCGCCGCTGACGCACACCAGGCGCGCCGACAACTTGCTCCTATTCGCCGGCATGAAGCCATGGCGCCCGGCGCGCGAGATCATCGACTGGTCGATTAAGGGCAAATCGATCTTCAACCGAAAGAAGCCGCTCGCCAAGAAAACGCTGGCGCGCATCTATGCCGGTGCCGAGAAGTTCGGTTGGCCCGAACCGTTCCTTGTCGTCCTGCGCAACCACATGGCTGGGCAGACCGTCGATCAGCCGCTGCCGACGATCGCGGCGAACGGGACCCATATTGGGCTGGCCGAACCGATCATCCTCTCGGCACAGAACAGCGGCAATCCTCGCTCCGCCGGAGAGCCGCTCCCGACGATCACCACGGGCGGCGCAGGCGTTGAGGCGCGCCCTGGCTGCGCACGGCCGATCCTCGTCGAGCCATTTATCCTCAATCGCCATGGTGACGGATACGCCGAAACCCGGGCGCACTCGATCGAGGAGCCGGCACCAACTGCCAACTGTGATGGGGGCGGCTACTTGGTCGCGCCTTTCGTGCTCTCCCGTCACGCTGGCGGCGCGCCGCGGTCGGTGGACGAGCCAACGCCGACGCAGGTGGCGAAGCAAAGCCACGTGCTGATCTCTCCGTATTATGGCTCCGGCTCCGGAGAGACATGCCAGAGCGCGGAGGAGCCGCTGCCGACTGTGACGTCAAAGGGGCGGTTCGGCATGGTGGTGCCTGTCACCCACACGCAGGGCGGCAACAGTGCGCGCGATATCGCCGAACCGCTCCCGACCCTGACGACTGCAAAGGGCGGCGAGTTCGCCATGGTCGTTCCCGTGACGCATGACGGCGGGATCGACAGGTCGTTGGACCCATCTACCGAGCCACTACCGACAGTGACCGGAGCCAACCGCGGAGAACTGGCCTTCATCACCGCGCAATTCGGTGAGCGAGAGGGCCAGTCGCCGCGCGCGCATGGCATCGACCAGCCGGTTCCGGCTATCTGTGCGACCGGCCACATGAACCTGGTCGAGGCCACGCCGCAATACGACATCCTCTTCCGGATGCTCGAGCCGCACGAGCTGGCCGCAGCCATGGGATTCGACGGCGACGATCAGCAATATGAATTCGTCGGCACCAAGACCGAGAAAATCAAGCAGATCGGCAACGCCGTCTCCGTCTCAATGATGAAGGCGGAGGTCAAAGCGATCATGGCGGATGCGGCCCAGATGGTGCAGCCCGTCGTCGAAACACGCGCGCGAGGCGCTCAATGAGCGATCTCCGCCAGCGCCACCCCAGGCAGCGAGACGAGGCGCACCTGCGCTACGTGCGCGCGCAGCCGTGCTGCATTGGATACTGCAACCGACCTGCCGAAGCCGCACATATCCGCATGGCTTGCCTCGCGATCGGCAAGCCGAGCACGGGAATGGGCGAGAAGCCAGACGACAAATGGACGGTGCCACTCTGCCACTATCATCATCAGTCCGGTGCGCTGGCGCAGCACAAGATCGGCGAGGAACGCTTCTGGCGCGAGGTTCATGGGATCAATCCCTTTGCGCTCGCCGCGAAGCTCTGGGCCGAATCCGGCGGCGCCGCTCGCGAGCTGATGCCGGCGCGACCTCCGCGCGCGAAGTCGACCAAGCCGCGAAAGCCAAAAGAGAAGCGACGCAAGATCGTGGCCGCGCGCCGGACGATCGCGGGAAAGCGCTTCAACGGCGATCCGATCCCGAGCCGGTTGGTGGCGCCATGAAGGATTGGCTTCTCGGCGCTGTGCTCGGCTGCGCGATCTTCTACGGGGCGCTTCACGTTCTCGCCTGGTTCGCGCCGCCTCCGATTTGCGTGCCAGTTTCTGGCGGCTGTTCGACCAGCAAGGGGAATTAATATGATGAAGGAAGAAGCAGCGTCCTCGCCGGGTCGCCGTCCTCCGCTCGATGTTCGAATCCATGACAGCAGCATCGACATTTGGCAGGACGATGCCAACGACCCGACCTTTCGTGATGAGATCTACGCGCCCCTCTTGAAGTCCATGAGGAGGAAAGGCTGGGAAGTAAAGGCTGACCCTGAAACGCTCAAACGCTATCGGTCTCTGAGCCCGAATTATCGACTGGCAAAGCGCGGAAATCTTCGAGCCTCGATCAGGCTTTCCGGCCGCGTCGTCGAGGTCAATTTCTGGGCGGAGACGTGGCCGCTCGATAACCCAAACGGCCGGCGTTATGACTTCGACAAGATGGCGCGCATGCATCACCTCGACCGCCTTCGCGTCGAGCTCGAATTCAAGCGCATCATCCGTTGGCTTGAGACGCTGGCGCCGATCAAGGTGTCGCGGTCGGACGATCGCGATATGCCCGCGATGCAGCGCATCGAAAAGCGCTATGCCGAAAGCTGGCATACCGACAAGGCTCTCGGCCGGCCGCACTGGCATTACGACTACAACCGAAAGGCCAAGGGCGGTGCCCTCCTGGACCACGGTCAGACCGTCTGGCTCGCTGACGACAAGGGTCGGATCATCCGCGGCACCGCCTACTACAACATCAACAACATGTGGTGGGTTATTGCCGGAGGGAAGCTGCTCAATGAAAGCAGCCATTCGCTCTATGTCGCGCCGCCTGCCGATCTCCGTAGCAGGCAGAACGAGCGCGTGCGCCGGAGCCGGCTTGAGCGGGAACTGTCCATCGCCGTTGAGCGCATGGACTTCCAGCGCGCTCAGTTGCTCAAGCACATCTTGTTCGGCGCCGAGCAAACATTCCTGATCTGGGCGCGCAACAAGCAAGCTTATTACCGCTCGCAATACTCCGGCTATACGACCGACCGCATCAACGCGGGAAAATACACCCGCGGCGAAGCCGAAGCCGAATGCCGGCGAGTCCCCCATGAACTTGAGATGGTTTGCCCAGATGGGAGCCACGTCTCCTTTAAGCGGAGGGTGGCATGAGCGCGCTGCTCATCGCTCTGGCTCTCCTCTGGGTCTACCTCACGGCTAGCTTAGCGGCCTCTGCATTCATCTTCCTCGCATACCGCGGCACCAAGGATCAAATCGCGTTCTCGATCATCGCGTTCGTGGCCTGGCCTGGATACGTGATCGAATGCATTCGTAATCCGGTGCGGTCATGAAGAAGGATCATCTCAAGGAAATGGCGCACGCGCACACAAATCTGACCGTGTTCGCCGGCGTCGTTTCGCTGCTCGAAGGCGGCCATCTTTACGGCTCTACTAGCGACCGTACCGCGCAACGCATCATTGATCTCTGCAAAGCAGAGCAGCAGCGGTGCCTCGAGCGATACGACCAAGCTTTGGCGGCATACCGTTCAAAGGTGCAGCCATGAGCGTTTGGCCCACCGGAAACCGACGCAGCACGCTACTCGGACCGTCGAGCGGAAAGAAGTCGCGATGGTTCGATTATGCGCTGATCCCGGTAATTTTCCTGTTTGGGTTCGTTGCAGTGGTGGCGATGGATTTGGGCGGACTATGGGAGCGGGTGTTGGCGTTCCTTGGATACAAAATGACGAAGGGGCTCGGAAAGTGATTGATTATCAGGATTTGGCCAATCGTATTGAGCGCGGCGATATCAAGGCTCTTTCGATCAAGCAGCCCTACCACCGCTGGTTACGCGCGCATGAAGCTCTCGCCAACTGTCGCTGATTACCCCCGCGAACCGCGCCCACACCACATCTACGAAGGCTAACCGGCAATGAAGATCTTGAATCACATCTTCGGAAAGAAGATGCCCAACTCCACCGCGATTGCGTCTGAGATCGCTCGCGCCGAAAGCGAGATCACCGAACACCGCGCGAAAATCGAAAGCGCGCTTTCCAGTATTGCCACGCTTGACGACGCTTCACACGTCAAGATGGAAGAAAGTGTCGCCGCGCTGCGCCGGGCCGTTGCACGTCTCGACGCGCGTATCACTGCCCTACATGTGGAACACGCCACGGCGTTCGCGTCCGAAGCGGAAGCCGAAAAGCAGGCTGAGGCCGAACATTTCCGGCAGCGTGCGGAAGCGGCCCGCAACGCGGTCGAGATCGAGGCGGCCGAACTTCTCAGCGCGTACAACAAACACGCCGCTGCGATTGGTGACATCATCGCACGGCTGAACGAAATCAACGCCGAGGCGCAAAGCTGCAATGAAACTGGACGTCACATTCCGGGCTTCGAGCCGGTGCGCAGCACCGATGCTGCACATCGGAAGCACCCCGACCGGCAGGCAAGTGAACGGCGAGAGAAGCGGCTGTGCTGGGTCTTTAGGTACCCTGCTAGCCCGTCCGACACGGAACGGGTGAAGTATCAAGTGGAGGCCGCACGCGAAACGGTAATCGAAGCGACTATCAATCCTGACACGGGCAAAGCAATCGCCGTTACGCCGGAGCGCTATAACTATTTTGGCCGCGAGCTTATCATCAAGCCGGGGCTCGAAGAGCGCGAGATTGTTGTCGAGCGGACTAGCTTTAGACCGGGCCGTGTTGAAGCCAGCCTTAGCAATTGCGTCCTCCCGCCCGGATTTGTCGGCGGTGACGATCATTGGCCGCGTGAGTGATACTCGCAGGGCGCTCGGCACCGCTCTCCCGAAAGAGTTCGAGTTGGGTCAATTCTGGATGTCGGCTCCGAGCGCCGCAACGTCTGCTAAGGAGGCTGTGTCAAAACGCAAAAAGTCGAAGCGTGACGAAAATGTTCTTCCCATATCGACCTGAGATTCTGCTTGCGAATTTGTGCGCACGTAGATCGACGAAATGCTTGTTCTATCGCAGTTGAACGTCTTCGCGTTTTCGCACAGCCAAGACCAGAAGTGGACATTCAATCAATAAACCAGAATGCTTTAGCGCCAGACACCTCCATACGCTGGGTATGAACGCTTAGCATTTCGATAATGCTCGCATTGCAACATCTCCGGATACGTTAGCTTACTGCAAAAGCTGGCGGAGTTCTTGATCGATCAACGTCCACGGCGCATTCAAGTTGACTGTCCGGACGGAGATGGTCTTCCCAAGTATGATGTAATCCTCACGAAGGTCGCGATCGACGCGCGGATATATCAATATTCCGTGGGGTTGCAGCCCGTCGGCCTTTGCATTCATGAGATAACTCAGAATCTGATACAGGTTGGCATTGTGGAGCTTTTCGACATCGTAGTGGCTGCTTAGGGTATTGGTGTAAAATTTTGCGTCGATAATCTTGTATTCTCCGCCGCGTCGTGCAGAGATATCCGTGCGCATCCGCGGCAGATAGCGCAATTCAGGATCTGTCGCGCTACGCGCATCCCACTTGATATCTTCCCGCACCACTGACCATTGCGGGCATTCGCGGGTAATGAAATTGAATAGAAACGATTCAAACAATCTTGCCATTGCCGCATCGTCGCGCGCGAAGTCGCGGAACTTACGATCACCATTTGCCTCATCGACCAACCACGAATTGTGAACAAACTCGCAGACATCGAGCAAGAACCCATAATATGCCCGGTTGGAAGAAACCTGCACCTTTCGAAACAACGCGCTGGTTAAGTCAATCTCTTTGATATCTCTTAGTGACCTTACCACTGCACGCATATGGGACCGGAGCTCGCGATCGAGCTCTCCAAACCTCAATAACTGCTTCACCGTTGTATTTAAGATGCGATTGGCTGTCGTATTCAGACTTACCTCGTCGAACACACAGACGGCTTGCCCCTGAACAAACGAGTTCTTTCGCAGACTACCGCCAAAATCGATACGGCCGCGAATGCCCGAAACCGTCTCATGCTGGACGTCGAAACATTTCTCAAGCCCGCGTCGCGCTAAATGATCGATACCCTTGTAAAGAACGGCGGCGAACAAATCTGCGAGCTTTGTCGTCGGAAGACTGCTCATATCCGCGATGGCCGCTTGCTCGAGCCGGTTCCAAGCGTAGCACAGTAGGTAATAGACGTTTTGAATGGGGATGCTGTTGGCCATGAGCTATTTTTTTAGCAAACGTTGATGCCACTCCTCCGCATTCGTGCCTTCGAACCAGTACTCGCGAAGTAGCGGCACAATCTTGTGCTCGATGCGGTGATTGTAAGCGTCTTCGGCCGCGTCCTCGCCCGGCAGATCACAAAAATCGCTATGGCCGATCATGCAGCCGCGCCCCAGATCGCGATCATCCGCAATTGCCTTGTTGAGGGCACCGAACACTTCCCGCATGTGGTCAACTAAAGCCTCCGGGATTTTGCTAGCTATCATGAAGTCGTAGAATTGCTTAGTGTCGAACCCGGGTTCGATATCAAAAAACTCGAAACGACGGCGCAAAGCGTAGTCAACTAGCGCCAACGAGCGATCGGCGGTGTTCATAAGCCCTAAGATGTGGATATTGCTGGGAATGAAAAAGCGCTCATCGTCATCGGTTGAGTAAGCAAGCTCGACGGCGAACTCTTTTTTACGTTTGTCACGCTCGATGAGCATAAACAGCTCGCCGAACACCTTGCTCAAGTTGGCTCGGTTGATTTCATCGATAATAAAGACGTAAGGCCGGCTGATATCCGCCGCCGCACGGCGACAAAAGCGCAGGAAAACGCCATCCTTTCGTAGGAACCCACCTTTACCGTCTGGCCTATAACCTTGGACAAAATCTTCGTATGCGTATGATGCATGAAATTGGACAAACTGGACTCGTTCTGGATCAACGACGCCCAAGAATGCGTCAGCTAACCGCCGAGCGATGAATGTCTTGCCTACTCCCGGCGGGCCTTGAAGAACCACATTCTTGTTAAGCCTTAGACTTGCTAGAAAATTCTCAAAGTCCTCCTGTTCGACAAAAATGTCTCTGAGGGCCGCTTCAACGGAAACGCTCTCCTTCGGTGCGTCAGCAGCTAAGTTTGAACTCGGGGCGATCGCATCAATGTAGAGCTGTATCATCGCATCCAAGTGAGCGGTCAGAGTCTCGACATCAAGTTCGTCCGGCACCGTAAACGCCACATCGACGAACGAGTCGCCATAGCGGTCGGCTTCTCGACTGTGTTTCTCCTTCAAGAATGAACCTACGGTCTGCTTCTGAACAACTTTCGCCCAACGTTGCTGCGGCGAATGCGTCTCACTCACCCCATATGCCAAAATTAGGACCTTGGCTTCGCGATAGTAAAGAAGGACCGGGTAGATTCCTTCGCTAACTTTCTGGCCGGCGCCTAGAAACGCGATCCACGGCACTCTCGAGAACACCCCTTGACCGAAGCTGACCTTGATTTGCAGCCCGCGATATTCCTTCGGATAGTCACTCGTTCGAAGGCTTTCGCCGGCGTCTGCTTGCACTAAGAATTTTTCAATGAGAGTGCCGACCAGGTCCTTCTGAACGATCGAGAAGCCAAGCTCGCGAAGTATTGCGAAAGCAGCAGTGTCCTCGCCACCAGCGAAATCAGATCGCGGTACTACCGATCCGGTAAGCTTTTCGAGCGCGTACGATAGGACCAGCTTGGGCGGATAACGCTTCTCGCCGATAACAAGGTCATAGGTCGATGACCTGGCTCCCGAAGGAACCCCTTCGGTATCAATCCTTGAGATGGCTTCGAGGACGTGCTCCGGGGTGAGTCCCGCCGCTAAAGATATTACATCTTTCTGCCAACGCTCTTTAAGCGGGCTGCAATAATAGTCGAGATCGGCTGTGTTTAGCTCTTTTTCAAGAGCTGTTCGGATAGCACGCAAGTGTCGATCGAGTTCATTGGCCGGCATTTTCGCCACTTGCGCGCGTGGAATGTTTCCAAACCGGTCGGCAATTGTTGTGCGATCACCAGCCGAAAAGATCCTCTCAAAGTCGTCAGGAAACAACAAAAAGACAAGCATATGACGAAACTGCCGCGCCTGCGCGTCAGCGACGTTCTGTAGCCACGATACGAACTTCCAAGGGTCTTGCAGCAGTTGTGTCTGCTCGTCCGATGAAAGCGATCGAAACTGCAAAAGAAAATTGATGCAGAAGGTCAGTTCGCGCGGCCGATGATTATTGAACCCGGGGCCGGCACTGCCAATCCCCGACAAAACTTCGTCAGAAACCAGCGGGCTACTTTCCGGCCACGCTACCCCTGACCAATCCCAAATCTGCTGGATGCGCGAGCGCTTGGTGCGCGCCGAAAGGTTGCTCGGGCTCAACAACAGCAGCCACATGACTTCCGCGGCTAGCATTTTGACCTGAGGGCTGCTGCTGGCCAACTGATCCTTCAACTTGTTGAGGAACGATCGATCCGTTTCGTCCGGGTTGAGGGTGAAAACCTCGTTCAAGGTTTCGATATTTTGCGTCGCCCACACCTTCTCGGAGGAGAACATTGACTCCTGGCTCAGCAGGGCATGGTCGCGCCACTGTGCAGCGGCGCGAAGCACAGCGCTGATGTCCTTTTCACAAGCAAACCGGCTCACATCGCCCTCATTCGAAAGTTAAAACTGCTGTTACTGACGCAATCTGAGGTATAAACATAAACCGGTCTCCGTCGAGCCGCAAAATTAACGACATCCCGAAACGCGACGTTCGTTCCGCGCCAATCACTGACTGCTGCACCTTCACAATTGCGCGCCCTGGTCTAGACCTCGCGCCGAAACCACTCCAACTCACGCTCGAAGAACGAGATATGCGCGTCTACAGTCCGCTTTCGATCGGAGTCGGCGGGCTGCCATGATCGCGATAGCGTGAGGGGCGACCGCTGCCAGCCCCAACAAGGCGCTACTAATCAGCAGCGATCCATGCGGAATTGCGGTCACCAATCACGGTCCCTTTGAGCTCGATCTGACATCCGCGCGAACTCGTGCAGCGCCCGATGGTCTGCTCTCTGGTTTCCCTGGACGCCTGCCCGAGCAAAACTCCGACAGGGTTGTAATCCTGCTGGTTCTGCAGCAGCGCCGCGGTATTGTTGTCGACGAGGATCATTAGACCGCTGACAGCGACTTTCTGACCGTGAAGAGCACGCGCGTCAATTTTCAGTTCTCGGATTGAGATGGGCTTGTAGCCGGCGCTGGCCAACGAGGCTACGTGCTGCGCTTCCCTCTGACTTCTTAGCTTGGCATCTTCAACCATGAGACGCGCCTCGACAAAGCCTGCGGTTTCCCTCCTTCGATCAGCGCCGTAAGTCCCTAATACAGACGAAGACGCACTCCACATCGCGAAGGATGCCGGCAAATCGGGCTGCTTGGTCATACCACAGAACCCAGCGATACGAAGGATCGTGGCGAGATCCTCATCGCTGAGATCGATCGCCTTTTTCGAACGGTAGACCTGTTGCCTGCCCGTGTCGGACAGAATTGAATTGGAGGTATCGCACGAAGAAAACTGACTCTTGAGCTTTTCGAAGAATGGCTGGTTTGTCTTCTCGTGAGTTTGAATAACCGCAAGTGTACAAAGACGCTTCGCAGCACGCGCTTCTGCTCCATTTGCGCCTTCGCTTTGAATCACATTTGAGCTGCAGAGCTCATAGACATTCTTTGCGACTTCGTCCTCGAGGCCCACGAGACTCGGCCGCTTTCCGATCCTGAGAGACACATTAATGTCGCGTGCGTCTCTCACCACAGTAAGCATTAGCTCGGAGCCGATTGCCTTCGACGTCACGATGCCTACAACGTCAGCTGGCGAAGAGACCTGCTTTCCGTCAACTTCTATGATCACGTCCCCACGCTGAAGCTGAGCGGCAGACGCCGGGCTGCCGCCATCGATACTGACGATCCATGGCCCTCGGGTTAGAGCGGGGACATTGAAAGACACGAATTGGCGAGGGTCGTAAAGTCCTGCCCCAATGTATGGGGAAGGCTTTTCGCCTTGCTTCAGCGCTGCAATCTCGCGCTCTTGCTTTTCACCGAGGAACGTTTGGTATTTAGCGTTTTCGTCGGCTTTCGCCTTGGGATTCACTCGACCGTAACCGCCCATGGGTGGCAGAGGCTGTCCCGGTCGCGATTGAAGAAGCTCGAGCGACTGCGCCACCGCATCTGCATTCGACGAGAAAACAAGGAGCACCGCAAACGCGGCAGAACCAACGAAACGGCGTCGCATTATACTTTCCTGCTTTTTTGCACGTTATGCGCGAGTCTTTGCAGGAAGCAAAGATAGAAGCGAACGTATCGCTACCACTTTAGTCTCTACTCCAATTCCACCGCGCGACATGACGCTGCGCGGCGAGCGGCGCCATCAATTGTTTTCATAGAAGATCATTTTTTTAGTTTACACTTCTCGACGAGAGCCGCGCTCGGTGAAGCGGTATTGGGCCCGCAGCGATTCGCGGGATGGCCGCAAGAGGCACTCCAGAAGAAACTGCGCTCGTTCTCGGCGGGTTTGTCGATTCATGGATAGACCGTCTTGCGAGCCCGTGAGCGAGGCGGTATTTACGTAGTGACGCGGGGGTTGTACTCGACTATTTATCTACCGCCGGTTCTCGATTTCATCTAGACGCGATAAGCCGTCGCGATGTAGCTCATTACTGCTTTACGCATTGGGGAACGTGATGAAAAATCATAAGAACATTCTGTCGCTCGGCGCTGCTCTTGCTTCTCTCACCACCGTTGCTATGCCGACCGCCGAAGCGGCACCGGCAGCTAGGTCTGATGCAGAAACCTTGGGTCAAAACGACCATAGCGCGACGGCAAAGCTCACGCCCAATGCTTTTGTGCGAGCGGGCGAAGAGCTGCTTGGCTTTGTGACAACCACGCAGTCGGATGGAACGATCGTTGTGGCCGGACACTCGTCGCACGCCTCCCATGCGTCTCATGCGTCCCATGCCTCTAGCCGGTACTAACGCAAGCGCACCTACCGTAAGCGTAACAGTCGATTTCGACTCGAGCGTCCAAACTTTGGGGGCGCTCGAGGCGGCTATTTATCGCTTAGTTGGGATAGCGACGTGTCAAATTGAACGAGATGCGGATCGATTTGTCTGCCATCTCGCGTCAAAATCGACTTCGCGCTTACCGTTGACCGGCCTCGAACTCAAAGAGCGTTTTCTTGAAATCGTCTCCGATGAGAATTTGAGATTGCGCGTTGCGGAGAGGACCGATGGCATGCGGAACGTGATTCTCGCCCTCGCCTTCGGCTCCCTCGCCTCATCTCAAGGCAGCTAATCTACGGATTCGATATGGCCAAGTTTCTACCGCCTGAGGCGTTCAGTGCCCCAGGCGACGCGTTGTCGTTGCTGCCATTCAATTTCGAACGAATGGGCTCCAATGAATACCTAGTCGCGAACTTGGTCGGAGACTTTGTTCGATTGACTCAGACTGAGCTCAACAAGCTAGTTGATTTGCAGCTCCAACCTGGAGATGGACTTTATGAGCGTGCTTATGCCGCTCATTTGGTCACTCGCGAAGGCCAGCAATCTCAACGGCAGCTACTAGCTCTACGACTTCGCAGTCGAATGTCATTCTTACGTCAAGTCACGCCCCTGCATATCTTCGTGGTCACCCTTCGCTGCGAACACTCTTGCCCCTATTGCCAAGTCTCTCGGCAAAGCACAGATCGCTCCCGGTTCGACATGACCGAGGAGATCGCCCAGCGCGCCCTCGATGTTGCTTTTCAAAGCCATTCTCCACGCATAAAGATCGAGTTCCAAGGCGGTGAACCGCTTCTAAATTTTCCGCTGATCAAAACGATCGTTTCGGCGGCGAGGGACCGATCCATCGCAGCAAAAAAAGCCGTGGATTTTGTCATCGCCTCGAACCTTGCACTCCTAAACGACGAGATTCTTGCTTTTTGCAAACAGAACGACGTGCTCATTTCGACCTCACTGGATGGTCCTGCAGACTTGCACAACAGAAATCGTCCAAGACCGGGCGGTAATAGCCACGACCTTGCCGTCAACGGACTAAGGCGCGCCAAAGAGGTGCTTGGTTCCGACCGGGTCGGAGCGTTAATGACCACGACCGAAGCGAGCTTGGATCGTGTCGACGAGATAATCGATGAGTACCTGCAACTCGACTTGGACGGCATCTTCCTCAGGCCGCTCTCGCCTTTCGGCTTCGCCATCAAAACGAAGCAGTATGATCGATATGATATAGAGAAATGGCTCGCGTTCTACGAGCGGGGCCTACGTCGAATTATCGAAATCAATCGCTCCGGCAGACCGTTTAGAGAGTTCTATGCCGCACTCATCCTCTCCAGGATGATGTCAGATCGACCAATCGGCTATGTCGACCTTCGCAGTCCCGCAGGGATCGGTATCGGCGCACTCGTCTACAATTATGACGGCAGCGTTTTTGCTTCAGACGAAGGCCGTATGCTCGCTGAAACAGGTGACAATACATTTCGTCTCGGTCATGTCGACAACGACGACTATAGCTCCTTAATCATGTCGGATCGACTCATTGAGGCAATTTCTTCGTCGCTAACTCAATGTGCTCCGGAATGCTCAAGCTGTGTATTCGAGCCCCATTGTGGCGCTGATCCGGTTTATCACCACGCCACGCAGGGTGATGCGCTCGGCATCAAGCCCCTTTCCGCATTTTGCGCGAGACAAAAGGGCGTTATGCGCCTGCTTCTTGAGATATTAGAGACACCGTCGGATGCAGCAATTCTGCGGAGTTGGGCTACGTGATCAAGCTACAATTATCCGGTATGGCCCTTGATTGTCATGGTCTAGATCCATGCCGCGAACGCTCCGTGGTAAGGCTCAACCGACCAGACCAATCAGGTACGGAAAACCCCTTCGATTTCGCGCTCATTCGAACGATCGAAGAGTTCTATCGCGCGAGGTCACTCAATTGGCGATCGATGCTTGGAGTTGGCGATGGATTAGCGCCGATCCTTGCAGAAGGATCGGAACGATCGATAGTCCTGCCAAGTCAATTCGATTACCTGGCCGACGGGGATGTTATCGGCTTTCAGCACGCTTCCAAGCGCGTTCGTTCGCTTTACCGACATGGTTCGAAGCATAACTCGTTCTTGGTCACAGAGAGATGCAACAACTACTGCCTAATGTGTTCACAGCCACCAAAGGACGTGGACGACAATTGGATCTTGGACGAAATATCGGAAAGTTTGCCGCTCCTCGACAAGGGTCTGCCGTCCCTTACATTTACGGGCGGCGAACCGTTGACCAACTGGCGCAGATTTGTAGAGATCATCGCCGAATGCCGCAACCAGTTGCCGAACACCGCGATTCAAGTGCTGACAAACGGCAGAGCATTCTCAGAATCTCAGATCGTCGGTGCTTGGAGTGCAGCTCAGCACCCAAACTTGATTGCGGCAATACCGGTCTATTCGGCCGTCGATCACATTCACGATCATGTCGTACAAGCAAGAGGAGCCTTTGACGAGACGATCCTCGGCATTCTTAAGCTGAAGGATCGTCGTCAACGCGTTGAAATCAGGATCGTCCTGCATGCGCTAACCGCCCCTACTATCGCACAGACTTGCCGTTGGTTGTCTCGCAATTTTCCGTTCGTTGACCACGTGGCAATAATGGGGATGGAGAATACCGGTTTTGCGCTCGCAAATGATGCGTTGTTGTGGATTGACCCCGAGGATTACAGGACCGAGCTGACTGAAGCGGTCGAGCTTCTCAGCGCCGCGCGTGTCAACGTGTCGATATACAATCTGCCGCGTTGCACTCTCGATCCAGCCGTATGGCCCTTCGCGGTCCAGTCCATTTCCGACTGGAAGAACGGATACGTCGAAGAATGCAAATCGTGCTCGGAGCGTGCGCGATGCAGCGGCTTTTTCACATCGGGACGTACGCGCTTCAGTCGCGGCGTCCGCCCCATCGCCTGACCCTGCGCCTCCAATGAAATTGGGTAAATCGGTCGTCTGGGCTTACGAGCAGACTTTGCAATCACCACAAAATCTTGTCATAAAAGGGGGAAACTACCCAATCACTCATCCTGAGGGTGATTCTACGAGATATACGATGTCCAGCGTCCCGGCCTACCAAGTAGCGATCTCATTTGCCGGGGAACAGCGGAGCTACGCTTCTCAATTGACTAGGCATCTGCAAGCTCGCGGAGTTCAGGTTTTTTACGACGAACTCTATCTCGCCGACCTTTGGGGGAAGGATCTATCTGAGGAACTCCACCGCATCTACTCGAAAGATGCCAGCTATGTAATCATGCTTGTGTCCGAGGCGTATTGCGCCAAGCAATGGACACGCCACGAACGGCGAGCTGCGCTTGAAAAGGCGATATCGATTCGCTCTGAATATATTCTGCCGATCAGGTTTGACGACGCGTGGCCCGAGGGGATGTCAAAGAACATCCATTATCTACCGGCGGCAAACTTCAACGAGGCGCAGGTAGCGAACCTCTTATGCAAGAAATTACTGATTCCAGAGCCAGGAAAGGCATCAAAAGTACCTCCCCCGCAACTGACTTCTGTTATTGGAACCGTCGAGTTTGATCATTCAAGTCATGACGGCCACTACGTGATCGGGCGTGGAGACAGCGCATTCGAGATTAAGTGGCAAGGTGGCATAAGAAACGGCATCCGTGCCTACAATGATCCCCCTACCATCAACGGCATCGCCGTCGCATATGGCGCAAAATCAATAGACGAGATCAAAGACGCATCTAGCTACGATTTTACATCGCGAACCCGAGATGTTCAGATCGGAGAGTATCTCATCGCCAGAAACACTTCGGGCTTGTACGTCGTCATAAAGATCGAAGCAGCAAAGCATCGCTATTTCGGAGACGACCAGGACTATCTAAAGTTTTTCTATGTCATCGCGGATGACGGGTCGACGGATTTCAGCGACTACGCTGTGTTCGAATGATGCCGGTGCTTCCGGCCGAGCGACCGGGCCGAGTAGTCGGAACATGATCCATGCATACCGGACGGCAGATGGAAATCAACGAGAAGAAACGACAGCGGCACTCTTGATCGCCGTCGGCGCGCTCATCGGGGGCGATACGAACATGGGCTTCCGGCAAGCGCACGCCAACCACGGCCAGAGCTTCTTCAGCTCGGACGCCCAATCACCAAGTTGACTAAGCTGGTCGTTTTGTACAACCAGCGCGGCCCTATACCGTCTTTTTGCCGGATTGTCCGCCAACCACTTACAGACCACGTCCCTCGCCTCCCGACTACCGGTTGAACAGGCATTTTGGCCGACCTACCCTGTCCTCTCTCCCCCGCTGAGCTACCTTGATTCGAATGAGGCCGTTCTATGCCGGATTACCTGTTTTCGACCCACAGCCTGAGCGACTACGTTCACCAGAAGGGTCGCGATGCCAGCAACTCCGTGGCCAGCATGGACCCGGAGGACATTCTTCAGAAGCCCGCCGAAGATCTTGCCGACATCGTCGAAGCGCATCATCGCGTTGATATCCCTGTCCTTCGCCGGGACCAAGAGGTTCTGAGCGAGCCTCAGGAAATCATGCAGCAAGTCAACGACTACGGCCGCAGCATCAACGTGCCTGCGCTGCAAATTTACCTAACCGTGCCCTTCGAGGGTAACGGCATGTTCTTCGAGTATCAGCCAAATTCATATATTTCTATGCCGCCGAGCGCGCGGGTAAACGCTGGCAACAAACTGGTGCTGACAGTCACCGGTAGGAACCTGGACGGGCCCCAAGTCCGCAGTATGCTTGAGCAGACACTGGCAGACATCGAGCGCTATCTTGGCTGGCAACGCGACCTCGCAAAGCCGCATAATGACAATCTTAGGAAGAACATCCTCCGGGATATTGAAGCTCGAAAGAAGAGGCTCCTCGACGCAAGGAACATGGCAGCCTCGATCGGGCTAAATATGAAACCCGTGCTCCCCGTTCCAACGAGCCACAAAGCACCGCAGATCCAGCGCAAGCCCGTGCCAGCCTCCCTGTCAAACGGCAGGCGGAAAGCGTTCGTTTCCGAGCCGGAGCTGATTGAGGATGATTATCAGCATATCCTTCAGATCATTGAGTCCATGGCCAAGGTCATGGAGCGCAGCCCTGATGCTTTCGTGAACCTGGACGAAGAAAGCCTTCGCCAGCACTTCCTGGTGCCGCTTAACGGCCACTACCGCGGCGACGGGACAGCAGAGGCTTTCAACAGTGAGGGTAAGACGGATATTCTCATTCGCGTGGAAGACCGAAACGTCTTCATTGCGGAGTGCAAATTCTGGGGCGGCACGAAAGTCGCCCATGACGCCATCGACCAGCTTCTCGGCTATCTCACTTGGAGGGACACGAAGGCTTGCCTGATGATGTTTAGCAAGCTGAAGGACTTCACCTACATGCTAGGAGAACTCTGGAAGAGCATCGAGAGCCACCCGAACTTCATGAGGGAAGACCGCAAGGAAGGTGAGACGCGGCGACGTTACATCTTTCGGAGCAAAAACGACCCGGATCGCCTGCTAGTCTTGACCGTGCTTGCATTCAACATTCCCAAGGCTTGAGCAGGGATGCAGCGCGGCGCGCGCCTCGAAGAACGCCCAAGCTCAATTCTGGCGCGAGCAGCGCGCACCAAATCACGCGGTTGATGAGTTACTGATCATCTATGTATTTCATTTGCTCGCTTTCCGTTTTTTTCAGCAAGCCTGCCACCCGGATGACATGGTCGCGGTCATACATGATGGCGCCGTACATCATCTGCTGCTTACACTGCCGCAGATGAAACTTCTGCGCTCTCGGCGTCGAAATAGCCAATGAGACGCATTGCTTTTGCGAGGAGCATCTGACCAGACGCAATAGCCTTGAGCTTCGTGTTCGCCGCGCGATCATCCTGACGCTTTGCCATGCTCAGAGCGCGCTTCGACAGCTTCGCTTGAAGATCATGTCCAACTTGGCGCCCTCGCGGCCTGCACACCCCCGCACGACAGACTGATACAGCGCTGGCTGTCGTGTGGTGCACCCTTGAACACTAGCCTTGCCCCCTTCGCCTCGAATCGAAGCAGTGTGGGCTCTTAATAACGGGGGCGCCAACTTGGCAATCGGAGCCAGCGGCAACCTCGCCTTTCGTCGGGTGATCTAGCACCGGCATAAGTGGGGCTTGGAGTGGGGCTCAGGAGCATTCGAAAAATCTCGTGCGCGGGCGGCATCTGATTTTCTTACCTAAGCCATTGAAATTATTGGTGGGGGAGGCAGGACTCGAACCTGCGAAGCCATGAGGCGGCTGATTTACAGTCAGCTCCCTTTGCCACTCGGGACACTCCCCCGTCCCAACAGCGTCGGACGCCACCCGCCCAACGTGGCGGCGGACAGGTCAATCGGTGACGCTGGTGACCGCGGGACCCGTCGGGGTGCGCGGCCGGCGCGTTTATGAGCGAAGGGAGGTAGCAAAGTCAACCAAGGCAAGCCGTTAATCGGCATCCTTTTGCCGGCAAAATTGCCATTGTCCGGAACCCGTGACACAACGCCCCTGATGAGCGATCGTGACCGCAAGCCCCCATTCCGCCGCGGCGGGGCTAAACCATTCGAAAAAGGACGAAAATCGGCCGGGCGGCCGGTTTGGCGCAGCCGCGATTCGGACGCCGACGGGCCGGTGATTCTCTACGGCTGGCATACAGTTTCGCTGGCGCTTGCCAATCCGGAGCGCCGGATCCGCAAGCTGTTCGTAACCGAGAATGCGGCGAAGCGGCTGGCGGACGAACGGATCGACACCCGGGTGCCCCCGGAGATCGTCCGCCCCAGCACCATCGACCAGCGGCTGGGACCGGATGCGGTCCATCAGGGGCTGCTGGTGGAAGCCGATCCCCTGCCCTCGCCCGATATCGATACGCTCGAGCCCGAGGGCATCGTGCTGGTGCTCGACCAGATCACCGACCCGCACAATGTCGGCGCCATTCTGCGCTCGGCCGCGGCCTTCGCGGTGAAGGCGATCGTCACCACCGCCCGCCATAGCCCCGAGGCGACCGGCGTGCTCGCGAAATCGGCCTCCGGCGCGCTGGAGCTGGTGCCGCTGGTCACCGTGCAGAACCTCGCCCGCGCGCTGACCGCATTGAACGAGCGCGGCTTCCTGACCGTCGGTCTCGACAGCCAAGGGAGCGAGGATCTCAGCCAGGTCGCGCTACGGCAGCCGCTCGCGCTGGTGCTCGGTGCCGAGGGCAAGGGATTGAGACAGCTGACGCGGGAGACCTGCAGCGTGGTGGCGCGGCTCGACATGCCCGGCGAGATCAAGAGCCTCAACGTCTCGAACGCCGCGGTGCTCGCGCTCTATATCGGCGCAAGCCGGCTTGGCCTGATGTAGAGCGTCTTCGAGCGAAGTAGCTCGAGGCAAATGAAAGCGCCCGCTCGCACGAGGCGAACGGGCGCCAATTTCAAGAGCGCCTATCAGATCAGTAGTAGCGGCGCAGCACGCGCTGACCGTGGTAATACTGCGAGTGGCCGTAGCGATAGTGCGAACGATAGTAGCGCGGACGCAACGGACGATAGTACGAGACTCCGCTCTCGCGATAAGTCGGAACCGGCGCCCAGTTACCCGGGCCGGTATAGGTCGGCCCCTGGTTGACATAGTAGTATTGCTGCTCCGGATCCGGGAGCCGCTGGGTGACCCAGCCATAACCAGCGCCACAGCCGCCGCAGCCGGAAGTGTAGTTGTAGCTCACGACCGGTGCGGAATAGACCGGCGCAGCGTAGACCGGCGGCGCGCAGGGGCTGGCATAATAGCCATAAGAGCCGCACGGCGAGCACGAGCCGTACCCGCACGCCATTGCGGGTGCCGCGGCCATGACCGCGACTGCCGCGACCATTCCTGAAATTATCTTACGCATTACGCCACTCTCCTGTTGGTGTGTTCTTGTTGGCTCATCTCTTTGTTTGAGCATGATCTTTTCGGAAAACCGGTTTCCACTTTTCCGGATCATGCTCTAGCGCGGAATTCTCGGCGGCCGGCGGCGATGGTCGCGTGGGGACTGGTCATACTGCGGCGCATAGATGATGGGCGGCGCATCGACCGGCGGATTGGACTGCGCCGGCAGCGGCATCGACTGCGCGGACCAGGATTGGTGATAGCTTTCGGCCGGCTTGGGCAGGCGCCGGTTCGACGGCGGCTCGATCTCCAGTCGCCCATAGCCCGGCATGTGGCCGAGGCTCGGATAATAATGGCCGACATTTGGCTCGGGATCGATGTAGCGGCCGCCATAGATGGTTGGCTGCACGTGGACGTTCTTGCCGAGACCCCATTCGCCTTCGATCACGGCATAGGAAGCGTCGATGCCGTTGATGATGATCGGCACGCCCCGGCGATAGGGAACGACGATATCGAAGCCGCCGCCGGAGCCGCCACCGGCAAAGGCCGTTGACGTCATCGCCAAAAGAATCCCCGCTGTAATGCCAACGCGCATTGGTTGCCTTCCTGTCTCGTTCAGCAACCTAATCGAATGCGCGCAGCCAAAGGTTAAAGCGACAGGCCAAACTGCCGGTAAGCCTAACGCGTGAGCATGCCGGCTCGCTCAATTGCGGGCGATCGTGATCAGCATTTGTTAACGCCGTATACGCGGCCGCTTACACCAGCAGTGTTTCGACGATGGTGTTGATACCGATCGCGATGGTCACGAGCCCGACCGCGCCTTGCAGGCCGCGATTGGCCCAGGTGAGCCAGCGCGCGGAGGCCGCGATCGGCACTGCAATCACCGTGGACAGCGCGCCCATGCCGATCATCGAGCCAATTCCGAACAGCGCGACATAGCCCAGTCCGACGATCGGGCTTGCGGCCTGCGACACCGCAAGCATCAGCAGCGCCGCAGAGCCGGCCATGCCGTGCATCAGGCCGACCAGCAGCGTGCGCCAGCGAAAGCCGTGCGCGTGGACATGCGTCGCGGCACGATGCGACGTCGTCTCGCCGGCATGGCTGTGGGCGTGGAAATGCACCGTACCGTCGCTGTGGCCATGGCGGTGGAAATGGACGCGGTCGCGCCACAGCACGTGGACGCCGAGCCCGACCAGCATGATGCCGACGGCCCCTTCGATCGGCTGCGCCACTGTCTCCGGGATCGCGTGTCCGAGCAGGATGGCGGCACCCGCGAAGCAGAACAGCGTCAGCGTGTGGCCGAGTCCCCAGGTCAGCCCGTGCCTGACGATGTCGCCGACATGGGTCCGGCGCGCGGCGATGCTGGAGACGGCGGCGATATGGTCGGGCTCGAGCGCGTGCTGCATGCCCAACAGAAAACCAAGACCCAGGATTCCAAACATTCCGCCCCGTCCGCTCGATGCCCCTATTTGACACGAAGTGGCAGCCCTTGTCAGGCCACTCCTTCCACAATCGGCGGCGCATCAACGTCCGCGAGTACCACTCTCTTGATGCCCTTGATGCGATCACTTCGGTTTGAAATCGTGTGAACAGGATCGTTGGAACAGGCCCGCCGCGCGGCCGCTTGGTGTCGGTTGCGACTTCAAGGAGAGCTCACCATGAGACCACTCGCTATCGTCGGTACCGCCGCGCTGCTCGCTTCCGCCCTGGCCGCTCCCGCCGGGGCGCAACAGGTGATCTACAATCCCGGCTATTGCGCTCAGTTCTATCCGAACGCCAATTGCCAGAACCAAGGACCGGGAAATCCCTATACCGGCAGCTACCAGCAGCGTCGCGCCGCCGCCTATCAGTACAACAATGGCTGGAACAACAGCTACGCCCGCTGGGACGATCGCGGCAGCTTCTGGCCGGGCAACGTGGCCGCCGGGGTTGTCGGAGGCGCCGTCGGCACGGCGGCGGCGGTCGCCACTGCGCCATTTGCCGGTTTCGATAACGGCTACCGAGGCGGCTACTACACCCAGAGCTACGCCGAGCGTAACGGCCTCGTCTGCACGCCCGGCACCTGGTTCCGCGGCGAGGATGGCCGCCGCCACCCCTGCCAGTAACCCAATCGACCAGTTGGGGAAAAGGTGGCCGCCCGGCCGCCTTTTTCCTGCACAGGTCTCGCCTGGCTGCCCTCAGGTTCTGGCCCTCCGCTCCCAAGTCTGATATGCGAGCGACCGAAATCGGCCGGCTTAGCTCAGCGGTAGAGCAGCGGTTTTGTAAACCGAAGGTCGGGGGTTCAATCCCCTCAGCCGGCACCATCCGCTTCATCAAAGCGCCGTGTTTTGCGCCAAGATCGTTTCAATTATTTCCGTTGTCGGAGCGCGTATTTCAGCCGAACAGGATTTTAAGAATGGCTTATTTCATCTACGCCCGCGACGGCACCGGGCAGATCATCCTAAGACGCGAGAGCGAGGATGCCGCGCTGAAGAAGGCGCACGAACTCAAGGAGATGGGCTGGTTCGACGTCGAGATTCGACAGGACAAGAAGCCTGCCGCTGCCTGATGAACCTTTGCGGTTGGTGCCGGACATACGTTCGAGGTGCCCACATGTCCGACACGCAGCACTACCGGTTTCAATCCGAGCAGGCGAAGCGGCTGGCCTATCAGGTCGTCGATGCAGACGTTCGCGAAAAACTGCTCGAAATGGCCGATGAATATGACCGCTACGCCGACCTGATCGAAGCAAAGGCCGCCGAACGGCCGGCCGAGACGACCGCAACACCACTTCCCGCGAGCTAGGTGGGCCACAAACATTTGATACGTGATGAAGCGGACCCCCGCCCGCTCTGGCGGCGTCGCCGTGGACCGGGTACATCATCCGCACAATGGCGCATCACGAAACGGCTTATCGGCCCGATATCGACGGGCTGAGAGCAATCTCCATTCTGCTGGTCGTCGGTTATCATGCCCAGCCTTGGCTGGTGCCGGGCGGCTTCATCGGCGTTGACGTCTTCTTCGTCATCTCCGGCTTCCTGATCACGCGGATCATCCTGACGAGGGTCGATGCCGGCACCTTCTCGTTCGCCGATTTCTATGCGCGGCGCGTTCGCCGTATTTTTCCAGCCCTCGTCATCGTGCTCACCGCGACCTATCTGGTCGGATGGTTCGCGCTGCTGCCCGATCAATTCACCCTGCTTGGCGAGAACATTGCTGCCGGCGTTGCCTTTGCGGCCAATCTGTTCCAGCTCAGGCAGACCGGGTATTTCGCACCTGCCGCCGCGGACAATCCGCTGCTGCATCTGTGGTCGTTGGGCGTCGAAGAGCAGTTCTATATCTTCTGGCCGCCGCTGATCCTTCTTCTCTCCGCAACCGCAATCCGCGGCCGATGGATCGCGGTCATCGCGCTGGCGTCGTTTGCGTTCAGCCTGAGCATCTTCTTCGGCTACGAGACCGTCGCGTTCTACTCACCGCTCACACGCGCCTGGGAGTTGCTCGCGGGTGGACTTCTTGCCCACCTGGTGCTCGTACGGAAGAGCGTTAGCTGGGACAAGCGGATCGGCGAGTATCTTGCTCTGTTGGGCCTTGCCGCGATCCTTGGCCCGGCGCTGCTGTTGGATCGCGCCAGCGCATTCCCAGGCCTCTACGCCCTGCTGCCGGTGCTCGGCGCGGTACTCCTGATCGCCACGCCAAATTCGGCGGTGAACAAGATGCTGCTGTCGAACCGGCCAATGGTATGGATCGGCCTGATCAGCTATCCGCTCTATCTCTGGCACTGGCCGGTCCTGTCCTATCTCGGCATTCTGCGCAACGGCGTGCCGAACGTGATGGAGATCTGGGCGGCGGTCGCCGTCTCCGTGATTCTTTCCTGGCTGACATTCCGCTTTGTCGAAATTCCGCTTCGCCACTACGACCGGGCAGTCAAGAGACTAGCGCTCGGTCTCGCGCTCGTCGGCCTTGCCGGTATCGTGACCATCGCCGCGGCCGGATTCGATTTTCGTTTTCCTGTGGAGGTGCAGGCGATCGCGCGGACCCAGGCGAAGGACAATGCGGGATTTAGCGACAGGTGTTTCCTGGAAGCGCCGGGCGCTGAATTCAACGCAGACTGCATCGAGCAGGGAACGCTGCCGCTCGTATTTTTGTGGGGAGATTCGACCGCGGCCGCGCTCTATCCGGGCTTGAAGGAAGCAGAGGCTGCGAGCGGATCGTTCCGCCTGGCGAGGTTCAGCGCGCCGGGCTGCGCGCCGATCCTGGATTCGGGCGCGAACGCACGCTGCGACGAAGTCCATCGCACCGCCTTCGGCCTACTTCAGTCCGCGCATCCGGACGTCGTGCTGCTCCATGCGATGTGGGGCACGAACAACGATCTCGGCAAGCTGCACGAAACGATCGCGCGGCTGCGCGCCAGCAAGGTCCGGCGCATCGTCATCCTGGGTCCACTGCCGGTCTGGAAGCGAACGCTTCCCCATACGCTCGTCAATCACTACCGGATTTGGCACGAGATTCCGGAGCGGATCGCGGTGGGCGTATCAGGCTTGGACAACGATCAGCGGATGGAGGCTTTCAGCAAAGCCGAAGGGATCGAGTATATCTCTGCCTGGCATACGCTATGCAGTGCTGCGGGCTGTCTGACGGGGATCGGGACCGATGCGAACCAGGTGCTGATAACCGATATCGTGCACCTCTCCGACGCCGGCTCGAAGTTTCTCATCAGAGCGATCGGCAAGGAATTGCTGCCGTCTCCACCGCGCCCGTGAGGACTTGCCATCACCCCGTTATGGTAAACGATCTCTTCCGATTGACGCGGTGTTACTCTTTTGTCACCTCGGTGGAAATTGGGACTGCCATAACTTGGGATGCTTGATTCCGAAGGCAACCTTTGCTGCAGTCGAGTAAGGCCGAGGTGTGCCATGAAATGGATGAAGGAACGCGATCTCCTGATCGCTCAGACAATGGCGTTCGTGCAATCGGTGACCGGCAAGAAGCCCGACGCCAAGTTGTTGTCGCCGGCCACCGAGACGACCGTCCGCGCGACCATAACCACCGCCGTGGTTAACGTTGAAGCCGTGCTCGCCGAACCTCCGCCGCTCCCGATCGCCGTCCCGCCCAACCCGGCTCAGACGGTGCCTGCTCAGACAATGCACCCTGAGGCAAGACCGTCTCAGGCGAAGCCCCCTCAGATCGCGGGTCTCGACCTCCCCGCCGATTTCCAGTCCGAAATCCGTGCCCGGGTGGCAAGCTTCCGCGCGCACCAGGAGCGGTTTACCCGGGAGCGCGAGGAATACTGCCGTGCCACCATGGCCAAGGTCCGCGCCACCCTGAGCGAGGGCACCTAGCCGCCTCGCTCCGCCGAATAGAATAATCCCCCCGGCTGTCCCGCCAGGTCTTGGCGGTCAGAGCCAGGCCCATACCAGCAGCATATTGGCCACAGAGGCAACCAACAGCGCCGCGGTGAGCGTGACATGCACGCGTTCGCTGGATGTGTGCAGAACCGTTGTCATGCCCGGAGCATCCGGCGATTCTAGCACCGGAGTCTTGCGGATTCTTTTTTGGGGGATTCATCACTTATTAGGGACTCAAGACGGGGTGACGGACGCCCTCACCTGGGCGTGAAACAAGACGGTTGGCGGTGCTGAAACCCGGGGGCGGGGTTGGCGTTGACTGCCTTTGCGGAGCCACGAGCTAAGAATGCCGTACGCGCTGTTTTCCAACGATGCCAAGCTGAGCAAGGCCTATCCGACCGAGGCGGATGTCTGGAAGGTCGCCCGGAAGAGCGGCCTGGTCGTCGATGTCGCCACGGACGAGGACAAGGCCGCCCCGCGTCCGGTCCTGGACAATGATTACGAGATCAGGCCCTGCCAGGCGGAGCCGAACGAAGACCCCGCCAAGAACAAGGCCGATGCCGAACGCGAGGCGCGGAGCGAGCCGCAGCTCTCGCCGCCCGAGCCGCCGCAGGAAAAAGCCTTACGGCGTCGCGCTCACCAGTGAGGCCTGCTCCGAGGCCAGCGTCACGCACGCCTTACGCCGGTGCAGTCCCCTGATCGCGCCGGTGACCTTGAGCACCTTGCCGACCCCGCAGGCCGGATCCTGGACAAAGGCGACCTCATAGGGCGCGAGAATCAGCGGTTCGGATTTCAGCACGGTCTGGGCAAGGCATGGCGATATCGCCGCAGAAAAAATCAACGCTAACGCAAAAGCACGCATGTTCGTGTGTCCACCTGGCCCGGCGGCCGGCATAATAAACCATCGACCGTGAAAGTTCTGTGCACCGCAAAAAATATTTTCCGCGGCGCCGGTAGCCCTGCAGCAAAAGGGCCGGCGGAAAGCCGGCCCTCGCCCCCCGCGGAAACCCGCGGTCAGTATTTGGAAGCGACCGGCCCGCCCCAGCCGAAGCGGTAGTTCACGCCGACCTTGACCGTATGCTCGTCGTCCCGGAAGCGGGAGCCGACGATCTCGGCCGGACCGGAGGTGAAGGTCGTGTGGCCGAAATTGTAATACTGGTACTCGGCCTTGGCCGACCAGTTCGGCGCGAACATGTATTCGAGGCCTGCGCCAACCGTGTAGCCGTCCTTGCGGTTGCCGTCGGTCGTGAAGGGCTGAGGCACGCCAGCGAAGGCGACGCCGATATTGCTATTCTCACGCCAGGCGTAGCCGCCCTTGGCGTAGAGCAGCGCCGGACCCCAGGTGTAGCCGAGCCGGCCGGTCACCGAGCCGAGCTGGTCGGTATTGCCCGTCACCACCGTTCCAGCGGGGAACACGAAGCCATTATTGCTGTTGCCCGGCAGCCAGCTGTATTGCGCCTCGACGCCCACCACCCAGTTCGGCGCGAATTGATAGTCAAAACCGCCCTGCACGCCGCCCAGGAAGCGCGCGTCGCTGCCGAGCAGATTGTTGCCGTCGGTGAAGCCGCCGCCGATATGGCCGCCGATATAGAAACCGGTCCAATTGTAAACCAACGCCGGCGCCGTATAGGCCGGCGGTGCCTTGGTATAGGGCCGTGCCGGCATGTCAGCCGCGAAAGCGGGGCCGGCGAATGCGGCCAGGGCGACTGCGCCAAGCAAAAACTTCTTCATGGTACTTCCCCGTTCACTCCACGACGCGACATCAAACCAAACAACGTGACTTCAATTAGGTTGCTTTGGGGCACCGCCAGAGCATCACGTGTTCGTCACAGTGACAGCGCCGCAACACCCGCTGGTTCCATTGCATGGAAGAATTTTCCCTCCGGTTAATCCGGAGCCGGCCACCAGAACGGATGTCGGATCTGACTAAGCAGAGGTTCACCCCTCGCCGAAAAGTGATCCCATCCCGGTAACCCTGCGGCCACCGAGCCGCCGCTACCGCGACATCTTCTCCAGCTCGGGAAATGGCGCGTAGGTAGCGCTGGCGCAAGGCTCGGTGGCATTTTCCATCATGCGGTCGAGCCGGCCATCGACGTACACGATCGCGCGCTCCCGCGTCGGCCGATAGGCGCCGTCCGAGTCGCGGGCGCTGAAGCGCAGGCAGGTGACGTAGCGCTGCCGCCCACCGACCGTCCGCTGCACCGGCTCAGCCATGGCCGCGTCCCGTACGCCGGTGGGGTCGTTGAGATAGGTGTGCATGAACGCCAGGGTCTCGGCGCGGTAATTCTTCGGATACGGCTGGTCGGCGACACCGCGGTCATCGGTGAAGCTGATCGACCTGTTGTCGTCGCTGCTGAATGCGGAGCACGCCCCGAGCGCGATCGGCAACAGCAGGATTGCCGTAAGTCTTGCTGTCTTCGCCAAGTTCCTTTCGCCCCAAAGTCGACTGCATCGGTCCCGGCAGTTTCTTAGACCGGCCAGCGGCGAAAGGGAATTCGCATCTCGGCGTCGCCTCAATGCACCATCCCACGGCCATTGGGGATGCAATGGCCGTGGGTGGGCCTGATATCCGCCGGCGCGGTGGGGCAATGTGGATCAAAACCGCGGCGGACGGACCAGTCGTGGAAGTCAGGATTCAGCCGCGCTTGGCGGGCCGCACGATAGGCTTGACCGCGACCTTCGGCGTGACATGCGTCTTGATCACACCGATGTGCTTGTGGTGGCCATGATGGCGGACGTAGCGCTGGTGCTTATGATGATGGCGCACCATCTTGGCGTTGGCATGCAGCGCCTTCGACTTAGTCAGTTCGGACTTGATCACCGGCGCCTGGGTCGTCTTGCCATAGTTGCCGGCAAACGCGGGCGCCGCCATCACGGAAACTGCAAGCAGCGCCGCGGAAATGGTCTTGAGCATGGTTGTCTCTCCTCTTCCAGGGATCGCTGAGACTTCCGGTCGGATGGCCGGGCTCGCCGATCAGTGAGGACGACCTTAAGTCGGCGGCGCTGAACCCACGCTGAAACGCGCGGACGGAATTCGTTCATCTCCATGACATCCTGTTCATGTCGCGATTGCGATAAGTCCTGACCGCGTCATGTCTGCGAGGCGTGAGTTTCAAAATGGCGTGCCGAAGCGGGAATGTTTCCGAGCACTGGGTGTTCAAGGAAACGGGCCGCGGTATAGGATCACCGGGCTGACCATCAGGAGAGAGGCATGCAGAAATTCGCGATCAGGCTGTTGACGCTCGCCATGTTGTCGCTGACGCTTGCGGCAGCGCCCGTCGTTACCGCGGTCTATGCCGCGCCGGATAACGATCCGCCCCCGCCGCCGCCCAAGGGCAAGAAGAAGTCGGAGATTCGTCCGAACGTCGAACAGGCCGCCTTCGAGAATGGCTATCACGCCGCCTATGCCACGATCTACGACCGCCACGATTATGCCAACGCGATCGAGCAATTGAAGGCGCTGCACCGCGACGACACCGCCGCTGTCGCCAACCTGATCGGTTATTCCTATCGCAAGCTCGGCGACTACAAGCTGTCGCAGGTCTGGTACGAGCGCGCGCTGAAGGCCGATCCGAACCACGTCAAGACCTGGCAGTATTACGGTCTGTGGCAGGTCGAACAGGGCAACCGCGACCAGGCACAGTATCATCTCAACCGCATCGCCCAGCTTGCAGGCACCAACAGCGAGGAATACCGCTCGCTCGCCGCCGCGCTGGAGAAGCCGCCCGGCACCGGGCTGGTGTATTGAGGCGATAGTTGCCGTGTGACGGGCAACGGCGCACGCGCCGTGCCCTTCAGTTTCTGTCGCGCTTCACACCGGTGTCGTCCCTGCCGGGGCATCGCGCAGCGATGAGCCCGGAATCCATCGAGCCGCGGGTGCAGGTGGAGAAATGGATTCCGGGCTGGCGCTGCGCGCGCCCCGGAATGACGACGGTGGGGCTTGTGACGAAACAGCTTCGCCAAAAATAAACGCCACCGAGCGCAATGAGTATTGCTTGGTGGCGTTGGTCGTCACTGGGCCCTGAAATCCCCAGCACTGAATTGGTCAGTGCCGCACGTCATCAGGTTCAATCACGACTCTCAAAAACGTGAATTTTGCATCAGCAAAATGATGCGCGTCATACGACAGAAGCGCTGCCCGATCACGCGAGACGGCAACTTCAAGTAAGCTGCAAAATATTGTCACGTCCCTTGCGCGATGAATGCGACGACCCTCATCCCGAGGAGCCGCGCAAGCGGCGTCTCGAGGGATGGCGCGGGTGAGATCGGGGCCTCATGGTTCGAGACGCGCGAAGACGCGCTCGTCACCATGAGGGTCTCCTAGAAAGCACGCTGTTTGAATACGCAGGCGAAGAACGTCAATCGCTCTCGCCTACTTCATCACCGCTTCGACCTCGCCTCTGAACGCCTGGCGTGAGGTGTCGCGGGAATAGAACATGTGGCCGCCGGGATAGACGACGAGTTTGACACGGTCCGGGCTCGCAAAGGCCGGCAGTTGGTCGAGCGCCATCGCCGAGCCGAAGTAAGGAGTCGCGAGATCGAACAGGCCGTGGCCGACCAGGAGCTTCAGCTTCGGATCGAGCGCGAGAATCTGCCGGAGCTGTGAGACCGACTCGGCCGGGTTTGTCCCGCGGCCGAAATCCCAGGAGCCGGCGACGCTGCCGTTGAGAAGATGATAGGATCCGTCCGGCTGCCAGTTCAGCCTGCCCCTGGTGAGGTCGACAACCGCGCTCGTCAGCGGCGCAATCAGCGGATCGCCGGACGGATCGCCGAAGCGGGATACGCTCGAATCCGGATTGGGATCGAAGCCTTCGACTGACGCGTCGTAGCGGCCGGTCACTTTGCCGTTGCGGCGATCGAATTCCCTGCGGAATTCGGAGATATCGAAACGCCCCGCGAGGCGGCGGCTTACCGCCGGATCGATATCGGTCAGGGCCGCCACCCTGTTGGCGAGCCGTGTCGTGGCCTCGCTGTCGGCCTGCCCCTTGACAAGGTCGACCAGGAAATCGCCGCGCGCGTATTGTTCGACATCGGCGACGTCGCTGCGCGTCACCGGGCCCTTCCTCTGCCGCGCGACTGCCGCCATGCTCGGAAGGCTCGCGACATATTGCAGCAGGCTCGTGCCCTGGAATTCACGGAAATCGAGCAGCGGCGAGAGCAGGATCAATCCCTTCACGCCGACGCCCTGCTCGGTCTGCAGGTTACGCACGATCTTCGGTCCGCGGATGCCGCCATAGCTTTCGCCCACGACATATTTCGGCGACAGCAGCCGCTCGTGCTTCTCGAGCCAGCGGCGGATCACCAGCGCGATCGCATTGACATCGCCGTCGACGGAGAAGAAGCGCTTGCGCACGTCGTCCCCGGTCGCGACAAAACGGCTATAGCCGGTGCCGACGGGATCGATGAAGACGAGGTCGGTGAAGTCGAGCCAGGTTTCCGCATTCGGCACCAGTTCGGGCGACGCCGACGACACCGCTCCCTCGCCGCCCAGCGCAATCCGCCACGGTCCGGCGCTGCCGAGCTGCAGCCAGGCCGACGATGCGCCCGGCCCGCCGTTGAACAGGAAGGTGACCGGGCGATTCGTCCGATCGGTGCCGTCGAGCTGATAGGAGGTATAGGCAATATCGGCCTGCGGCTCGCCCTTCTGGTCGAACAGGCGGATCGAGCCGGCGGTGGCCGTGAACTCCAAGCTACGTCCGGGCAGCGCCAGCGTCTGCTTGGTCGTGGAGTCAGGCGGCAAGCGGTGCTGCTCGGACGCCGACGGTGGATTGGCTGCCGCACTGCGGTCTGCACCGCCCTTACGACCCGCCGGTGCCTGCGTCGTCGGCGAATCTGACTGTGATGACGGTTTGGGGGTGTCGCCCGCGTCCTGCGCCCACGCGCCGCTCACGACTGAAAATGCGAGCAGCGCGACCATCATGCGCGTGCGCGCGTTGCGCTGTGTTCCGACCCAGCTTGCCATGTCCCAGTTCCTTCGTAGCCCGGGTGCAGCCAAGCGAAACCCGGGACATCTGCGTCAAGATAGACAGCGCCCCCGGGTTACGCTGGCGCTCCACCCGGGCTACGACGCGAATTGCGGCGTCCATCGGGGATGCAGCTACACAACGGGAGGAATTGTGTGGAAATCACAATCGCGCCAGCCGGTTTGCACCGCGATGAATGCGACAGGCCTGCGACAATACGCGCCGATCAGGTTGTCCGCGGCGACAATTGAGTGATATCCGTCACATCCACAAGGTTGCCAACCCAACCATTCGATCCACAGAACCAAAACGGCGCCACCGCGACTAACGAAATTGTATCTTCGAGGGGGTTCCCGAAATGAAACGAGCGATTGCCATTTGTGTCGGCCTGCTTGCGCTGGCTTCGCCGGCGGCGGCCGAGTCACCGGTGGCCGTCGTCGAGGACGTGCAAGGCAAGGTCACCGGCGCCGAGTTCATGGATTATGTAGCCCCCAAGACCGTAATCAAGATCGGGGACGGTGGTTCGATCGTGCTGAGCTATATGACCTCTTGCCGGCGCGAAGCGATCTCCGGGATCGGCACGGTGATCGTCGGCACCGACGAGAGCGTCGTGCATCTCGCTGACCTCAAGGCCGAAAAAACCGATTGCGATTCCAACCAGACGCACGCCACGACGCAGGCGACCAGCGCGGTCGCCGCCACCGTGTTGCGCAGCGTCGATGCGAACAAGACCTCGTTGCCGCAGCCGCAGCTCACCCTCTACGGCGCTTCGCCATTCGTGGAGGCAAGAGGACGCGGCACGCTGATCGTGAGGCGCCTGGACATCCCCGGTGAGCGTCAGCAGGTTGATCTCGGCGGCACCCAGCTCAAGGGCAGGTTCTTCGATTTCGCCCGCGAGAACGGTGCATTGGTCCCGGGCGGCCTCTACGCCGCCACTTTCAAGTCGTCGCAAATCGTCTTCCGCGTCGACCCGCAAGCCAAGCCCGGCCCCACGCCGATCGTCGGCCGCCTGCTGCGGATGAATTAGCTCGTGATGAAACTGCCCTGGGGCCACTGCTGGCGCTTCTCCCTCTCCCCGTTCTTACGGAGCCGAGACGAGCGAAGCTCGCTCTGTGAGGGTTGGGGTGAGGGGCTCTCTCCACGGACACGGTGACAGACGTGTTCGCCGAGATTCCCCCTCACCCGAAATTCAAGCGGAGCCTGTCATCGGGCGGCGCTTCGCGCCGACCCGTTGGCTTGAACTTCGACCTCTCCCCGCACGCCGACCGAGGTGAAGTCGAACACGCCTCACTGTTCGAGAGAAAATCTTCCCGCGCCAGCCAGGATCAGCGACCTTGAGCATCGGGCGCACCGCGCACGAGGTGATCACGATCGCCGCGATCGCGCTCGTCTGCGCCGCCATTTCTATCTCGCCCGCACTCGAGCCGATCCGCGGCCTCTCGCTCGACATCCTGACCGCGCTGCGCTGGAGGATATTCCAGAGCGCATCCGACCCCACCGCTTCCCCCACAGTTGTCGTCGCGATCGACGAGGAAAGCTATCGCGCGGCGCCGTTCAAGGGATCGCCCACGCTGACCTGGACCGGCGAGATCGGCCGCGTGCTCGGCGCGATCATCGATGGCGGTGCCAAGGTCGTCGGCTTCGACCTGGTGATCCCGACCTCGATCGAGCTGTCGCAAATTCCGTTCGGCGACGGCGTGCTGGGCGAAAAGGTGCGCGGCTTCGATCGCGACTTCCTGCGCGCCCTCGCCTCCGCCTCCACATCCGGCAAGGTCGTGCTCGGCGAGATCCTGCGCGGGGATCAGCCGATCCTCCCCTCCCCCGGACAGCGCGTTGCCGTCCGCCAGCAGCAGAACATCCGTCCGCTCAATGTCCACACCGACAGCGACGACACGGTGCGGCGGGTGCCGTTGACCTTTGTCGTCGGCGACGCAAGGGTTTCCGGCATGGCGCTCGAACTGGCATCGCGTGCGCTTGGTGCGACGGCCGACAGCGACGCCAGTGGCAACGTGACGCTCGCCGGTTACCGGATTCCGAGCCCGGTGCCGAACACGATGACGCTGAACTTTGCCGGCGGCGCGGACGACATCCCGACCTTTTCCTTCGCCGACCTGCGCGCCTGCGCGGCCAAGGGCGGGAAGGATTATTTCCGGCGTTGGTTCGACGGCAAGATCGTCCTAATCGGCACCGTGCTCGACATCGAAGACCGCCAGGCGACATCCAAACGATTTGCCACCGCAGGCGACGGGAGGCGCCCTCTCCCGCGCTGCGCGCCCGACGCCAGTCCGCCGGACGTTCCGGGCGTCGCGCGCAGCACCATCGCGGGCGTGTATATCCACGCCACCGCCGTCAACAACCTGATCACCCGCAACGCGGCGCGCGAGCCCGGCCTCCTGCCGACGTTCCTGATCGCCTTCTTGTTTGCCGCGCTGGCCGCAACGGCGGCGCGCCTATTCAGGCCATTCACCGCCGTCCTCTGCTGCGCAGCGGCGAGCGCGCTCGGGCTCGTCGGCGCCACGTTCGCCTTCACCCACGCACTGGCGCTTCCGCTGGTCGAGCCTTTCGCGGCAGGCACGGCTGCGCTCGCGGCGATGGTCGGCCTTCGCTTCGCCGTCACCGATCGCGACCGCCGGCTGTTGCAGAAGAGCTTTGCGCTCTATCTCGCCCCACACGTCATCAACGGCATGCTGTCGTCGAAGAAATTGCCCGAGCTCGGCGGCGAAGCGCGCGAGGTCACCGTGTTCTTCTCCGACCTCGCGGGCTTCTCCGCGATCGCGGAAAACATGCCGCCAGACCGGCTGATGTCGCTGATGAACGAATATCTTTCTGATATGACCGATGTCATCGAGGCCAATGGTGGCTATGTCGACAAATATATCGGCGATTCCATCGTCGCGGTGTTCGGCGCGCCCGCCGACGATCCTGACCATGCTGCGAACGCGGCGCGCGCGGCGCTCGACTGCTGCACACGACTTGCAGAGCTCAACGCCACCTCGCCGGCCTTCCGCGACCATCCGCTCGCGCAGCGCATCGGCATCAATTCCGGCGAGGCGCTGGTCGGCAATTTCGGATCGCGGCGGCGCTTCAATTATTCCGTGATGAGCGATGCGGTGAACCTCGCCTCGCGCCTCGAAGGCGCCAACAAGTTCTACGGCACCACCATCATCGCCTCGGACGCGACGGTGGCGCTCGCAGGCAGCGGCTTTGCCTGGCGCGAGCTCGACGAAGTCCGCGTCAAAGGACGGAATCAAGCGCTGAAGATCTACGAGCTGGTGGCGCGGGCGGACGCGCTGTCGGAAGCGCAGCAGGCGCTGATCAAGACTTACGGCGAAGGACTCGCGCATTGGCGCGCCGGCGAATTCCACCTCGCCACGGAGGCTTTCGGCCGCTCGGCCGCGACCGACAAGCCGGCCGCATTGTTTCGCGAGCGCGCCGAACAGATGGCCGCGCAGCCGCCGGGCGGGGACTGGGAGCCGATCCGCACGCTGCAGGAGAAGTGAGGCACATAGCCCGGGTGGAGCGAAGCGTAACCCGGGACCCCTGGTAAACGCGGATGCAGAAGTCCCGGGTTGCGCTGCGCTCCACCCGGGCTACGAGGCCCGATCATTGCGGAATTGTGTCGGGCGGCCCTGCCGAGCCATTTTGTGACCCCGAAATGCCGGTCTTCTGATCTCGACAAGCGCGGCCAAGCTGTATAGACGGGCGCGGCGCGGAACGGCGCGCAACCAGAGCCGAGCTTGTCGTGCCATGACCAGTCCCGAGCGATACGAGAAGATCGCCTTCGTTGCCAGCAGCGGCACCGAGGCGCAGGCGGCGCTGGCGCAACTGACCGCGCTCTACGGCAATTGCGACGCCGCGGACGCCGACGTCGTGGTCGCACTCGGCGGCGACGGCTTGATGCTGCAGACGCTGCACGCCAACATGCGTTCGGGGAAACCGATCTACGGCATGCATCGCGGCACCGTCGGCTTCCTGATGAACGAGTACGCGACCCACAACTTACGCGAACGGCTGGCGGCCTCGCGGGAATCTTTGATCAGCCCCCTGCTGATGCGCGCCACCGACATTCACGGCGCGGTGCATCTGCATCACGCCATCAACGAGGTCGCGCTGTTCCGCCAGACCTATCAGGCCGCGCGCCTGCGCATCCTGATCGACGAGCACGAGCGGATGCCTGAATTGATCGCCGACGGCATCCTGGTCGCCACCCCCGCCGGCTCGACCGCCTATAACCTTTCGGTGCAGGGCCCGATCATCCCGATCAACGCCGCCCTGCTCGCGCTGACCCCGATCAGCGCCTTCCGCCCGCGGCGCTGGCGCGGCGCGCTGTTGCCGAATTCGGCGTTCGTCGTGATCGAGGTGCTCGAAGGCACAAAGCGCCCGGTGGCGGCGGTCGCCGACCATGACGAAGTGCGCGACGTCAGCCGCGTCGAGGTCTTGACCGACAAGACCATCTCGATACGCATGCTGTTCGATCCCGGCCACAGCCTGGAAGAGCGCATCCTGCGCGAGCAGTTCGGGTACTGATCCTCCCCCTCCTCGCAACCTTTCCTTAACCGCCACAGCGATATGGTTAACGTCGGGTAATGCCGTTTGGGCCGGGCGGGACATGTATCGCATCGATTTCAACAAGCTGCGGTTTCTGATCTGCGATGACAATCCGCATATGCGCCGCATCCTGCGGACGCTGTTGCATTCGTTCGGCGCGCGCGAAGTCTACGAGGCGGAAGACGGCGCCACCGCGCTGGAAATGTATACCCACTACGTCCCGGACATCGTCATCACCGACTGGTCGATGCCGATTTTCGACGGGCTCGAACTCGCACAGATGATCCGGCAGCCGGAATCCAACGCCAATCCCTACGCGCCGATCATCATGCTGACCGCGCATTCGGAGAAGCGCCGCGTCACGGTGGCGCGCGATGCCGGCGTCACCGAATTCCTGGCCAAGCCGATCTCGGCCAAGGGACTTTACCAGCGCATCCTCAATGTCGTTGCCAACCCCCGCCCCTTCATCAAGACCAAGACCTATTTCGGCCCGGACCGCCGCCGCAACACCAGCAACACCTATATCGGGCCCGAGCGCCGCGTCGGCGGCGAGATGGAAGTGATGCAACAGCCGTCGCTGCTCGAGAAGGCACGTTCGGCGATCTAGGCGGCGAGGAGATCATCATGGCGAAAGAGAAACCGGGCGCGGTCGAGATCAAGACCTTCGCCACGCATCATGTGATCACGCAACCCAATCCGCTGCGCGGAGTCTTGCGCCGCATCCCCCCCGACATCGATCATGACGACCCCGTTGCGCGCGCCGAGCAGGCGCTTGCGGATCTCTCCGGCGAATTCAAGCAGTGGATGACAATCGAGGCCGACCGGCTGTCGGCCGCGCACGCCATTGTGCTGCGCCACGGCTTCTCGCACGAAACGCGCGAAGAGCTGTTCCGCGCCGCTCATGACATCAAGGGCGACGCCGCGACCTTCGGCTTTCCCTCCGCCGGCGCCGCCGCCGAAAGCCTGTGCCGCATCATCGAGCACGCCCCCGATCTCGACCAGGTGCCGGCGGAGCTGATCACCCACCACATCAACGCGATCCAGGCGATCGTGCGCGAGCGCACCAAGCTCGACACCGCCGTGATGGCAAGCGCGCTCAGCAGGCAGCTCCGCGGCATCGCCGATGAATTCCTGCTCAAGGTCAACCACGACCGCCCAGAACATCTCGAAGCCATCCTCGCGCCGAGCATCGCACCGGCGGAGTAATGGAGCCTGCGTAGGGTGGGCAAAGCGCAGCGTGCCCACCATCGTGAGCGGAATGGTGGGCACGTCGCTGCGCTCCTTTGCCCACCCTACGCAGCTCGTCGCTATCCCCCGTCATTCCGGGATGCGCCGCCAGGCGCAGGCCCGGAATCCATTGGGCTGCATGCGCAGGCGGCGAAATGGATTCCGGGTTCGATGCTGTCGCATCGCCCCGGAATGACGACGTGTGTTGCGGCGGCGGTTTTTCCTACGCCGCGATCAAATCGTGCTCGAGCGGTGCGAGCGCTTCTTCCGCGACCAGCTCTTCGCAGAAGACGCGTGCTTCCTCGCGCGCGGATTCGGTGGCGAAGCGGCGGAGCAGGATCAACAGCGGTTCGGCGGCCTGCCGATCGGTCTCGCAATGGGTCAGCACGCGCTCGACCATCCGTCGGCGCAGCCTGACCGCGCCGTCGATGCTGTCGACATAGCCGGCTTCGTGGCTTGCCTCGAGCGCGGCACGGAAGGCGGCAAAGGTAGATTCCGGCAGGCCGGCGCGGATCAATAGCGCGTCGAGACTCGCGGCGCCGCGGTCATGCAACAGCGCGGCGATGCGCGCCTCCGGCAGGTCGGAGAGTTCGGCGAGGGCTGCGCGGAACAGCTCGATATTGCCCGAGAGCAGCGCACGCAGGATCAGACCGGCGGTCAGTTGGCAGGTCGCGCGCAGATGCGCGACGAGGCCGCGCATCTCCTCGCCGCGCGAGCGCGCGGCGATGTGAACGGTCGAGCGCTCGCGCGCTTCGCTGGCGATACGATCAGCCCGATCGGCGGGGAGCCAGTTGCGGGCGACCACGAATTGCGCCAGCGTCTCCGACAGCTTTGCCACCAGCGCCATGCGGGTCGCGGCCGGCAGGCCTTCCAGCACCAGCATCGCCTCCCGGATCGCGGCAAGATGGCCGTGCCGTTCGACGATGCGGTCCCATGAGAACGGTGCGAGTTCCGCATTCGCGTTCTCGATCAATTCGAGCGCTGCGGCGGCACAGCCGACTTCGGCAATCGCCGCACCGACGGATGCAGGCAGATTGATCCGCCGCGCGATCGCGCATTGCATCTCGTTGTTGCCGGTCGCGACAATGTCGACGAGATCGGCATCGATCAGGAGTGGCGAATGTTCCAGCACCGGCAACGCAATTGCGGGCTGGTCGACCGCGAGCGCCTGCACGATGGCCGCCGGCGCCTCGGCGCTGCGCGCGAACACCTCGGCCATCGCCTGCCGCACCAGCGGCGAGGGATCGTCGAGCAGCATCAGCAGCGCGCCCTCGGCAGCGATGCGGTCGTCCTCGGAAAGGTCTGAAATCAACCACGCCCGCGCCAATGCCCGGGTGGCCTCGGCCCGCTCCCCTGCCGGAGCGGTCCTGATCCAATTGATGAACTGCCGAACGATCATGGCCCTTCCGGCTTACGCAACGAGACGACACGGTGATGCAGTGCCAACGTAACCAAAGATAAACCATGACGCTTAACAAAGCGTTCACCATAACTCTTTGGGTTTATTGACGTTTCGTTAATGATGAGCGCCTGCCTCCAAGTACACCGACCTCATCCTGAGGAGCCTGCACGGCAGGCGTCGCGAAGGATGGGCCGCGGGCGAGATCGGGGCCTCATGGTTCGAGACGCGCGTGCCGCGCTCCTCACCATGAGGGGCAACCACCTGTCGGAGCGTCAGCCCGAGAACGTGCCGTTGCGGTCGCTGAAAAGGTCGAGGCGGCCGGGAGGCCGCACTTCGGGAGTCTGGCCGGAGAGCGAGGCGACCTGTGACGAGCGACCCCATAGCTCCTGCACAGTCGGCGAGATCGGCTCGGCGCGGTCGCCGGCCTGGAACAGCGAGCGGAACATCGGATCGCCCGGAGCGGATGCCGTCTGCGAGCCGGCCACAGGCGACACCGCGCGGGAATCCGGGAAGCCTGAGAGGTAGGCGGCGTTGTCGATTGCCGGCGCGGGCGCAGCGCTCGCGATCTCGCCGCCGGCCGCGGCAAAAGCAGTGCGGGTCGCGCTGGAATTAGCAGCGCCGGCATAGCGCGCGTTCAGCACCGAATAGACTTCCGACACGCTGCGGGCGCGTCCTGAACCGTCATAGAAGATCGAACTGTTGGCGGCGGCCGCCTTCGGGAACATCTGCGCGGCACTGGCGTTCGGATTGCCCTCGGCACTCGAGATCAGTTTCGCTGCGCCGCCGACGCCCATGAAATGCGCCATGTAGAGTTCGGCATCGGTCGGGCGACGGCCGATGCTGCCGGTGAGCTTGAAGCTGTTGGACTGCGTCAGCACGCCGGCCATTGCCGACGCCGCATCCGGGTCGTCGCGCAATCGCATGATCGCGGCCCGCGCCTGCGGATCGCTGACCGAATAGCTGCCGTCAGAATTCTTCGTGATGGCATCGGCATATTTGCCGTAGCCGAGCTTATCCCCCGCCTCCTTCACCGTGCCGAGCCAGGTCTGGTCGATGAACTGAAACAGCCCGCGCGCGGATGAGGTCGACGCGGAAGCCCGCGGGTTGAAGTTGGATTCCATCTTGGCGGTCGTGAGCAGGTATTGGAAGCTCGTGCCGGTGGTGGACGCGGCCTGCTTGATCGAACCCGCGATCTTCGCGCGCGTCGGGTCGACACCTGCCGCCGTCCCGGCGTTGAATGTATCGATCGCCATCGATTGATGCCCCGCTCCTCGCGAAACGCTCGCGTGGGCTTCATGAACGCCGGTAATCGGCGCAGCTCCCTTCAATACCCTGCGGCAGTTATGGTTAATGGGAAGTTAAGGAGGTGGAGCCTTACGGCTGCGCCTCGTAATACCGCGCGACCTGATCGATCTCTTCCGCGGTCATCTGGCGGGCGATATTGCGCATCTGCTCGCTGATGTCGTTGCGGCGGGTGCCCGATGCGAAGGCCTGCAACTGCGACTTGATATAGACGGCGGACTGGCCGCCGAGCCAGGGGCTGCCGGCCTTGATGTCGATTTCGCCGTGGCAGGAGCCGCAGGGCGGGATGTTGCGCATCGGCGCGCCCGTCACCACGATCGCAGGCGGCGGCAGGTTCGGATTGACCTGACTGGAAGGCACACGCGGCAGATAGGCGTAATAGAGCGCGACGTCGCGCATGTCCTGGTCGGTCATATTGGCCGCGAACGGGCTCATGACGACGTTGACCCGCGCCCCGGTCTTGAAGTCGTTCAACTCCTTGTACGTCACCGCGGCGTACTGCCCGGCGAGGTTCGGCGAGTTGGCGTCGCTGACGCCCTGCGGCCCATGGCAGATCGCGCAGCGCTGCGCGAGCGTCGCGCCACGGCCGATCGACACCTGATCCTGCCGTGTCAGCATTTCCGGAGTGACCACGACATTCGACGTCTTGAACGCAGGCGGGACCGCCGCGGCGGGTCTCGGCAGGTTCGGCACGCCGGCTGCGCTGCAGATCGCATCCCAGATGCCGGCAAGCTTCAGATTGGGCTGCAGCAGCGGCAGCCAGATCAATCCCACGACCGCGGACAGCACCGCGATGGCGGCGGTGACGCCGACGCTGATGCTGAACCAGGGGTTACGCGGCGAATAAAGCTCCTCCTCGCTCATCTGCTGGCTCCGACATAAACGGCAGGCACGCTGGTATTCTTCACGGCCATCAGTTGGCCGATCGGATAGCCGTAATTGACGACCGTCAGCCCGATCATGAGCGCCAGCCACAAGCCAAAACTGTTGAGCGCAACCGGAATGCGCACAGGCATGTGCAAGGGGATGGCAAAGCGATAGGCGCCCGCCTCGCCCCTCGGCGCGAACTGGCCGCGGATCAGCACGATCAGGAACAGGATACCTGACGTCAGCAGGATCAATCCTCCGAACGCCGACATCGTCACCGAGAGGGCCTGCGGCGCGATCGCGGGATTGGCGTAGTCATAGAACGCCATGCGACGCGGCATGCCGAGGATGCCGACATAGTGCCACGGGAACGTTGTGACGATCATGCCGATGAACCAAAGCCAGAGCTGGGTGCGCATCATCCCGTAACTATCCAGCGTGCGGCCGGTCAAATGCGGCCACAGGTCATAGGCGATCGCGAAATACATGATGACGATGGCGCCGCCGAAGATCAGATGGAAGTGGCCGGTGATCCATTGCGTGTTGTGGATGCTGGTGTTGAGCTGATAGCTCATGTTGATGAGCCCGCCGGCGCCGCCGAAGCCAAGCATCACGAGCGACAGCGCGGTCGCGAGCATGATCGGATTCTTCCACGGCAGCGCGCCGATCCAGCCGAACGCGCCCCTGCCCCCGCGCAGCCGGCTCGCGATCTCCGCAGACGCGCAGATCGTGAATACCGTGAGCAGCGTCGGCAGCGCGACGAGACCGGTGAACACCGATTGCATGAACTTGAAGCCGGCGCCGACCTGCGGATCGGCAAACAAATGATGCACGCCGATCGGCATCGCGACCACGACGAACATGATGAAGGCAACCCGCCCCATCGCGTCGCTGTAGAGCCGGCCGCCGATCGCGCGCGGGAAGATGGTGTAATATGCGATGTAGGTCGGGATCAGCCAGAAATAGACGATGGCGTGCAATGTCCAGGAAAAGAATACGCGCGCCAGTCCAGCATCGATGGTGGTGCTGAGCCCAAGCGCGGTTGGAATGATCTGGAAAATCAGCTCGACCGCGGCGCCGACCGCGGTCCAGGCCCAGAGATAGGAGCCGGCGACATTGGCGAACATCGCGAGCGGCACCGGCTTGTCGCGATTGTCGCGCTTCCAGACCGCGAGATTGATCGACATCAGCGCGACCCAGATCCATGAGCCGACCACGACCAGGACCACGCCGATGTAATAGAAGGGATTGCCGATCATCGGCGGATAGAAGGTGTAGAGCACGGAGGCGAGTCCGAGCGAGACTGGGATCATCGCCATCACGCTGCCGATCGCGACCAGCGCGATGCCGGCCCAGGCCCAGCGCCGCCCGATCAGCGGCCGCTCCAGCGCCGCTTCGCTGATGGCGTAGCCAAAGCCCATCGCGATCAGGGTCGGGAACACATAGCCCATCACCGTGCCGTGCGCGGTGACCGAGCGATAATAGAATTCCGGATTGAAGTGCCAGGCGTTCAGCGGGCTGCGCACGAACATCTGCCAGGCGCCGAGCACCAGCGCCGCGCCGAAGACGATGAAGGCGAGCCAGAAATGCGCCAGGATCAGCCGCTTGTTAATCAACACAGGTGAGCCTCCGTTTGCTCGCCGCCATGTTGCGGAACGTAGCCTGGTCGACCACCTTGACCTTGCCCCACATGCCCTGATGGCCGATGCCGCAGAATTCCTGGCACGGCATCATGTGTTCGCCCGGCGTCTTGAAGCTGATCGGCAGATCCGAAACATAGCCCGGCACCAGCATGATGTTGATGTTGGTGCCCTCGATCAGGAAGCCGTGCACGACGTCGGCGCTGGTGGCGCGAACGGTGATCGGCGTTTCCGCCGGTACCACGAGACATTGCGGGGTGAATGAATATTGCTGCCCGATCGCGCGCACCGTGACGGACCCGTCGGCCTCCAGCGCGCTGCCGAGGTTGCTTTCGACGAATTCGCCGGAAAGATGCAAGGTCGTGGGATCGGCGGTCTCGACGCGCCCCTGCGGCATCGTCGTGTGGTAAATGCCGAAGAAGGCGGCCAAGCCGACGAGCACGCCGATGATCACGATCGACAACGTTGCCCAGCGCCGCTCGATGCGCGCGGCAACCGCCTCGCCGAGGCCATGCGCGCCGTGACTATGATCGGTCTCGCTGGTCACGATCAGGCGCTCCGCGGCAGGAAGACGAAGAGATAGAAGGCAAACCATAAAGCGACGACGATCCCGGTCGCGATGCCCGCCACCGCAATCGCGCCGCCGGGACCTGCGCGCACGATCGCGTCCACCGCCTCGTCATCGGAATGCTGCGCCCGCCCTTGCGAGGATGAATCCGTCATGGCGCACCCCTTCTCCAGATCATGCTCTACTTCAGCGTAGCCGTGCGCAATTCGTTGGCCTGCCGCGCCGATACCGGCGCACCGCGATTGCCCCAGGATGTCCTGATGTAAGTGACGACGGCGGCGACCTCATCGTCGGAGAGGCGCTGCGCGAAGGGCGGCATGCCATAGGGCATCGGGTTGCCCGCGGTGCCCGGCGGATAGCCGCCATTGAGCACCATGCGGATGGCATTCACCGCCGAGGCCATCTGGATCGACTGATTGCCGGCGAGCGGCGGATAATGCGGAGGCATGCCGAGGCCGGTCGCGCCGTGGCAGGTTGCGCAATCGCGGTCGTAGATCTGCTTGCCGAGCGAGAGCAGAAGGCTGCTCTCTGCAGTTGGCAACGCCGGCGGCGGCTTGTCCGGCGAGGTGCCCTGCGCGAGGCCCTTCAGGTAGACCGCCATCGCGCGGATGTCCTCGTCGTTGAGATATTGCAGGCTGTTGTAGACGACTTCCGCCATCGGCCCGTAGACCGCGCCGCGCGCAGAGACGCCGGTGCGCAGATAGTCGACGATTTCCTGGATGCTCCACTCGCCCAGCCCCGCTTCCTTGTTCGAGGTGAGCGACGGCGCGTACCAGTACTGCATCGGAATCAGGCCGCCCTCGAACGCCTGCGATTCCGAGCTGCCGCCGAGCGCGTTGATCGCGGTGTGGCACATGCCGCAATGGCCGAGACCTTCGACCAGATAGGCGCCCCTGTTCCATTCCGCCGACTTGGTCGGATCGGGCTTGAACTCGCCTTCGTTGAAGAACAGCGTGCGCCAGCCGATGATCAGAGAGCGATTGTTGAAGGGAAAGGTCAATTCGTGCGGCTTGTTGACCTGCTTCACCGGCGGGACCGAACGCAAATAGGCGTAGATCGCATCGGAGTCCTCGCGCGTCACCTTGGTATAGGAGCCGAACGGCATCGCGGGATAGACGAGACCGCCGTCCGGGAAGCGGCCATCATGCATCATCCGGTAGAACTGGTCCGAGGTCCAGGTGCCGATGCCGGTCTGCGGATCGGGCGTGATGTTGGAGGTGTAGAGCGTGCCGAACGGCGTCTTCATCGGCAGCCCGCCGGCAAAGGTCTTGCCTTCGCGCGCGGTATGGCAGGCGATGCAGTCGCCGGCGCGGGCGAGATACTCACCCTTCTTGAGCAGCTCGGCATTGGCGGGCGGGTTCTGCTGTGCAGTTGCCGGTGTCATGCCGGCGAAGCACAGCGCCAGAAGGAGAATCAGCTTGGTCGAGAGGCGTTGCATCGGCGAGCTCCCTTCAACGCGGCTCGCTGCCGCATGCAAGCGGCATCGGCAGACTGCCTTGCGGCGCGAACGACGGGTCTGCCGGCGCCGGACGCGATGAGAGATAGGCGGCGACCGCCTTCACATCGTCTTCGGTGAGAAGGCTTGCGACGATCTGCATGCAATCCGGGGCCGCCGCGGTGCGCGTGCCGTAGCGCCAGCCGCCGAGCTGGGCGCTGATATAGCTTGCGCGCAAGCCGAGCAGGCCGGGAATCGCGGGCTCCATGCCGCCGAAGCTCGGGCCGTGGCAGCTTGCGCATGGCGGAATGCCGCGCTGCGCATCGCCGTTCTTCACGATCGATTCGCCGCGCGCGAGTATAGCGTCACTGACGGTCGGGATCGCAGGCTCCGGAAATGGCGGCCGCAGCGATGCGAAATAGTCGGCCATCTTCTTCAGGTAGTCGTCGGGCAGGAATTCCAGCAGATAGTTCATCGGCGGATATTTGCGCCGGCCGTCCCTGAACGCGACGAGCTGATTATAAAGATAGCCTGCGGGCTTACCGGCAAGACGCGGGAAATAGACGTCGCTCGTCCCCTCGCCTTGCGCGCCATGGCAGGACGCGCAGGCCAGCACGCGGGCCGCCATGGTGTCGGGCGCCCGCTCCGGCGTCTGCGCCTGCGCGGGAAGGAATGGCAGCGCGAAAAAGACAAGACACAATCGGAGTAGAGAAAAACGACGCGCCACCGTTGTAACCCCATCTCGACGACGAGTGGGAATTTTTGCACATCATTTTGACGGTGGCAACGCAGCTCGCGCGCTGCATCGCGCCATGTGCGCAACGATGAGAATTATTGAGTCTATTTGCGATAGACTTTGTATGGATCGACCAAGCGTTCGGCGTCGATGAATGACAATCGTGTGTCGCCATCTTCACCCTTGACGGCGCGATAGAAGCACGAACGGCGGCCGGTGTGGCAGGCCGCACCGATCTGCTCGACGCGAATCCATACAGCGTCCTGGTCACAATCCATACGCATCTCGATCACGCGCTGGGTGTGGCCGGAGCTTTCGCCCTTGCGCCACAGCGCATTGCGCGAGCGGCTGAAATACCAGGCTTCGCCGGTCGCAATGGTCTTGCGCAGCGCTTCGTCGTTCATATGCGCGACCATCAGCACGTCGCCATTGGCGGCGTCGGTCGCGACACAGGTCACGAGACCTGACGCGTCGAATTTGGGCTGGAATGCCAGCCCTTCCTCGCGGTCGTGATCATGTGCTGACACGGGATAAGCCTCGCAATGTTGTGCGAGGCTACCGGGTCGGTCCTCGCACCAGGGACAGGAAACGCTGCTGCTCCGCCGGATTGTCGCGGAACATGCCGGTGAAGCGGCTGGTGAAGGTCGACGCGCCATGTTTGGCGACCCCGCGCACCGACATGCAGGTATGCTCCGCCTCGATCAGGACGGCAACGCCGCGGGGCTTGAGGACCTCGTCGATCGCAGCCGCGATCTGGGCGGTGAGATGCTCCTGCGTCTGCAGCCGGCGGGCAAAGATGTCGGTGAGCCGGGCGAGCTTGGACAGGCCCACCACCCGCTCGACCGGCGTATAGGCAATATGTGCCTTGCCGTAGAACGGCATCATGTGGTGCTCGCACTGCGAGGTGAACTCGATGTCGCGGACCAGCACGAAATCGTCATAACCGGCAGTCTCGCCAAAGGTGCGGTCGAGCACCTCGGCCGGGCACTGGTGATAGCCCTGGTAAAGCTCGTCAAAAGCCTCGACGACGCGGCGTGGGGTGTCGAGCAGCCCCTCGCGATCCGGATCCTCGCCGATATAGCTCAGCAGCGTCAGAACCGCCTGCTCGGCTTCAGCACGCGACGGGCGCGGCTGGTCGGCACGGACGGCGGCGGCAAGGAATTCGGACGGATCGAGCTCGGCCGGCCGGGTTTCGATCTTTTTGGACTCGTTGCTCTTGGCAGGGCGGATCGATTTGATTGCAGCGTCCATTCGACGTCTCTCCGTTCGACCGGTCCCTTCTCGGACCGGGTGTGTCACCGGGCAGACGGCGCGGCCTGGTGCCGCCGGACGCCTGGAGTCCCTTCATCCTAACACCGGCAGCATAGCATTGGCTTCTGAACTGGCCCGCGCCGATGGCATGGCCGGACTGTATTTCGGCCGATACGGTTCATATATAGGACCATAGAACCCAGCCGCCAAGGGTGCCTTACCCCTCTGCCCACGAGCTCTATTCGCATGCTGAATGACATCTACAACAAGCGGATCATCGAACTGGCCGGGAATATTCCGCGCCTCGGACGCCTTCCCGACCCCGATGCCAGCGCCACCGCGCATTCGAAACTCTGCGGCTCGACCGTGAAGGTCGACCTCAAGATGGACGGCCCCGTCGTCACCGACTTCGCCCATGACGTCAAAGCCTGCGCACTGGGGCAGGCCTCCTCCTCGATCATGGCAAGGCATGTCGTGGGCTCGACCGCCGATGAACTGCGCGAATTGCGCGAGACCGTGCGCAAGATGCTCAAGGAAAACGGCAAGCCCCCGGAAGACGGCAAATGGGCCGAGATCGCCCTGCTCGAGCCGGTGCGCGACTACAAGGCCCGCCACGCCTCCACCATGCTGACATTTGATGCCGTGGTTGATGCCATCGGCCAGATCGAGGCGAAGGCCAAGCAGCCGGCGTAAGGGCAGAACGTCGAGGGACTACTTCCCTTCTCCCCTTGTGGGAGAAGGTGGCGCGCATGAAATGCGCGACGGATGAGGGGTTGCCTCCCAAGGGTGTTCGTGGAGAGAGACCCCTCACCCCAATGAGTTAGTTGCCGACACGGGAGTAGCCCTCTCCCACAAGGGGAGAGGGCGCATCAAGCAGCATCGCGAGGCGTGGCGCGTCCGATACCGTCGTCTCAACGGCTTTAGGTTCATTTCCCCGGCTGGGCCGGGGGCGGCGTGGCGGAGCCGCCGGTGGGAGCCAGGGCTTCCGCGGTCTTGGTTGATATCGACTTCGCGGGCTGCGCCGTCGTCTCGCCCTCAGCCGCGCTGGTGGCGAAACGGTCTTGGTTCGGCTTGGTTTTCGCATCCGCGACCGGCACGGTGGCCGCATTATCCTGCGGCGGCAGCACGTCGGCGACCTCTTCGGTGGTGACGAGATTGGTCAGCCGCAACTCGTCGCGCGACAGCTCGTGCAATTCTTCCCAGGGCGGAACGCTCAGCGCCAGCGACAACAGGTCGCCTGCGCCGCCCATGTCGAAAGTGTACTTCGCGAGTCGGCCGATATCGCGCTCCACGATCATCATGTCCTGCGCGGTGTAGTTCGCGGCACGCGCGTCATCGGCGCGGTCGCCCATCCAGATCTGATGAACGCGGACATGCGCGCTTTCCGGCACGTAACGGGTCGTACCTGATAACAGCAGGAACACGCACATCGACTCGCAATAGGCTTCCGGCCTGACGCTGGCGCGCTGGCCCTTTGAGGTCTGGTTGATGACCGTCGTGCCGACGGTGGTCAATGCGCCCAGGCCACGGAAGCGGCGGCCGAGCGTGATGGCGTCGTTGACCGAGCCGCCGCTGGAATCGAGCACGATGGTGGCGCCGCCGAGCTGGCGGCCGCGGGCGAACTCCTCGAAGTCGCGCGGGCTGTCGGCGGTGATGATGCCGACGGCGGATACCCACCCCCTGCAGTTGGGCTCGCAAGCCACCCAACTGAATCGCATCGGCGTCTTGCGTTCTTCCAGACTGGCGCCAGCGCGGGCCGAATTGCCCAGCGTCGTGACCGAGCCAGGCAGTGTGATGCAAAAGGCGGCGGCGCCGAGAAGTGCCAGACCGCGAAGACGAAGCGACGTCACGAGCCTCAATTTGGTTCCTTCCCCCTGGCCCTATGGGTGAGCAGTGGCAGCGGCCCCATCGCAACGTGACATGATGGTGTCATCGAAGCGTTATCAAAACGGTAACCGTACTGACCTGTCTCGTCCATAGGACCTTTGCTGCAGCGCCGCCCGTGCGGTGCAATAGTTGCGAACTGTGGCGTAAATATCTGCAAGAACTAAGTTCCTTGCTTGGGAACCCGCGCAAGACGACATAAGTTTGCGGTATGACGCCCATGGAACATCGAACATCACATCAATTTCGATGCACAGACTGTGCCAGCGCCGCCCAGCGGCTGCCGCGCAATCTCGGCCGCGCGCTGATCTGGATCTACCGGCATACGCTGTCGCCACTGGTTGGCTACAACTGTCGGCATCTGCCGACCTGCTCAGTCTATGGCGATGAGGCGATCGAGCGCTTCGGCTTGTGGGCAGGTGGTTGGATGACGCTGGCGCGCCTATTGCGCTGCCATCCCTTCGGCACATCGGGCATCGACAACGTGCCGGAGCGGGCGCCGCCCGGCGCGCGATGGTATCTGCCCTGGCGCTACGGCCGCTGGCGCGGCGTCAACTCGCCGTAGACCAGAGAGATCGCCCTCTCCGCCGGTGCTTTCAAGTTATGCATGCATCGCTGGCGTGCGGGAACTGTGGCGGCAGTGCGGCATTGACTTCTTGCGTCCGCAGGGAGGACACCAACAATGCGCTGGAAAATCAGCCGCCACGGTCATGACCCCCGCCAGATAGATTTACTGGCGATCATCGCACTACTCATTTTGATCGTTTCCGCTTACCTCTATTTCACCCACAAGCCGAACATGGCTAACAACAGCGCCTTCATCGTGCCGAGCCAGAGCGTGCACTGGTGATGCAATGCGACATGGGTGAATTAGAGCGGCTCACGCAGCCTCGAGCGCCTTGGCAGCTTCGCCTTCGTACACGGGTGTTGCTATTCCGGCCTGCCGGGCTTTGATCTGCAGGGCGAGGATGCGCGAGTAAAACCGCCCCATCCCAACTCCGGCACTGTGAAACCACAGTCCTTTCTGTCGCGTGGGCTTCCACATGTTTCGCAGCTCACCCTCCCAAGGGCTGGGATCGCGGCGGGTGCCTGAACCAAAGCCCCACAGCGGGCCGACCTTCCTTGCAGTCTCCGGCGTCAGGATGGATTCGAACGAGCTGCGCTCGTAGCCGGTTGCGTAGAAGATCATGTCCGCGGGAATTTCGCTCCCGTCGCTAAGAACAACGCTTTCTTGGCGAAGCGCCGCGATGCCAACGCCACTCCTCAGCTTTATGCTGCCGTTCGCGACCAGCTCTGACGCACCGACATCGATGTAGTAGCCACCGGGATCGCGCAGGACCTGCGGAAACACGCCGCTCTCGTCCTCACCGAAGCTCAATCGAAAGCCGACGCTCTCCAATCGCCGGTAGAACGCCGCGTCCTTCTCCCTTACGTGCTTCACCAGCTTCTGGTGCATGCCCACCAGGACGCGCAAGGGCGTCGCGGCGAACAACAGGTCCGCAAGGTCGATCGTTATGCCCTGCGCCTTCGGCTCACTGCCGTAGAGCCTGGCAAATCCTTCGAGCAACGTCTCCAGCCTCATCACGATGGTCGGACCGCGCTGAATCATCGTGACGTCGGCGCCATCAGCGAAAAGACCCGCAGCAATATCGTGCGCTGTGGTGCCTGATCCCACCACGACGCACCGGCAGTTCCTGTGATGAGGGTTGCTGCGATACGAGCTTGCATGTTGTTGCGGTCCCTTGAACCGCTCCCTTCCGGGCACCTCCGGGATCTTCGGAGTCCCGAATAATCCGGTGGCGAGCACAAGCTGCTCCGGGTTGAGCTCGATCGCGCTGTCGCGGCGTTTGACCCGTAGGCGCCATTTCCCGCGCGCATTATCGTAGTCGGCCCCTACGCACTCTGCCCCGGTCATCACGTGGACCTGCATCACCGACTGATAAGCATCCAGCCAATCGGCGAAGCGTTCCTTCGAAGGATGCAGCGGCCAGCCGTCGGGGTAGGAGAACCCCGGCATCTGATCAAAGTATGAAGGAGAGTGCAGCGACAACGAATCGTGGCGATTTCGCCAGGTATCGGACGGTCGCTCGCGGCGATCGATAATCAGCGTAGGTACGCCCAGCTTTCGGAGCTGCACGCCCAATCCAAGCCCGCAGTGCCCGGCTCCAACAATCACGCAGTACGGCTGCTTCGCCGAAGCGGCGGTATCGCCGAATCCGGTTTCCTGAAGCGCGTCTCGGCCATGGCTGACATGGTCGAAGCTCGGCGCTTCCTCGAAGCCTTTCAGCTCCGTCATCGACGTGAGCAAGGTCCAGACCTTGCCCTCTCTCATGCGAACGACTGCTTTGCAGCGAGCGACCGTCGTCTCGAACTCGACGATTGCTTCGACGATGCTATCTTCGACACGCACGGGTCTCGTTTGCCGCCACGCCGTCGGTGCCGTACGCGCGAGGCACGCATCCAACATCTGTCGGATTTCGTCATGACCTTCAGCGGTGCGCAGGTTCCAGGTGAACGCGAGCTGGTCGCGCCAGAATGCGTCCGGATGGAACAGAATCAGCAGCGCATCGATGTCCGCAGCCGCTGCAGCGGCGTTAAAGAGGCCCAGCCATTTGTTGAATCGTTCGTCGACGTCGGCAGCGATCATATCGATCCCTCGGAACTTGGGTGACAGATCACGAACCTGACGAGGCGCGGCTACAGATCGATTGCAGGACTCGCGGCGTGAGTTACGATCGCAATATTCACTGGATGTTGAAGCACGACTGGAGTCCGGAGCGTCAAAACGAAGGAGAACTCTAGCGCCCAAACCAGAAGAAACCGCCGGGCTGCGAACTGAAGAATGGCGCCGGCTGCCGGGGCGCCCTGGCACGCGGCGGCGCCGGTTTGGGGGCTGGCGCATCCTGAGCCACCGCATCGGCGGTGCCGAAGCCATCACCCGGCAATTGCACGGCAAGCAGCAGGTTGGTTTCGTGCGTGCGCCAGCGATAGCCGATGCCGAAATCGATCGGCTGCGCGCGGTGGAACAGCTCGGCGTAGGATTCCTGGTAGCGGCCCGGGAATTCGGCGATCGGGCCGGCATAGCGGCCGAACGGGAAGAAGCGCCAGCGGCTGTGGTTGAAGTACACGAGCGGAATCCCGGAATCGTCCTGGATGATGGTGGCACTGTTCTTGAGGATGAAGTCGCGCACAACAGTGAAATTGCCGGCGTGCATGAGATAGGAGGCGCTCTTGATCAGGCTGTTGCCGGGCGCAAGCGTCTCGCAGAATTTCAAAAAGCCGCTCGCCTTGACGCCTGAATTGGAGAGATCGGTCGAGAAGTAATAGAGCGTGCGCTCAACGCCATCATTGCCGGCGAAGGTGATGCGCGCACCACGCACCGCGCCCTTCCCTGCCCCTTCCGTGCCAACGATGCCGTTCTCGTCGAGCCCAACCGGCGCGACGCTCCGGATGGTCTTGCCCGAGCGCGCCAGGAACACATAGAGGATCGGCAAGGTGCCGCTGATCTCGCCCGCATGCAGGTCGACCTTCATCTTCTTGGTGATGAAGAAGGAGAAGCTCAGGACCGAAGATAGCGAGCGCTCGACACTGTAGAGCGCGGCACCCACGTCGCCACGCGACAGTCTTGTCAGGTCCGGCACCGAGCCGGTCGGCTCGAGCGCGCTGAGCACATAGGTCGTCGCGCCGGAATAGAAGGCGTCGGCGTAGATGAAGTCGGGCCCGGAGAACATGTAGAACATGGTCGGCCGCGGGGCGGCGAGATTGGTCTCCGCCCAGGCGCGGATCTTCGACAGCTGGCGCTGCTCGAGCTGCGCAAAGGCCTGGTCGAAGAATCGGGCATGCTGTTGCCAGGCAGGATCCCTGGTCAGCGGAACCAGCGGAGAGTCCGCTGACGGCATCATCCCGGCAAGGAAGCGCGCGGTATCGTCTGCGGTCGCCGTGTCGGCGGCACGCGCCGGCAGCGCCGCGAGCAGAATCGCGAAAGCGAGCGCGACAGCTTTCAATGGCAAGAACATCCTCATTCGCGACCCGATGCTCCGGCGGCCGCCGGGCGCGCCGCCCCTTTGCGGAAAACGGCGTAGATCAAAAGGCCGGAAAGCATGATCAAAGTGCCAAGCGCCGACTGCAGCGGACGGTCGGTCAACAGATAGTACATCATGAAACCGGTCACGAGCAGGAAAACCACAGGGGTGACCGGGTATCCCCAGGCGCGGTAAGGCCTCGGCAGGTCGGGGCGCGTGATGCGCAGCTTGATCACGCCTGCTACCGTGAAGAACGAGCAGAACAGCAGCGCGAACTGGATGAAGTCCAGCACCGCCTCGAAGCTGCGCGTGAACAGCATCAGCGTCGCCACCGCAAGCTGGAACAGAATCGCATAGGCCGGCGCGCCGCTGGCCGAGTGGCGGGCGAAGATCCGCAGCGCCGGGATGTCCTCGCCCATCGTCATCATCACGCGCGGACCGATCCACATCATCGCGCTGATCGAGGAGATCAGCCCGACACAGATCATCGCGCCGACAATGCGGCCGCCGAGCTCGCCGAAGATATAGCTGCCGGAAATGCGGGCGACGTCGATCTGGCCGGCAAGCTGGTCGATTGGCGCGGTGTGGAGGAACACCGCGTTCAGGGCGACGTAGAGCACGAGCACGATCAACGTTCCCGAGAGCATCGCGCGCGGCAAATTGCGCTCCGGCAGGTGCATCTCGCCGATGATGTAGGTCGCCGCGTTCCAGCCGGAGAACGAATACATCACGAACACCAGGCTGATCGCGAACGGTGCGCTGACGATATGGGAAAGATCGACTGAGGTCGGCGCGAACGAGATCGGCTGCGGCGTCGCGATCAAATATCCGGCGACGAGAAACCCGACGATCAGCACCACCTTCAGGATGGTCGCGACCAGCTGGAAGGTCGAGGAATGCTTGACGCCGGTGAGTTGGACGATCGACACCAGCCACACCACGCCGAGCGCCAGCACGAGCGGCGGCGCGTCCGGCAAGACCGACTTGCCGTATTCGCCGAACGCCATGGCGGCGAGCGCGACCGGTGCGGCGAAGCCCACGGTCGCCGACACCCAGCCGGCGACGAATCCGAACGCCGGGTGATAGGCGCGGCTCAGGAAATTGTACTCGCCGCTCGAGCGCGGAAACATCGCACCGAGTTCGCCGTAGGAAAATACGCCGCACAGCGCGACGATGCCACCGACGGTCCACAGCAGGAGGATCGAGAAGCCCGACGGGATGTCCTTGACCTGAAAGCCGAGGCTGGTGAAAACGCCGACGCCCACCATGTCGGCAACCACGATGGCCGTGGCCACGAGGACCGAAACGGTCGAACCGCTGCCGGGGAGCGAACCGGACCATGTCGCGCTGCCCGTGTGTGATGCCGCCATATCGGACCGTACCTTCAGCGCTACGCGCTTCGACGATTCTCATCGTGCAGGCGGAAAACGGCCAATTCAAGCAACGTTAACAAGCACCTAACTCCGGCCAAGGTTTAGGTATCATAATACCAAATTATTGCCTTCAAAGGGCCGACCTTTGTGTAAACACGAGAGACGACCCACAATCGCGACACGATTGGATGGTCTTCTTGCACCTTCCGGATGGGGAATTTTCCGGAAGCTTAACGTCACCTAAACACCGGTGCGCTCAGATTCGGCGTTTGCCGGGAGTTCGGGGTAGCGGGTGGATGATCGGGGCAGCGAACCCAACATTCCAGAAGTGTGATCGCGCGAACCGGCCAATGTCCCCGGCCGCGCGGTCGCGCTGGCCGAGGTCTCCGTGGCGCTGGGTCGCGACCGCCTCGCTGCTTCTACCGCTCGCGACCGTGCTGGCTCAATGCGGCAGAGCGCCCAGCGCCTCGGCGCTGGCGGCGAACACACACGCGGTTGCGAGCGATACGTTTGTGGATCGCTTCCCGGCACCATCGTTCAAGGAACGCTTCCCGACCGAGCAGGAAAGGCTCGTGCAGCGCCAGGCCACCGCGTCGGCGTCGGCATCCGAGCCGCAGCCGCAGCGTCCCGCGCCGGTCCGGACGGCTTCGCTGACACCCACGCTCAATCTGCCGAAGCCGAGCGAGCGCGAAGAGCTGACCACGCTGGTCAGCATGAAATCCTCCGCCTTCCCTTATTTCGGCAACAACCCGCGCTCGGATGCGCCGTTCCTGAATGTCACGGACGGCAGCCGCAAGGGCCATCGCAGCTATTCGGGCCGCGTCTATTGGCAGGACGAGACCTACAATGACAGCCGCGTCCTGATGCACGTGCCCGAGAATTTCGACGTCAGTAAGCCGGGCGTGATCGTGGTGTTCTTCCACGGCAATGGCGCAACCCTCGAGCGCGACGTGCGGGACCGCCAATTGGTGCCGCAGCAGATCTCGGACTCCGGCGTCAACGCGGTGCTGCTGGCGCCGCAGATGGCGGTCGATGCCGCCGATTCCAGCGCCGGAAAATTCTGGCAGCCCGGCGGCTTCAAACGTTTCCTCGACGAATCCACCTCCCACCTCGCCCGCCTCTATGGCGATCCCAAATCGGCGGCTGCCTTCGCCAACATGCCGGTCGTGATCGTCGGCTATAGCGGCGGCTTCCTGCCGACCGCCTGGAGCCTCGAGGTCGGCGGCGCCACCAGCCGCGTGCGCGGCGTGGTGCTGCTGGATGCGGTCTATGGCGAACTCGACAAGTTCGCCTCCTGGATCGAGAACAACCGCAGCGGTTTCTTCGTGAGTTCGTATACCCGCTACACCAAGCGGCATGATCAGGAACTGATGACGATGCTCAGGAACAAGGGGATCCGCGTCCGCGAGAGCATGGACGGGCCGTTGCAGCCCGGCAGCGTCGCGTTCGTCCAGACCTCCGACGGCGTCACCCATCGCGATTACGTCACGCTGGCCTGGACGCAGCACCCGGTGAAAGAAGTGCTGGTGAAGATGGCGGGAGGCGCATCGCTTGCGCGGATCGCAAGCGCTCCGGCATCGGCGAGTCGCTAGAGCGTGATGACTTTTCTTCGAATCGTCATCCCGCTCTAGCTCTTTAGTTTGAGCATGATCTTTTTCGGAAAACCGGTCTCCACTTTTCCGGATCATGCTCAAGTTCATCACTCCGCCGCCGCGTGGCGCGGCCTGGTCAGCAAGATGGTCAGAAGTGCCAGCGCGACGAAAGCCGCGGACACATAGCCTGCGCCGTGCAGCCAGCTATTTGCGAACAGCGCGCCGCCGATCGCGGAGCCGATCGCCTGCCCGATATAGAGCACGGAGGTGTTGAGCGAGACCGAGGCCGATGCAAGCGCCGGCGCCGCCGCAACCAGCCGCACCTGCTGCATCGAATTGGTGGAGGCAAAGCCAAGCCCCCAGATCGCAACCGAGGCGGCCATCAACGCATAGATGCCCGCGCTCAGCGCCCATCCGGCAACGCCGGTCAGCATCAGCGAGGTAAACAGCACCGACGTCCGATACGGCCCCCAGGAATCGACGATGCGGGTTGCGATCATGACGCCGATGAAGCCGCAGACGCCGTAAAGGCCGAAGGCGAGCCCGATGGCGTTGGGGCCGGCCCCAGTCAATCTTGCAAGCAGCGGCCCCATGAAGGTGAAGATGACGAACTGGCCTGACATGTGCAGCGTTGTGATCGCCAGGAGCACGAGCACCATCCGGTTGCGGCCGAGCTCGATCCAGGTCTTCAGATCGACGGGCGCGCCGAGCAATCCGTGCGGCAATCGCCACAACAGCAGCGCGCAGCTCACGCAGCCGATCAGCGCGATGCCGCCATAGGCGGCGCGAAAGCCATAGTGGCTTGCAATAAAAGTGATCAGCGGTAGCCCGACAGCAGCCGCGAGCGACCAGCCGAGGAAAATATAGGCGATGGTCGAGCCGCGCCGCTCGACCGGTACGATCAGCGCCCCGGTGCCGGCCGCTTGCGGCGTATAGAGCGCGCCGATCGCCAGCATGATGAGGCGAATGACCAGAAGGCTCGCGTAGTCAGGCGCCAGGGCGGAGGCAAGATTGGTGACCGTGAGCACCGCGAGCGTGACGCCGAGCAAAGTGCGGCGATCGATGCGGCTGGTCAGCCATGCCGTCAGCGGCGAGCCGATGCACAACACCATCGCACCGAAGGTGATCAAGAGCCCCGCGGCGTGGATCGAGATATCAAGTGCACCGGACAGTTCCGGAAGCATCCCCGCCGGCGCCAGCACGGAGCAGCCGGTGACGATATTTCCCAGCATCAGGGAGGTGGGCGCAAAACGGCGCGTGGCGGGCATCCTTTTCATGCAAATGCATGTAAACCAGGCGGGCGAAGAAGAAAAGGCCAGATGTCAGCGCTGGCCATGAAGTTCGTCGATCGGTCACATTCGCGAACGAACTCGCGGGGCGGTTGCCGGAGCGCCATCGAAACCTCGCAATACCAGCGATTGAAGCGCTCGCGAGCGCGACAATCCGGCCGATTGCCCGCCGATTTCTTGATATTGCCGGATTGCGTCGGCCCAATCGCCTGCTATATCGCTGCTTCAGCTTACCTGCGCTCGTTCGCAGGAGTGAGCCACAGGAGAATGTCATGCCCGACGAGCACAAGTCCGAGTCCGGATTCCAGTACAGCCTCAGCAACCTGAAGCCCGCCCAGCCCGTGGAAAAAGTCACCCTCACCTTCCCTGACGGGGCGAAACGCGAATTCCCCAGGAACACCACCGGGCTCGATATCGCCCAGGGCATCTCGCCCTCGCTGGCCAAACGCACGGTGGCGATGGCGCTGGATGGCGTTCTGTATGACCTCAAAGATCCCATCACTGAGGATGCCAAGATCGAGCTGATCTCGCGTGACGACGCGCGCGCGCTGGAACTGATCCGGCATGATTGCGCCCATGTGCTGGCGGAAGCCGTGCAGTCGCTGTGGCCGGGCACGCAGGTCACGATCGGCCCGGTGATCGAGAACGGCTTCTACTACGACTTCTTCCGCAACGAGCCGTTCACCCCGGAAGATTTTGCCGCCATCGAAAAGAAGATGCGCGAGATCATCGCGCGCGACAAACCCTTCACCAAGGAAGTGTGGTCGCGCGAGAAGACCAAGGAGGTGTTCCGCGACAAGGGCGAGGCGTTCAAGGTCGAGCTGGTCGACGCCATTCCCGGCGACGAGCCGATCAAGATCTATTTCCAGGGAGACTGGTTCGATCTCTGCCGCGGTCCGCACATGACCTCCACGGGGAAGATCGGCAACGCCTTCAAATTGATGAAGGTCGCGGGCGCCTATTGGCGCGGCGATTCCAACAATCCGATGCTGACCCGCATCTACGGCACGGCCTTCGCGAAACAGGACGATCTCGACGCCTACCTCAAGCAGATCGAGGAAGCCGAGAAGCGCGACCATCGCAAGCTCGGCCGCGAGCTCGACCTGTTCCACTTCCAGGAGGAAGGCCCGGGCGTGGTGTTCTGGCACCCCAAGGGCTGGACCATCTTCCAGCAGTTGATCGCCTATATGCGCCGCCGCCTCGCCGGCGACTACCAGGAGGTCAACGCGCCGCAGATCCTCGACAAGGTGCTGTGGGAGACCTCGGGCCATTGGGACTGGTACCGCGAGAACATGTTCGCGGCGCAGTCCGCCGGCGACGAGGCCGAGGACAAGCGCTGGTTCGCGCTGAAGCCGATGAACTGTCCGGGGCATGTGCAGATCTTCAAGCATGGTCTGAAGAGCTATCGCGACCTCCCCTTGCGGCTTGCCGAATTTGGCGTGGTGCATCGCTACGAACCGTCAGGCGCGATGCACGGGTTGATGCGCGTGCGCGGCTTCACGCAGGATGATGCGCATGTGTTCTGCACCGAGGAGCAGCTCGCCGACGAGTGCCTGAAGATCAACGACCTGATCCTCTCGACCTACGGCGATTTCGGCTTCGAGGGCGAACTCACCGTCAAGCTCTCGACGAGGCCGGAAAAGCGCGTCGGCACCGACGCGATGTGGGACCATGCCGAACGCGTGATGGCGACCGTGCTGTCGGAGATCAAGGCCAAGGGCAGCAACCGCATCAAGACCGAGATCAATCCGGGCGAAGGCGCGTTCTACGGGCCGAAGTTCGAATATGTGCTGCGCGACGCCATCGGCCGCGACTGGCAGTGCGGCACGACCCAGGTCGACTTCAACCTGCCGGAGCGGTTCGGCGCGTTCTATATCGACCATGACGGCTCGAAGAAAGCGCCCGTCATGGTTCACCGCGCGATCTGCGGCTCAATGGAACGCTTCATCGGCATCCTGATCGAGCACTATGCCGGCAATTTCCCGCTCTGGCTGGCGCCGGTGCAAGTGGTCGTCACCACCATCACCTCCGAAGCCGACGAATATGCCAAGCAGGTGGTGGCCGAAGCACGGCGCGCCGGTCTGCGGGTGGAGATCGACCTGCGCAACGAGAAGATCAACTACAAGGTCCGCGAGCATTCGCTGGCAAAGATCCCGGCGCTGCTCGTGGTCGGCAAGAAGGAAGCCGAGACCCATTCGGTCTCGGTGCGACGGTTCGGCAGCGAAGGCCAGACGGTGATGCCGACTGCGGACGCCCTCGCCGCACTGGTCGACGAGGCGACGGCGCCCGACATCAAGCGGGCGAAGTCGCTGTCCTGATGCTTTAATCCGTCTAAACTCGCTTCCGGTCGCGGGCGTTCGCCCCTATCTCGTGGCAAGAATGTCCGCGACCCGCCAGTTTAAGGAAAGCAGCAGTGCCCGACGCCATTGAATTGTTGAAGACCCGCCGCTCGGTGAAGCCGCGCGAAATGACAGGCCCCGGCCCCTCGCCGACCGAGCTCGAGACCATCTTGACGATCGGCGCGCGGGTGCCGGACCACGGTAAGCTCGCGCCCTGGCGCTTCATTGTGTTCGAAGGCGAGGCGCGCAACCGCGCCGGCGATGTCATCGCGAGCGTGTTCGCCAAGAAGAACCCGGGCGCGCCGACGGCCGATATCGAGGTTGAGAAGCGGCGGCTCACCGATGCGCCGCTGGTGATCGGCATCGTCAGCTTCACCAAGCCGCATCCGAAGGTGCCGCCGTGGGAGCAGGAACTCTCCGCCGGCGCCAGCGCAATGAACATCCTCACCGCGGCGACCGCGCTCGGCTACGGCGCGTGCTGGCTCACCGGCTGGTTCGTCTTCGACCGCGATGTGCTCGACGGTCTTGGCCTCAGGCCCGACGAGAAGCTCGCAGGGCTGATCCATATCGGCAAGCCGACCAAGCCGAACGAAGACCGCCCGCGGCCGGCGCTGTCGGATATCGTGACGCGGTTCTAGCGCTTCTCCCTCGCCCCGCTCTTGCGGGGAGAGGGTCGGGGTGAGGGGTTGCTCCGCGATCACGGTGACAGATGAGTTGGCGGACACTCCCCCTCACCCGAAATTCAAGCTGTGCTTGAATTTCGACCTCTCCCCGCGCGCGGGGCGAGGTGCACCCGAGCTCGCTTCTTGATCCGAAGAAAAGCCGCGCGCCGGAGACAGCCTCAGAACGACTTCCGCGTGCAGCCCTTTGGCGGCGGCTCGCCTCCGAAACGCGCCGCGGTCCATGCCATGAGTGGCTCCTCGAGTTTTGAGCCCGGCTGCACCATGCCGTGGTCGAGCCCCACGAAGGTCCAATATTCGAGCCGTTGGCCGGCGGCGCAGCGCTCCTCGACATAGCCTGCGGTCGCCGCCGGCGGCACGACGTCATCCTCCGCTCCTTGCGCGATCACCACAGGCGCCGCGATCGGATGGTCGGCGCCATTCTGCGCAAGCCTTGCGGCAAGCGCCGGGTTGCTGCGTGTCGCCAACGCAGGCCCCTCGAACGTTGCGGTGAGCGCCGCCGCCCGCACCGGCTCCTCCTCCGGCAGGAACCCGCACAGGCCCGCAATCTCGCGCGCGGCCGCAAGCGCCTCCGGCCGAACCGCCTGCTCGAAGCTAATGTCTGGATAGAAGCGGCTATAGGACAGCGCGACATACGGCCCGAGCCGCTTGTCGACCCCCTGGTTCATCGCAAAAATGTCCAGCAGATTGGTGCCCGGCGCGATCGCGGCAACGCCCGCGATCTCGATCTCCGGCGCGTAGCGCGGACCGATAATGCCGGTCCACAACGCGGCGTGTCCGCCCTGCGAATACCCCCACACCACAGTGCGCGGATCGAGCGTCAGTTCGGGCATCTGCCGTGCGGCGCGCACCGAGTCAAGCGCGGCGCGCGCCTCGCCCTCGCCGATGAGATAGGGATGCGGGCCGCCCTTCTCGGCAAATGAGTAGTCGGTGGCGACGATCACCCAGCCTGCTCGCACGATCCGATCGAGCACCGGAATCCCCACGGCCGGGGCCGATAGCAGCGACGGCATGCATTTCTGCTGCATTCCGATCGTGCCGTGCTCCCAGGTGATCACGGGGCGCGGGCCCGCGGGCGGATCGATCGGCGCAAACACGGTCGCGACGGCGGTTGCACGCGTGGTGTCGTTTACCGTCGTCGTGTAGAGGATGCGCCAGCGCCGCATGCCGGCCGGCAGCCTGACGTCCCGGAGCGGCTCGCTGCGCAGCAGCGCGCCCGGCGCGTCAGGCACTTGCGCCGGCGGATCATAGAACGCATCGGGCGCCCGCACCGTGACTCCGGCAAACATCTCTTGAGCGGAGGCCTCGAGCGGCGTGCCGACAGCGCGCGCAAGCAGAAGCGGCAGCACGGCGAGCCGGATTACGCGAGCGATGGTCATGGTCATGGCCCGCGCCCAATATCGCCGCGAGCCGACAAATTTGCGGCGGAGACCGCCGCGCGACAAACGGCGTCAGGCCGCCTTCGATGCGCGCCCGGCAAAGCCTGCGAGCAGCGTTGCGATCTCGTCCGCCGGCCGCGCCGCGCTGAACAGGAAGCCCTGCACCTCGTTGCAGCCCTCGGCGCGCAGCCAGTCGAGCTGATCAACCGTCTCCACGCCCTCCGCGGTGGTGGTGATGTTCAGGCTGCGGCCGAGGCCGGAGATCGCGCGCACGATCGCCACGCAATCGGTACGGCGCGCCAGATCCTTGACGAAGGAACGGTCGATCTTGATTTTGTCGAACGGAAAGCTGCGTAAGTAACTCAGGCTGGAATAGCCGGTACCGAAATCATCCATCGAGATACTGACGCCGAGCTCGCGGAGCTGGTGCAGGATCGCCAGATTGGCCTCGGTCTCGGCAAGGAACACGGACTCGGTGATCTCGAGCTCGAGCCGTCGCGGCGACAGGCCGGAATGCGCCAGTGCCGAGATCACCGCCTGCACCAGATTGCGGCTGCGGAACTGCACCGGCGACAGGTTGACCGCGACCTTGATCTCCTCGGGCCATTTCATCGCTTCCGAACAGGCTTCGCGCAGGACCCATTCGCCAAGCTGGACGATCAGGCCGATGTCTTCGGCGACCGGCACGAACTCGGCCGGCGAGATCATGCCCTTTTCCGGATGGCGCCAGCGCAATAGCGATTCGAACCCGCTGATCTTGTCGGCGGCGATGTCGACCAGCGGCTGGTAATGCAGCTCGAATTCACCGTTGGCGAAGGCGTGGCGCAGGTCGCGCTCGAGATCGCGGCGCTTCTGCGCCTGGCGGTCCATCTCGTGCTCGAAGAAACGATGCACGCCGCCGCCGTCCGACTTGGCGCGATAGAGCGCCATGTCCGCATTGCGCATCAATTCCTCCGAGCTGGTGCCGTCGCCCGGCGACAGCGCGATGCCGACGCTCGCGCCGACCACCACTTCGATGCCGTCGATGTCGTAGCACACGCTCAGCGTCCCGATCAGGCGTTCGGCGAAATCGCTCGCCTCGTTCGGTGTGACATCAGAGAGAACGATCGCGAATTCATCGCCGCCGAGCCGCGCGGCCAGATTGTCGCCGGTGATATCGGCCGTGAGCCGCTCGGCAACCTGCTTCAGGAGCCGATCGCCCATCGCATGGCCGAAGGAGTCGTTGACGTTCTTGAACAGGTCGAGATCGACGCACAGCACCGCGACACGCTTGCTCCCCGACTTGCTCCGCAGCAGCGCCTCGCGCAGGCGATCCTGGAAGAAATCGCGGTTCGCCAGATTGGTCAGGCCGTCATGATGGGCCATGTAGGCAATGCGGGCCTCGGCCTTGCGCCGCTCGGTGATATCGACCAGGGCCACGAGGTAGCCGTCGCGGCCGTCGAACGAAACGCGGCGACCGAAGGTCAGCACATGGATCTCGCTGCCATCCGCCTTGATGTGCCGCCAGTCGCGGCTGGAATGGTAGACGTCGCCGATCTCCTGCAGCGCCTTGCTGTGGGAGGCCCATTCGTCCTCCGGCCAGATCTCGCGCAACTTCATGCTCAGGAATTTCTCGCGCGGATAGCCATAATGCTGGACCGCGGCGTCATTCACCCCAAGGAATTCCATGGTGGCGGCGTCGAACACCCACATCGGCATCGGGTTGTTCTCGAACAGCAGGCGGAACGAGACCTCGCGCCGCTTCAGCGCCGTGACATCGGACAAGGTCAGCGACAGCATGTCGCCGAACGCCGTGACGGCGAGCCGCAGGCAGCGGTCCTCGCTCTCGATCTCGAACTGGGTGCCGCTGGTCCTGCGGACGGTCTCGCGCAGCCGCTCGGTCACATCGGCCGCGCCGAGCAGGTTTCCGCCCGCGCTGAGCCTCTGCCACAACAGCTCGTGCTCGGGCCGCTTCAAGAGCTTCGCCGCGCCCTGATTGAGATGGATGATCTGGAAATCGAACGGTTCGCCACGCCGATCGCGAATGGCGGCCAGCGACAGCACGCCTTCATCGGTCGCCGCGAAAATCGTATCGAGCAGATTGTACTGGGCGCCGCGCTCGTTGACGTAGGCCCCGATCAGCGTGCCGCCCCAGCGCGAGCAGGTCGGCAGCGCCAGCACGTCATAGGTGCGGACCAGGCCGTCGCGCACGCAATGCGCCGTGGCAAGATAGGGCCGGTCATTGAGGGCAGCGTTGGCGGCGGCTTCGCCGAGCGCGGTCGCGCAATCCGGCGGCAGCTCGTTCAGCGTCATGTCCCAGCGGTCGTCATTCAGCCATTGCTGGATGTAGCGGCCGGGCTGCGAAACGGCGAGCGCGCCGCCCCTTTCCTTGAGCAGGACGATGTGGTCGGCGAGCCGGCCGAGGCTGCCGAGCATCACGTCCTCATAGCGGGGCAACCTGTCGCCCGGACGCAATGCGGCTTGCCACTTGCGCTTGAGCACCGGGACGTCGCCGAACATTTCTGTGTTGAATTTTCCCGACGACTTCTTCGCCGCACTCATGACGCGCCCCGAACCACCAGATCATGGTCCGACGAAGATCGGATCACGACCTCACTTCACATTCGAGCATGATCACGGCGCAAACGCTCCGCGTTTGTCGCGAGGGAAAACCGGCTTCCCCTGTCCGATTTCATGCTCCAGTCCCCGCCCGCATCCAAATCAGGCTCGCTTAAAGCAATGTAAAGATTGCGCGGGCGACGGGGCGTCGGCGCTATTATGACAGTTCAAAGTCAGATCTTGGTTAGTGCGCGTTAGAGACTATGACAGTCGCTGAAAATTTTACTCGTATCTAGCGCGCGATGACTTCCACCTCGCCGTCGACGCCGTTCACGACGTTGAAGGGCCGTTCGAACACCTTGCCCTCGTTCTTGGCAATGGCGCGGTACTCGCCTTCTGAGAGCACGACGCGGGGGAAGGCGCCGATCGATTCCTTGATGACGTCGCCGCCCGGCGTGATCACCGACCATGCGGTATTCGCCAGCGCCTCGCCACCTTTTTCGCCGACGAGCTTCAGCGTGATGACGGCCGCGCGATGCATGACGGTCGCGTCGGTGAGCTTGCCGGCCTGGACGCGGATGTCGGAACGCACCACCGAATTGGCGTCGCCATAGTTGGAGACGATGTGATAGGTCCCCTCCGGCAACAGCGCGACGTCGCCGGCGGCGACATTGGGGACCAGGGCGCCGCGGTCCGCTCCGTCGAACTGGCTGCCCTTGTAGATCGCAAACGAAATCTGGTTCGGCGGAATCTTGCTGGAGCCGACCCGGCCTTCGATCCGCAGGCCGCCGGCCGGCAGGATGAAGGACTCGCGATCGGTCTCCGACTTCAGGCTCACGGCGCGCACGGCGCTGACCAGGCCGAGCGCCACATGGACCACGTAATTGCCCGGCGGCAACACGATGTTGGGGCTGGCGCCGCGGTCCTCACGGATCAGCTTGAAGGTGCCGTTGTCATCAGGCTTGTCGGCAAAGACCCGCCATACCAGGCCATTGTTGATAACCGGCAGATCCTTGCCATAGCGGGCGGTCAGCGAGAGCACCGCCTGGTTCGCAGTCTGCGTCCCCGGCGGCGGCCCGGCCGGCGGGGCCGTGGTGGTCGAGGGCTGCATGATCGTCGGCTGGGTCAATGGGGCCGGCAGGCTTGGTGCCGATCCCGCCCCGGAAGGCGGCGCGAGGTTAATCGCGGGCCCGGCATCGGGAACCGCGGCCGGCGGTACCGGGGGCGGCCGCTCACCAAACCATTGCGCCGAAACGGCGGTCGGAACCGCTAATTCCAAGGCGAGAACAAGCCAAATCACCGAGCGAAGCAGCACGCCCCGCCCGCATCGTCCGATGCGATCGCCCCAAACAGTCATGGAATGATGCTTTTCAACGAAAACGCGGCAAATTCAAGCCTCCGTAGTCCTGCAGGGTTGCTGTTGTGGAACCCACGCTTCCACCCTGGCCTGGCGGTCGCGCTCAAGTCACAATCCCTCCCTACGCGCTATGCTCCTAGGGCATAAACCATGCATGCGAACGATTCTGGCGGCGCCTCGTCGCGGAGCCTAATCTCGCGTCGGCAGGAGAAGTCAGAGTGTTGGATAGCTGGATGGGCCGGAGCCAGAAGAGCGCCGATGGCTCCGAGAAGCTAGGCCTTGGCGCCCAGCGGCGGCCCGTGATCGGGCTGGCGCTAGGCGGCGGCGCCGCACGCGGCTTTGCCCATATCGGCATCGTCAAGACGCTGATCGCGCACGGCATCATTCCGAATGTCGTGGTCGGCACATCGATCGGTGCCGTGGTCGGCGGCGCCTACGCGGCCGGCCATCTCGATACGCTGGAAGCCTGGGCGCGCAGCCTGCAGCCGCGCAACATCTTCGGCTATCTCGATATCCGCCTGAACGGCTCGGGCCTGATCGGCGGCACCAAGCTTGCCGCCGAGCTCGAAGCCTCGATCGGCCAGACCCAGATCGAGGATCTGCTGGTGAAGTTTGCGAGCGTCGCGACCGAGGTGCGGACCGGCCATGAGATCTGGCTGACCCACGGCCGCGTCGTCGATGCGATGCGCGCCTCCTACGCGCTGCCCGGCATCTTCGCTCCGGTCCTGGTCGGCGACCGCTGGCTGGTCGACGGTGCGCTGGTCAATCCGGTGCCGGTCTCGGCGGCGCGGGCCTTTGGCGCGGAGATCGTGATCGCCGCCAATCTTTCCAGCGACGTCTTCAACCATTCCACGACGATCTATTCGCACGGCCAGCCGACCGAGGTCACCGTCGTGCCCGAAGTCGTTCCGGACCCGGTCCCGCCGAAGCGACGCTTTGGCAAGTTCTTCTCGGCCGAGCGCACCATGAAGCGCGAATTCTTCGGCAGCGGCACGCGGCCCGGCATCTCGACCGTGATGGTGGACGCCTTCAACATCATGCAGGACCGCATCACCCGCGCGCGGCTCGCCGGCGATCCGCCGGACCTCTTGATCTCGCCGCGGGTCGGCAAGATCGGATGGTTCGATTTCCATCGCGCGGATGAGCTGATCGCGCATGGCGTTCGCGCCGCCGAGCGTGCGATCGAGTCGATCCAGGAAGCAATCGACATCCTGGCGCCGCCGGCAGCGACTACGGCTACCGGCGCAATCCCCGACGAGACCAAGGAATAGATTTCAGGCCGTCTTGATGTAGTCGCGCAGCGCTTCCTGCTCGGCTTCGTATTCCTGGACCCGGCGCTTGACGATGTCGCCGATCGAGATCAAGCCGACCACGCGGCCGTCCTCGAGCACGGGCAGATGGCGGAATTTGCCGAGCGTCATCATTTCCATGATGCCGGCAACGGTGTCGGACGGACGGCAACTGACCACCTTGCGCGTCATCACCACACTGACAGGCTCCTCGAGCACGCCGGCGCCGCGCTCGCCGAGCACGCGCACAATGTCGCGCTCCGACAAGATGCCTTCGATGCTGCCTTCCTTCATGACCAGCACGGCGCCGATCTTGCGCTCGCCGAGCGTCTTGATCGCATCGGTCAAGGTCACGTCCGGCGGGACGCTCGTGATCTGATGACCCTTGGAATCGAGAATGGAACGTACCGTCATTGGCGCCTCCTGAATCCCTGCCGCGCCTCGACCAGGAGGCGCGACATCGTTCGCGAGTCTTCAATCAACAGTTCCGCGCAGTTTTCGTTTCCGGCGCGGTGGGCAACAAGCGCGGCCATCATGCAGCGCAAGAGGCGGCAGCTTGCGTCACAACTTTCAATCAATGATGGATGAAATCGCCCTCAGCCGCAAGCGGCTATCAGACGCGGTCCGGTCCGTCAGGCGACAACGCATCTGCAGCATGACGGCGTTCCCGCGGCACCGGATCGAACAACGAGAACAGCACGAGCCCGGCCAGAAACCCGCCGATATGCGCCTGCCAGGCGACGCTGGCGCCGTCGGCTCCGATCGCGATCGAGCCGATCCCGAAGATGAGATTGACGCCGAACCAGACCGCGAGAAAGGCGAGCACGCGACCATCGCGCAGCGCGCGCGACAGCGACAGCGCCGGCACCTTTGCCGCCGCCTCTGCGTCGCCGCGGCTGAAGGAGAGGAAGCTGCCCTTCACGAAGGCAAAGCGGATCGCGGCCGCCATGGTGCCGGAGACGGACGCGGATGCGCCGATCATCGGCGCGATCGCATGCTCATGCGTCAGGAGATGCGCGAGCGCACCGGCAGCCGCCGTGACCGCCATGAACAGATAGAAGCGCAGCGCGCCGAACCGCCGCGCCAGCGCGCTGCCGAACGGCAACAGCCAAAGCACGTTGAAAATGATATGGGTGAGATTGGCGTGCAGCAGCGAATAGGTAACGAAGGTCCAGACCTTGGCGCCCTCGCCGCCGGGGAAGGTGATGTTGAGCAGCGTGGAATCGTAGCGCTTCGGAATGAAGCCGAAGACGTCGATGGTCCAGTTTTCCCACTCCGGCGGCAGCAGCACGCGCAAGTGGATGACCGCGATCAGCGCGATGTAGGCGGTCAGCGCCGGAGGCAAGGTGAGGATCGGCTCGTGCGGACGATCCGGCGGCGCATCTTGCGGAGGTTCAAACTGCGATTCCAAGGGACTGATGACCTTAGCGCGGCGCGGATGGGCGATCATCCCAGATAGGCGGCTTTGGCCGCATTGTGCAAGTGCACAGGTAAGAAAGAATAAGAGCGGGCCCTGAGAATGCTAGCCTACCCCTGAAATCATTCCACGATTCTAGAAAAACCGGCGGCCTTAGCCCCGACCAGCGCTCATCCCGCACGTGATCGTCAAGGGTTGCGGTGGGGTATGAGCCGATCATAGTTTGGGGTACTCTCTCGAATACCTTGATTTCCTGGAGCTGTGATGGCCAGCACTCGCCTAACCGACACCATTCTCGAAACCTCCGCGGCGGCAATCCCCAATCTGGGGGCGTCGAAAGCCGAGATTCAGGCCCACTACGACCGCGAGCCGCGGCTTTACGAGCGGTTTCTCGGGCCCAATCTTGCGTATTCGGCTGGCATTTGGAACGAGCCCGGAAATCGCGACACGCTTGAGGCGGCGCAACTGCGCAAGCTCGATTGGCACATCGATATGTCTGGAGCGGACAGCGCGCAGCGTGTGCTTGACGTCGGGTTCGGCTGGGGCAGCCTCATCAAGCGGCTGATGGTGCGCAGGCCGGACATCGACTATGTCGGCCTGACGCTTGCCGACAACCAGGCCGAGTACGTACGAAGCTACGCCCCGCGGAACTTCGTGACCGAGATTTCGGCCTGGCAGGACTATCAGTCGAATCGCCCGTTTGACGCGATCGTGAGCCTCGAGGCGATGGAGCACTTCGCCGGCAAGGCGGCGGATCGTCAGCAGCGTATCGAGGCCTACAGTCTGTTCTTCGAGTTCTGCGCTCGCACGCTCAGGGTCGGTGGCCGGGCTTCGATCCAGGTCAACGGTTGGGGCAACATCGAGCTCGGCAGCGAGGCCCGCCACATCAGCCAAAGCGGAATCGATGGTTTCTGGCTCGAGGGCAACTTGCCTCACGCCAGTGAGATGCTGCTCGCCAGCGAACGCTGGTTTGACCTCGTGCATCTCGAAGGAAAGCCGCGCGATTACATCTACACGCTGCGAGCCTGGTTAAGGAATCTGCGGAGCCAGGAGGCCGATCTGGTTGCGCTCGTGGGGCGTGAGATGGTGAGCGGTTACATGCACAATCTCAAGACGTGCCTGGATGCCTATCTCGCCGGCGCCGTGACGCTCTATCGCTTGGTGCTCGAGCGCAAGGGATCGGTCGTCGGCTGAGCGGCCCGCGCTGCAACGAGGTGCTGGGCAGGCACACGCACCTTTGTCGCCCAGCCCATGGCCTCGAAACCGCGCAGCGCCCAATAGCCGGGGTCGATCTCGCCCGGGAAGAGCGCGAAGCTTGCTGACCAGGGGAAGGCGTGATGGTTGTTATGCAGCCCCTCGCCGTTCATGGTGAGAGTGTTGACCAGCGCGCTGTTGCGGCTGTCCTCGCGTGTCTCAAAGCGCCGTCGGCCGAAACGATGCGCGATCGAGTTCACCGCCCAGGTGCAATTGAGCTGCCAGAGTGTGCGCAGCGGACCGCCCGCGAAGAAGCCGGCCCAGAATCCATCCATCGTCCCGTACCAGGCGAGACCGATGAAGCCGGGTATGATCCAACTGGCGGCGACCCACAGCCAATACCAACGATCAACCCAGCGAACGACCGGATCGCGGCGTAGATCGCGCACGTAGTCGACGTACACGCAGTAGGCGTCGGACATCACCCATCCAACATGGCCCTGGAAGAAGCCTCGGATGGCGCCGACAATCCCGGCTCCGCGCGGGCGCGGTGAATGCGGGTCGCCGGGCCGGTCGCTGTATCGATGATGCTTGCGATGGATCGAGACCCACCCCAGGATCTGGCCCTGCATGGTCATCGCACCAAGAATTCCGAGCGCCGCCGCGAGCGGCGCACGGGCGACAAAGGCGCGATGGCAGAACAAGCGATGGTAGCCGAGCGTGATGCCGAGGCCGGTGACGAAAGTCACGGACAGCAACAGCAAAGGCTCAAACCAGGTGATGCCGTGGAGCGAGAACCACCATACGCCTGCGATGCTGCCCGTCGCCACCAGGACAAGACTGAGGATCGACAGGACCTGCAGCAGCTCGATGCGCAGAACGGGCCCCCTGGGCGTGCGGCCAATCACAATCGTGGGCGGCCACCGGCGCTCAGCGGCAGGATATATCTCCGATGTGTCCATCATTTGAGTGTTCGCATGAAGCGCGCTCGGTGTCACGCTGCTTTGTGTCGCGCTGTGCTCTCGACGACTTGTCGCAGGTTCCGGGTGCGCTACAGCTTCTTAGAATAACTTCAACTTGACACTTGGCACTTCAAGCCACCGAATCGTTCAATTCCCCACCTTGGCTATCGAAGATGGCAGATTTCGTCCAACGGAACACCCGCCACGTTAGCGTGCCCACACCCAGCTCTCCACAATCTGCGGCTCGTAGATTGTCTAGATCGGCATCTGACCGCACTGCACCGCGTCCTGTTGGTTCTCCAGAACAAACTCGACGGCCTTCGAGATGTCGCTCACAGCTCGTCTTCGTCTCGGAGGTTATAGATCCGCTTGGAACGGCGCTCCAATTCGTCGTACGAACAGACGTGTCGTGGCTGGGTCGTGTGGAGGCACTCACGTTCCCAACCGTGTGTGCGCCTGCCCCCTGAAGCGCCGCACCGACAACGGCGCAGCACCCGCTACATCCGGAACGGGGCGAAGGTCATCTGGGCGTTCCCGAGATCGGTTCCCGCCAAGAAGGCGTTCTGGAAAACGGACCCAGGATCGAAGCCAGAAAGTCAAGGAAAAATCAAGCAGATAACGCCTGCTAAAGGCATTGAGGGCGAGCCCTGAGAAGGCTGCCAGATCGTTGATATTGCTGTGGAATTTGTGGCCAACGGCCACCGAAACCACCAAACCCACCGAACAAAACGAGATTTGGCCAACAGAAAATGCCTGAAATTCACAAAGGTATTGCGTCGGCTGCCCCTTCGACATCGGCAATCCGGCGACCGAGATGGGGTTCAATCTGGGGTGCCTGCCCGGCGTCGGAGAGATCGCCGCCTTGTGCAACACCAACGGCACCGCATGGGCCTGCCACTCGGAGCCAGACAAGGTCTGCTGCGGCCACGCCGCGCGCCGGAACATGCCGCTGCGACACGTGGAGGGCGTTCATGCGGCTGCTAAACCCGCGCCGCAGATCACGGCGCGTATGAGGTCTGCTGTGCCCCCGATAGCAGCGCAATAGCAGACCTCAATAGAAGTCCGAGTTGGGCCACTTTCGGACTCATGCATCGCAGCAAATCGCGCCCTATGATCAGCCCGTCGATGCGAGCGAGCCCGGTTCATTCGGGCAACCCCGCCTTCCGAAGACCCTCCGTCAACAGCCTCGATGTTGTCTGCCCGCGCCGGGCGATCCGTGCGGATATTGTGAAGGCGGGATCGACCTCAAGCAGACGCGCCGCCGCCTCACGCGCCTCAGCATAGCGTCCGAGATGGCCGAAAGCAGCAGCGAGACAGCTGTAAGTTGGCGGATAGGAAGGGTTCTGACGTTGGGCTTTCTTCCCTGCGCCGATCGCCTCGTCAAAGCGACCAAGGCCAATAAAGGCAAGCCCCATCCCAGCCAACGTGGTGTGTAGCAGCGGGTCGACCGGGCTCATACGAATGGCACATTCAAAGCTCCGGACCGCTTCCTCCAGCTGCCCCGCAATAATATAGACCCAGCCTCTGCAGTTCCATGCGTTAAATGAATTTGGGTTGAGCGCAACCGCCCGGTCGGCCATTTCGATTTCAGTTTCACTATCGCCGACCACGAACGCCGAGATTACGGCAGCAAATGCTAGCGTATCTGGATCATCAACGTCGGTGCTCAACGCCATGCGAAGAAGCCGAACTGCTTCCTTCCTCTCGAATTGAGGGTCGACAGCATAACCATAAAGGACGTTTCGCATGCGGCAGATACCTGCCAGCACTGCGACGAAGCCGAACCGAGGGTCTAGCTCTAAAGCGCGATGAGCCAAGCTTATCGCCTCGGCCACCCCTTCGCGGGTCGTTAAGTAAAACTGCTGCAAAGCACGGAGAAAAAGATCATAGGCGGTGAGATTTTCCGGCCGCCGCCGCGCCGCTATTGCAATTTCTGTTTGAAACAATTTCGGCTGGATAGCTGAGACAACCGCGACCGTTACTTCGTCCTGCAGCGCGAAAACGTCAGTCAGGTCGCGCTCGAACCTGTCCGCCCAGATGTGCGCGCCCGTCACCGCGTCAATCAACTGCCCGGTGATGCGGACTTTTCCGGCTGCCTTGCGCACGGAACCCTCAAGGACATAGCGCACGCCAAGCCTGCGTCCGACCTCTTTGATATCGATAGGTCTACCCTTGAAAGTGAAACTCGAATTTCGCGCGATCACGAACAACCATTTAAACCGCGAAAGCGCCGTAGTGATCTCCTCAACCATTCCGTCCGCAAAATATTCCTGCTCGGGATCGCCGCTCAGGTTCTGAAATGGCAGCACGGCGATGGACGGCTTGTCCGGGAGTGGCGGGACCGCACTCAGCCTATCGCTCAGCGCGCAGAACGCTCCCGCGCGTACAGCAAAAGTGCGGACCGGCTTGGAGATGTTCTTGAGCTGCTGTTCGCCCCGGTCCTCGAAGCCAACGTCCAGCTTGCCCTCGACCTCGCTGTACACCTTTTCGGAAATCAGGATGCTGCCCGGATCGGCGATCCCCTCCAGCCGGACCGCAATGTTGATCCCGTCGCCGTAGAGTTCACCGTCCTGCCCAACGATAACGTCACCAAGGTTGAGCCCAACGCGTAACCTGAAGGGACTGCTGCCCGAGGCGAGATGATCCTGTATCTCAACCGCGCATCTCACGGCGGCCAAGGGACTCGCGAACTCGACGAGCGCGCCATCACCCGTTGTCTTGATAAGTCGCCCTTCGTGGCGGGATAGGCTGGGCTCGATCAGTTCTCGCTTGAGCCGCTCGAACTCGGCGTACGTCGCTTCCTCAGCGCGTTGCATCAACGCAGAGTAACCAACCACGTCAGCGGCCAAGATCGCCGCCAGTCGCCTTTGAACCCGCTGCTCGGTCACAGCCCCTCCGCACGACTCGATTAACCACGCCGCTGGGGACAAGGAAGAGCCTAGCACTTTGTTGCGGACCTGTGAGCGGTAAATTCGCAGAGCGCTGTTTGCCCCAAGCGGCATTGCCGGGACCATGTCAGGGGCTCGTTGCGCTGCGAGATTTCGATCCGCTCTATGTCGGCTCGGGGTCATTCGCGTCATTTTTGGCCAGTGGCCCAGATGTCTGCTTCTCCCCTGACAGCGGCTGAATAGCAGACATCCTCCAACCGCTGCATGGGGCCAATAGCGGATACCAAACGTGCTGCCCAGCGAGCCGTCAGCCGAGGCCCTCCACGCCGACCAAACGCGCTGAGCTGCAAGCGTCTCTTATGCTTTTGAGTCCTTGATACGTTGCGCCGTTGTAAAACGCCTCAAATGCCGCGATCGACGGGAATTCCAGCAAGACAATCCTGCGAGGTTCCCAATCTCCTTCGTAGACCTTGTGAGCTCCGCCTCGAGCCAGATATTTGCCTCCGGCCATCTCCAGCGCAGGCTTCACACCCGACATGAATTCCTGGTATTGGTTTGGGTCACGAATATCGACGTCAAAAATCATGTAAGCCGCCATTTGCGGTCTCCCGATCCAGTTGTATCGAACGCCGCTCCCCAGTGAGGCAGCATCGGGGGCTGCATCCACTCGCGTCAAATCAAATGTCCGCAAGGGGTCACGAGCAGTAATGCTCAGACGGATCGCAAGATGTCCGCTTTCGTCAGAACCCTGACATCCACGACTTTGCGAGTACACGACCTAAATGGCATCAATATTTCTTTGGGACATCTTCCACATAGACTTCGCACCTAGCGAGATCGAAAGCCTTCTGGCGCGCCGGCTATTCGCGAGCGCATCAGAAGGGAAAGAGCGATGAAAACTAAATTCTATGGCAAGCGCGGCCGGTCTAGGTCCGCACGCGATCACCGGCGGCACAACAAGGTGAAACGCCAGTTCAAGGCCCGCTGCGCTCGCACCGTCGGCAAATGGGGCTACTGATCCTCGTTCGCATCGTCGCGCCGCACTTCGTCGCGGGCTTTGAGACCGATGGCGTTGTGCGGCGCGCGGCACCGATCATCAAAAAGCTGGTCGGGATGACCGGCGACGAGGCTCGCGCCTTCATTCACTCGAAGGGATGGAAAGCGAGCATCGTCAAGTGAGCACTGGCACGGACTACATATCGATAGCGCTTCGTGATTAGCGCCGGCCGCGTTGTTGATGATTTCGGACCCAAAAAAATTTATGCCCAGCCGGCGAGTTCACACCGAGGAAAAGGCGGCGCTTTGCATCTCTATTTATGATCTATTTATTGCCGACTGGTTGTGGCCAAATAATAGACTCTAGCGGTACGCGAGCGCCAGACTCACGAACCTTCAGCACTAGTTGTTTTGCGTTACAACCCTGTAATGCGCTTTACGCATCCGCCTCACGAAACGGAGCGGAGCGCAATGACAACCCTATTCCCCATCACGATCGAGGTAGAGGAGCCAAAGGTGGGTGCGGTGTTGCGCCTGCTTCACCACACAGAAGGCGTGGCGAGGTTTCACCTCGACTTCGACAAGCTGAAGGCACGCCGCGGCGCTGCCAAGCGAAACGGAAGAGAAGACGAGCGACACGCTCAACCTCGACCACCGCAAAAATCCATCATCATTAGCGCACTGATGGCGGGGCCGCAGAGTATCGACGTGCTTAAACTCGCAATTGAGAGACATGGGCACAGGGCCGGCAACGCCGTCGATACCGCGCTCACCGCTCTGCGCCGTCAAGGCATCATCGCGACGAAGCACACCGGAGGTCGATGGGATACACCGCGCCAGCTTGGCCGGCAGTTCAGCAACTTCATCAGCGCGTTGAAGAAGGAAGGGCTGGTCGGCGAAGGCCTGACGATGCATGGCCTGCGCGTCACCTTTGCCGCGGCAAGGAAGCGCGAGACCGGTGCCACCGACGAGGAAGTGGCGGCAGCGCTCGGTGACCGCGACAAGCGAATGGGTGCCCACTACACGCGGCACGTCGAGAATGAGCTGAAGGTTATCCGCGCGTTCACCGCGAACATGAACAGAACAGGATTTGCCAACAGGGCGGCTCAGGTTTGCCAAAGCGGCGAAAAACCAAGGAAAAACAATCGCCTAAGGAATAAGGGCGGGCCCTGAGAAGGCCCGCCCTCTGCTGCTGTCGGTCTTGTCGCGCCAGAGGGAACGGGAGCACATCCCACCCCTCCCCGCCCGATGACCTGATTGTTCGACGCCACCTGTGTACCAACCCGCTGGCCCCTGGAGAACGGCCGGCAAGAACGGGAATGAGCGGACAGTAGAGGGGCATGCGGGCGGCGCCAAGCTCATAGTTAACTTAACGTTAACGCCGCAAAGCTGCCGGAAAGCTTGCGAAAACGTGGCCGCGGCATGGACGCTGCAAAAGTTCCCCTGCACTACTGAGAATGAATGCGCTTGCGCAAAAACCGGGACAGATGTGTCCCGGCGCGGCGAGCGCGAGGCAAGGTTCTTGAATGAAGCATCCGGGAAGCCGCGAATTCTTCGCTTGTTGGGACAAGACGCGTGGCAACGCGCGCGCCCCCGATCGCTGCGACCTCGATCCCGAGGCCGTTCGCGAGCGGCTCGGCGACATTTTCGTGCTGTCCTACGAGCATGAGGCGGGCTTTCCCTTTCGCGTCGCCGGCACGCGCGTCTGCGCCCTGCTCGGCCGCGACCTCAAGAACAAGAGCTTTTCGGAGCTGTTCACCGGTGAGAGCCGCCGCCAGGTCGAGGATGTCGTCGCCTTCGTCGCCGAGGAGATGCTGCCCGCCGTCGCCGGCGTCACGGCCTCGAGCCAAGCGGGCACGCCGGCGCATCTCGAATTGCTGCTGCTTCCCTTCAACAACCGAGCGCATGTGCCGGTGAGCCTCACCGGACTGCTGGCACCATTCGAGAGCGTTGCGACCACGCTCTCCGATTTCACGCTGACCTCGTGGCGCTATCTGCACCCGCCGGAAAGATTTGTGCCGCGCGCGCTGCGAAAGCTCGCGATCGCGCGCGGATTCATGGTCTATGAGGGACTGCGGTAACCGCTGACGCGGCTGCGCGATCCGGCTATCATCCCTTTGGTTCAACGAAACCGGAGGAACGCCATGGACGCTGCTACGCCGCAGGCGCATCAGACTGCCGACACGCATTCCCATCTCGTGCGCCCGCAGGAAATGGACTGGCAAAAGACCCGTTTCCCTGGCTGCGAGGCCAAGACGCTGCTGTTCGACCGCAAGACCGGCTTGATGACGGCCTTGATGCGCTTTGCGCCGGGTACGGTGCTGCCCGACCACGAGCACGTCAATATCGAGCAGACCTATGTCCTCGAGGGTTCGCTGGTCGACAAGGAAGGCCCCGCGCAGGGCATTGCCGCGAAAGCGGGCGAGTTCATCTGGCGTGAGGCCGGCAGCCGCCACGTCGCCTGGTGCCCCGAAGGCGGATTGATCCTCGCGATCTTCCAGGTGCCGAACAAGTTCTTCGAAGCCGACGGCCGCGTCGTCGACGCGGCTGGTGCGGACTGGGACGAGGCGTGGGGACACACGAAATAACGGGCCGCCGACTTCTTTGCATCCCCGCGCGAGGCAGGTGTGCAAGCCAACTAGCGTGAACGGCGGATCATGCTGCGCTGATCCGCCTCTCGCATTATTGCGAGCTCAGCTCATCACGGCTGCGCAAGATGCCAGGCGCCGTTGAGGAAGCCGTCGCCGGTGATGTCGCCGGGTTTCTGATCCTTGGCGAAGGTGTAAAGCGGCTTGCCCTTGTAGGCCCACTGCTTGGAGCCATCATCACGGGTGATGATGGTGTAGCCCTCGCCCGCCTTGTCGCTCGCCTCAGCCTTCAGCACCGGCCAGTTTGTCGCGCAAGGACCATTGCAGGCAGACTTGCCGTCAGTGTCCTTGTCAAAGGTATAGAGAGTCATGCCCTTCGCATCCGTCAGCACACTTCCCTTCGCGGTGGTTCCGGTCTTGGTCGGCGGTGCGGCAAACGCCACGGAGACCGTCGCCAGGGAAATGGCGGTGGCGAGTGCGAAACCAATCGATGGGTTCTTCATGATAGCTCCTGTAAGGAAATAGCTTGCATGAGTAGGACATACGGAGGCGCGTTCTATTCCGCCGGAGAGCACGAGGAATTTTTTCGCTACGTCTGCTTGACGAGGGGAATAATTCGGCAAGTGGCTTTCGGCGAAATTCACCGATCCGCCCCTGTCCATCCATTGCCCCCTGTGTCGGTTTTTGCCGGATTTGCGTCATTTCGGAGCGCGGCGTGAGCGAGTAAGTTGCGCGGAGGGGGCGAGGTGACGAATTCGTTGAGCGACGTAAGCAATGAACTGGCGGCTTTTCGCGTGGGGCGGTGTTGCCGCCGCCGCGCTTTTCTTGACCATTGGTGGTGGCTGGCTTCTGACGCTGCCCTCGCGAGCTGCGTCTGGAAACGCGCCGCCGATCGCAAGCCAGGAGGGTGACGCGACCATCGCGGCGTTGAAGCCGCCGAAACGGCAGCGGCCGCTGATCGCGATCGTCGGCATCAATGAGCAGACCGAAACCACCGACTATCTGATGCCCTATGGCATCCTCAAGCGCGCCGACGTCGCCGACGTGGTGACGCTTGCGACGAGACCCGGACCGGTGACGCTGTTTCCGGTGCTGAAGGTCGAGCCGGATGCCACCATCGCAGCATTCGATGCCGAGCACCCTGATGGCGCCGACTATGTCATCGTCCCCGCCATGAGCCGTGACGACGATCCGGTCGTCGTGCAATGGATCAGGCAACAGGCGCAAAAGGGCGCGATCGTCATCGGTGTCTGCGTCGGCACCATGGTGGTCGCCAGCACTGGACTGCTCGACGGCAAGCGCGCGACGACGCATTGGTACTCCCTGAAAGACCTGCGCGAGAAGCATCCGACGATCCATTACATCAGGGACCGCAGGATCGTGGTCGACCAGGGCGTTGCGACCACAACGGGGATCACAGCTTCGATGCCGATGTCGCTCACGCTGGTCGAAGCGATCGCCGGCCGCGAGAAGGCAGAAGCCGTTGCCCGCGACATCGGCCTGCCCCATTGGGATGCCCGCCACGACAGCGGCGCGTTCCAGTTCACACGACCGTTCGCGCTCACGGCGATCGGGAACACGCTCGCGTTCTGGAACAAGGAGCAGCTCGGCATCGCGCTTGCGCCCGGCATCGACGAAGTCTCGCTCGCGCTCGCCGCCGACGCCTGGTCGCGGACCTATCGTTCGCGCACCGTGACCTTTGCCGCGACGGCGGAGGCGCAGCCAAGCCGCAACGGCCTGCGCATCCTGCCCGATCAGGTCGCGGCCCAGTGGCCCGCCGAGCGATTGCTGCAACCGGTCGGATCACTGGCGCCGGCGCAGGCGCTGGAGCAGACCTTGCTGCGGATCGAGGCACGCTATGGCGGGCGCACGGCCGATTTCGTCGCCATGCAGCTCGAATATCCGAGGCAACGCGTACCGGATTGAAGCGGCGTCGGCTCGCCACCAACAATTTTCCCCCGCCGGCGCCACCGTCATCTGCCTGTCACGAAATGTGCCGACTTCTCGCTCGGACCATTTCGAGGACACCGATGGACTATTTCCGACGCTTCACCTTCCTGTTCGCGGCGCCCGTATTCGATCCGGAGGATCTCGAGGGCATCCGCTTCAACCAGATCATCGACGAGATCCAGCGCTCCGGCTTCGAGGTCGTGCGCGCCCGCAAGCTCGAGGATGCCGAGATCGCGGTGCAGACCGACGCGGCGATCGGCTGCATGGTGGTGGACTGGGGCAAGAAGGGGCTGGAGGGCAAGACCGCATCGCTGATCAATTTGATGCGGCGGCGCGGCCTCGACTTCCCGATCATCCTCCTGATCCGCCGCAAGCGGTTCGAGGACCTGCCGGTCGAGGTGCTCGACTTCATCGACGGCTATGTGTTCCTGTCCGAGGAAACGCCGCCGTTCATTGCCAAGAATTTGATCAGCCGGCTGAAGCAATATGCGGAGACGCTGAAGACGCCGTTCTTCGGCGCGCTGGTCGACTATGCCGAAGAGGGCAACCAGCTCTGGACCTGCCCCGGCCACAATGGCGGCGTGTTCTACAGCCGCAGCCCGATCGGACGCGTGTTCGTCGAACATCTCGGCGAGGCCGTGTTCCGCGATGACCTCGACAATTCCGTGCTCGACCTCGGCGACCTCCTGACCCATGAGGGCCCGGCACTGCGGGCGCAGAAGGAAGCCGCCAGGATCTTCGGCGCGGAGAAGACCTATTTCGTGCTCAACGGCACCTCCACGTCCAACAAGGTCGCACTCGGCTCGCTGGTCACCGACGGCGACCTCGTGCTGTTCGACCGCAACAATCACAAGGCCGCCCACCATGGCGCGCTGCTGCTCGGCGGCGGCATCCCGGTCTATGTGCCGACCGTTCGCAACGCCTGGGGGCTGATCGGGCCGATGCGCTGGGACATGCTCGACGAGACGTCGCTGCGCGAGCGCATCCGCAACCATCCGCTGGTCAAGGACAAGGAGGCCTGGAAGCGGCCCCGTCCCTTCCGCGTCGCCGTGGTCGAGCAGTGCACCTATGACGGCACCATTCATAGTGCGGAGATGATCCTGAGGCGCATCGGTCATCTCTGCGACTACATCCTGTTCGACGAAGCCTGGGCCGGCTTCATGAAGTTCCATCCGATCTATGCCGGCCGCTTCGCGATGGGACTTGCCGACCTCGGCCCCGAGGCGCCCGGCATCATCGCCACGCAATCGACCCACAAGCAGCTCGCCAGCTTCTCGCAGGCTTCGCAGATCCATGTCCGCGACCGCCACATCAAGGGCCAGAAGCGCCGGGTCGAACACCGGCGTTTCAACGAGAGCTTCATGCAGCACGCCTCGACCTCGCCGTTCTATCCGCTGTTCGCCTCGCTCGACGTCGGCGCGCAGATGATGAAGGGCCGCTCCGGCGAGGTGCTGTGGGACGACACGATCCGGCTCGGCATCGAGCTGCGCAAGAAAATCCGCGCCGCCCGCCGCGAGTTCGAGGAGAACGAGGCGCGTCCCGAGCGGCGCTGGTTCTTCGAACCATTCGTGCCGGATCGCGTGATGATCCCGGACGTCGCGCGCGAAGGCGGGGCGCACAATGTCGCCTGGGAAACCATCTCTACCGACCAGCTCGCGACCAACCCTGCGTTCTGGCAGCTCAAGCCTGACGATAGCTGGCATGGCTTCCCGGAGATGACGGCGGGCTTTGCCATGACCGACCCGAACAAGCTGACGCTGCTCACGCCGGGATTCGACCATGCCACGGGCGCCTATGCCGAACACGGCATCCCCGCCCCGGTGGTGGCGCAATATCTGCGGGAGAACCGCATCGTCGCCGAGAAGAACGACCTCAACTCCCTGCTTTTCCTGCTCACCCCCGGCGTCGAGGCGAGCAAGGCGGGGACGCTGATCTCGGGGCTCGTCGCCTTCAAGAAATTGCATGACGACAATGCGCTGCTCGAAGACGTGATCCCCGAATTCTTCCGCCGCCGGCCTGCCCGCTATGCCGGCGTGCGCCTGCGCGACCTCTGCGGCGACATGCACCGCTTCTTCCGCGCGGCCGATGTGAGCGCGCTGCAGCGCAAGCAGTTCCTGCCCGAGCATTTGCCCGAGATCGCGATGTCGCCGCGCGAAGCGTCACGCTACCTCGTGCGCAACGACGTCGATTATCTCCCGATCGGCGAAATTTCGGGCCGCATCGCCGCAACGCCGTTCGTGGTCTATCCGCCCGGCATCGCCACCATCGTGCCCGGTGAACGGCTGTCGGAACAGACGCGGCCGATGATCGATTACCTCAAGATGTTCGAGGCATCGTTCAATGCGTTCCCGGGCTTCGAGGTCGAGATCCAGGGCGTCTACAAGGAAATCGACGATGCGGGCCACGTGCGCCTGTTCACCTACGTGATTTCCGAGTGACGGCCGATGAACGAAGAGCGGATCATCGTCAGGGCCTCGCGCGAGGCCGATGTCGAAGCCATGCTGTCGATCTACCGCCGCCACATAAGGCGCGGCGTCGACGACAGCGTCGAGGACAGCGGGGTGCCGGAGCCGGATGATTTCCGCGACCGGCGCAAGAATTTCCGCAACCATCGCCTGCCCCATCTGGTCGCGACACGCGACGGCGAGGTGGTCGGTTATGCCTATGTGGTGCTGTTTCGGAAGCGGCCGGCCTATCGCTATGCGGTAAAGCATTCGATCTATGTCCGTCACGACCAGGTCGGCCGCGGCATCGGGCGCCTGCTGCTCGGCGAACTGATCGACGCCTGCGCGGCGGCCGGCTTTCGCCAGATGATCGGCTATATCGACAGCGACAACGCCGCATCGCTGGCGCTGCATCAGCGTTTCGGCTTCGCCCGCGCCGGGCTGTTGCCGGGCGTCGCCTATCGCTTCGGCCGCTGGGCCGACACCGTGATGGTGCAGCGCTCGCTCGGCCCCGGCACCACCGAGCCGCCGCCGCCAGCCCCGCTGTCGCGACGCTAAGCTGCGACGGCCGGCTATGTCGGCCGCCAGCGCACGGGGAAGCTCCGCGCCACCGCAAGCGCCGAGCGCTCGTTGGCCTCGAGCGCGATCTTCTGCGCCAGCATGACGTCTCCGGCCACCAGCGTATCCCTCGGCACGAAACACCAGCCCGCATGCAGCCGGCCGAGTTCGTCCAATTCATAGATGTTCATGCCGGTGCCGTGCCGGATCCGGTAGCGTTTGCCGGAGTGGCAGCCAACGACGTCGAAATAGCCGCTCGTCTCGTACTGCACGAGCTGCTCGGGCGTCAGCCATTCCTTCAGCAGCGCCAGACCGCGCGACTGGCTGTCATCCAGCACGCAATATTCGACGAACCGCCGCCAAGCCGCCCGCGAGAGCCGCGCGGCCTCGGCGAACGCCCGCGACAGCCTGCCGGACATGACGGACCGGCCTAGCCGCCGACAAGTCGCGGATAGAACAGCGTCTCTTCGGCCTTCGGATCGAAGGAACGGACCACGGTCGGCTGTCCCGACACGTCCCGCACCGCAGCGGTGTAGCCGCTCTTCATCAGTGCGTCGAAGCGCAGTTGCGCTTCGCGCAGGGCCTTCTCGTCGGCGGGATTGAAATTGTGCCGGCTGTCGCCAGTGTGATCCATCACGATTTGCGTCGCCATCCCCGCACTCCCTTGCTGGATGAAACTGCAAAGCTAATGAGAGATTAGGGCGAAAGTTCCGACTGCGCCAGTGCAAAGTCGCGAGAGACCTTTCGATTTCGCACGCCGGCATGATCGCCTCAATTTTAGCCACCGCCGAACCGGCCGCGGCGCACCGCCTCATAACGGTGGCGGGTTTGTGGCTTGATGAACAGCGAGACCACTTCGGGATGCGCCGCGCGGATCCGCTTCTCCAGCGCCTCGACGCAGCGCTCGATATCCGGAGTGCGCAATTCATCGGAAAATTCCAGGCTGAGGCTTGCCACAATCTGGTCCGGGGCGAGGTGAACGGTGGTGACGCCGTTGACGCCCTCGACGCACGGCTCCTTCTCGGCGAGCGCCACGATCGATGCGTTGATCGCACTGTGTGCGGGTTCGCCGATCAGGAGCTCCTTGGTTTCGCGAGCCAATAGCCAGGCGGTTGCCGCTAGCACCAGGCCGATCAGGATCGAGCCGACACCGTCGATTTCGGGCCGTCGCAGGCGGACCGACAAATAGATGCCGAGCGCGGCGATCGAGATGCCGACCAGCGCGGCCGTATCCTCCAAGAGCACCATGAAAGACGGCGGATCCTTGCTTTTCCGCACTGCCTCCAAATAGCTGCTGCCGCCCTTGGAAGCGCGAAATCCCTTCAGCGCGAACCACCATGAGGCGCCCTCGAACAGAAATGACAGCGCCAGCACGACATAGCTCGCCATCACATTCTCGATCGGGATCGGGGTCATCACATGCGAGACGCCCTCATAGAGGGAGACGCCGGCGCCCAGCGCGAACAGCAGGATCGCGACCACGAAGCTCCAGAAATACAGCTCGCGGCCATAGCCGAGCGGATGGCTTGCATCCGGCTCCAGGCTGGACCGATGGTAGCCGTAGAGCAACAGCGCTTCATTGCCGGTATCGACCAGCGAATGCACCCCTTCGCTCAGCATCGAGGAGCTGCCGGTGAACAGCGCCGCGGCAAACTTTGTCACGGCCACCAGGAGATTGCCCGCCAGGGCCGCATAGACAATTTTCTTTGATCGCGACGAAACCCGGGCCATGGTTCTCTTTACCGCAATTCCAAACTGCGGATGCCGCGACGCGTTCCGCAGGTTAGAGTGATGTTCCTGGAACCGGCTTCCCCATCGCGGATTTCCAGTGGCGGTGACGGCGAAGGCGGATCGGAAGCGGCGGTACGATGTCCCTCGAAGATTCCGCCCGGCATGTCGTCGAGTTCGTCAGGGATCACCGCGCCTGGGCGGCGCCGATCGTGTTCGCCCTCGCCTTCGCTGAATCGCTCGCCTTCCTCTCGCTGCTCGTGCCGGCTTGGGCGGTGCTGGTCGCGATCGGCGCGATGATGCGGAGCGGCGGCATCGCCTTCCTGCCGATGCTCCTCGCCGGCGCGCTTGGTGCAGCGTTCGGCGACTGGCTGTCCTACTGGATCGGCGGCAAGTTCGAGCATTCGATCGCCAGGATGTGGCCGTTCTCGCGGTATCCTCATCTTTTGGTGCAGGGCGAGGCCTTCCTCAAGAAATGGGGCGTGCTCGCGATCTTCATCGGCCGCTTCTCCGGCCCCTTGCGCGCCTCGGTGCCGATCGTCGCCGGCATGCTGCGGATGCCGCAGCAGCCGTTCCAGATCGCGAATTTCGTCTCGGCGTTCATCTGGGTCGCGGTGCTGCTGCAACTCGGCGACATCGGCGGGATCGTGTGGGCGTGGCTGTGGGAGCATGTGGTGCAGCGGTTTTGGCGGTGAGCGGCGCGCTCGCTGACGCCGTCATTGCGAGCGGAGCGAAGCAATCCATCTCGCCACTTGCGGAGGCATGGATTGCTTCGCTCCGCTCGCAATGACGGGTGGTGAGTTCCGATACAAATTTCAAACAGCGAGAGGATGTGCGTTCGCATTCTCGCGGCGCTTTGCGTCCGAGCTTTGCATCACGTTCCGCCCTCTCGAAGCACAGAGGGCGCAGGGAAAGCCGGGTGCTGGTTGCACCCGTGGGTCCCGTGCAACAAAAAGCACGGGGGTAGGACCACAGGTTCAACCGAAGCATTCCGGCTTTCCCTGCGCGATGGTGTTACGGTTTCCTTCGTGCTCTCCTTGGTGACCGGGCTTTCTTGCCACCATCGCCTCTCGCGCGGATTTCTTCGCGCAAAAAAACTTAGCGCCAGCGTCGGGGCGCCAGGACCACACGACTTCGCCGTCCGTGAGTGCCACGCTCGTCAGTCGTGACACTCCCGTCCACCGCATCTCACCGCAACGTTCGTGACGATCGCGACCCGCCCCTCATTCGCGCTGAGACGCGCGGAGTTAAATCACTGATTTGCCCGACGGGTTAAGCGATTTATTTTTGTGCGAAGGTCTGGACGCGGCAAATCACGTTGAAATCGTTAGAAAAAATGGCGGATAGCCGCATCGGTATCTGACGACCAGTCCACACTCGATCGACCAATTCGTGATCGAGATCAAGGCGGCATCGCTCGAAGTCGCGATAAATGGGCCAATGGACAAGGTTACTTTCGTCGCGGCCACGCTGTCGTTGCTGGCAACGCCAGGCCCAACCAATACGTTGCTTGCTACATCGGGAGCCGGCGTCGGACCATGTCGCTCGGCCCATCTGCTGGCGGCGGAGCTGAGCGGTTACCTGCTCGCCATCGTTTTGCTGCGATCCATCCTGGGCCCGGTCATCGCGACGGTACCCGAGTTCGGGATCGGCCTTCGGATCGCCGTCGTGATCTATCTCATCTACCTCGCTGCGATGCTCTGGCGTCATGGAGCTCGTCAGGTGGGCGACGCTGCGCCGGTGACCTTTGGCCGTGTCTTCGTCACCACCTTGCTGAATCCCAAGGCGATCATCTTTGCCTTCACGATCCTGCCATCGGCGATCGGTCCGGTCGAGCTGCTGCCCTGGCTTGCGGCTTTGGCGACCCAGATTGTCACAGTTGGCGCCGGCTGGTTTCTGCTCGGCACTTCGCTACGCCATGGGTTTGGCGGCAGGGTAGGCCCTGCGATCGGCTACAGGCTCAGCGCGATCGCGCTCGTTGTGCTGGCGGCAATGATCGGCGTGCATTCCCTCGGGATCGCCTGATCAGAAGTTCACCGCCATCTCGGCGAGACGGCGATGGGCATGCTCGCGCGCGATTCGGATTGGTTCGGCCGGGCCGGTGGTGGGCCCGATCGGCACGAAACGCACGCTGCTGATGCCGATGAAGCGGAGCGCCTCGCGCAAATAGGGCGTCGCCATATCGATGCGTCCGCGATTCATGCCGGTGATGAAGTCGCTGCCGCTGGCGAGGATGACGAGCGTCGGCCGGTCTTTGAGCAGCGGCAGATAACCTTGCGACGGATCGAAACGGAACGTCAGCCCGGGCTGGATGATGACGTCGAGCCAATGCTTGAGCTTGTAAGGAATGCCAAAGTTCCACATCGGTGTCGAGATCAGCACGCGGTCGGCGAGAGCGAGACGCAAGGCGATGCTCTCGGCGGCGGCGAAGCCGTCACGCTCGGCATCAGTGAAAGCCTGGCCCTTCAGGCGGGCGTATTTGGCATCGAGGATCGCGCCGGAAAATTCTGGTAAATGATCGCTCCAGAGGTTCATCAGGTCGATGTCCCAGTCCGGCCGCGCTTTCCGAAAATGCTCGAGGAAGATGCGCGCGCCGGCTGCCGATTCCGAATCGGCGCGCGGCGAGCAGGCGAGATGAAGGAGCTTGGGCACCCCTTGCGCCTTTCACTCCAGCGCCTTGATGACGATGTCGGCGTTGATCACGACCGCGACGTTCTGCAGCGCGAAGTTGATCGAGGCATTGTGCCAGTCCGCATTCATGGTCGAGCAGCAATCCTCCGGCACGATCATGAAATAGCCCTTGTCAGCGCCGGTGCGGGCGGTGTGCTCGACCGACATGTTGGTCCAGGCACCCGTATTGATGATCATGTCGCGGCCTGTGGCCTTCAAGATGGTTTCCAGCCGCGTGCCCTCCCAGGCGCTCATGCGCATCTTCTCGACGACGAAATCGCCCGCGCGCGGCTCGAGCCCCGACACCGGCGCGGCGCCCCAACTGCCGCGCACCATGGCCTTGCTGTCGACGAGGCCTTCGAACAGCGGCGCATTCAGCGTGACGCCCGGCGCGCCCGGCTCGACGATGAACCAGACATGGATGATGACGACGCCGCGCGAGCGCGCGACTTCCGCAAGGCGACGAACATTGTCGACGACGCGCTGTTGCCGCGCATGCGCCGGCGCACCTGATTCCGCGAACGCGCCGCCGTCCATGATGACGTCGTTCTGCAGATCCTGGATGATCATCGCGCAGCGCTGCGGATCAAGCCGCATCTCGCCATCGGTCAGGTGAGGGGCGGGCGCCGAAGAAGCCGCAGCAGCGCTACCGCGCCGGCCGCTCATATAGGGCTCGTGACGCGGACCGACCTTGGTCGGGATCGCGTAGACCGAATGGGTCGCGGTCAGATAAAGCGTGCGGAAGTCAGGACCGCCCCAGGCGAGATTGGCGACAAGCTCGGGCAGGCGCACCTTGCCGAGCAATTCGCCGCTGCGCGAATAGACCCAGACGCCGCCGGGCGCGGTGACCCAGACATTGCCGTGCTGGTCGCACTTCATGCCGTCGGGCACGCCGGGCTCGAACTCTGAACGGATGTTGCTGGCAAAGACGCGCGGATTAGCGAGCGCGCCGTCGGCCTCGACGTCGAAGGCGCGGATCAGCGCCTGCACGGTGTCGTTGACGTAGAGCACACGCTCGTCCGGCGAGAAACAGAGTCCGTTCGGTTGCTCGAACAAATTGCGGTCGACGAGCAGGCGGGGTGCGCCGCCACCTGGCGGCACGCGATAGACGCCCTGGAAGCCGAGCTGGCGCGGCCGCTCGACGCCATAGACCGGCATGCGGCCATACCATGGATCGGAGAAATAGATCGCGCCGCTCGAATGGACACAGACGTCGTTCGGGCTGTTGAGCTCCTGGTTCTCGAAATGCGAAGCGAGCACGTCGCGCCGTCCATCCGGCCGCTCGCGGATCAGCGAGGAGGTGGCGTGCTCGCAGACGATCAGGTTCAACTCCGAGTCATAGGTCATCCCGTTACATTTGTTGGAGGGGCGCCTGACCTCGACGACGCCGCGCCGCGCATCCCAGCGCCGGCGCACGTCGGCCGGCATGTCCGAGAACAGGAGATAATGATCGGTCGGATGCCAGATCGGGCCCTCCGTGAACTCGAAGCCGGTGCCCACCTGGCCGACCGGCGCATAGGGATCGATCAGGTTCTCGAATTCCGGCCGCAGCGTGACGTGCGTCATCGGCTAAAGTCCTCTTGCGCTCACGCCGGGAACCAGTGGCGCTCCGGCAGGCTCTGCACGATCGGGCCCGGCACCTGGTCGTGCAATCGGCCGACCACTGCACCGCCTTCGATCTTGGCGGGTCGGTCGTGGACCGGCAGCAGATAGCGCGAGCTGCTGAGCAGCTTCTTGATCGCGGCCTTCTCCGCGCGCTTGCTGGTGCCGTGGTTGCCGGTGGTTCGCGGCTCCCAGTCATGGATCTCGTTGAAGGGCGTCACGATCTGGTCGTTGAAATCATAGATCACGTCGCCGCAGATCGTGGCGATGCCATCGGCGGTGTGGACGTGGATATTCATCGAGCCCTCGGTGTGAGCATTGGCGGCGTCGCAATAGACGCCGGGCATCAGTTCGATCGGGCCGGTGATCTCGAGATCGAGGAAGCGCAGCGCGCCTTTGGTGTGCAAGCGGTCGACCAGGTGCTTGATGTCGGGCGCCGGATATTGCGGATGCATCAGGCCGGACACGGAATATTCCAGCTCGCGGCGGTTGAGAACGACGGTCGTGTTCATCGGAAACAGATCGTCCTTGCCGGCGTGGTCGATATGGAGATGAGTGTGGCAGACGAAGCGCACGTCGCCCATGCGTACGCCGTGACGCGCAAGCTGGTTCTCGATCATGTTCTCGTGGAATTGCAGGCCGCGCATGCCCAGCGTCTCCATGATCTGGTTGGAGCGATAGCCGGTGTCGACCACGACAGGATAGGGGCCGCCGAGGATCAGGAAACCGAGCGTCAGCACGCGCCGGGTGCGGCCGCAGTCGCGCCCGAGCACGAGGAAGCTCGACTCCAACTCGATATCGCCATAGTCCAGGATCTTGATTTCCAGCGGCATCCATTCCCTCCCGATTGATCTTGCTTTGTGCGACTTCGTGCGCCGTCATCCGATACGATAGACGCGCATCGCGGTGGCCCTGAAGATGGCGTCGCGCTGCTCACCTCGAAGCTGCACGGTGGCCGCGCGATAGGTGGCGATCAGTTCGCGGTAGCTGGTCCAGAGTTTCTCGATCGGAAAGTTTGAGCCGAACAGGCAGCGCTCGGCGCCGAAGACATTGACGGTGTCTTCAATGATCCCACGGATATGTGCGAGGTCGTTGCGATGGATGAAGGTGCCGAGCCCCGAAAGTTTCGAGACCACGTTCGGGCAGCGTGCGAGCCTTGCCATGCCGGCGCGCCAGGCGGCGCGGCCTTCCGGCGACAGGTCTTCCAGCATGCCGGCGTGCTGCAGGATGAAGGTTACGTCGGGGCAGGATTCGGCGAGGCCGGCGGCATCCGCCATCTGCGGTGCGAACACCTGCAGGTCAAAACTCCAGCCATAATCAGCAAGGTGGCCGACGTTGCGGCGGATCACGGGATCGGCGCAGAGATCGGCGCGCGCGGCGAAACGGTAGAGCGGATTTTCATGCCAGTGCAGCTGCATGCGCACGCCACGCACCAGCGGATAGCGCGCGAGGCGGTCGAGTTGCGGGCGCACGTCGCTGGCGGAGAAGTCGGCATAGGCGACGATGGCATGCGGCCAGCCGTGCTCGCCCGCTGTCTGCTGCACCCAGGCCGCCTCGTCCTCGAAGCGATCAGTGGGCCAGTTGGTCTGGACATAGACCGAGCGGATCACGCCGGTGCCGGCGAGGTCGTCGAGATATTCGCGGATCGGATAGTCGCGGCGGATCGGCTCATAAGGGCCGAAGATGCGCGGCTGCATCGGGCCGGACAGCCAGGCGAGATCCGCCTGCCGCCAGATGTGGTGGTGGGCGTCGACAATGTCGGTCATGCCGCTCTCCTTCCTCCGAGCGACAACAGATGCGATACGACGGCGGCGCTCGACCCGCCGTCGGAGAGGTCATCGACGAAACGCGCGATCGCGATCAGCGCTTCGGTCTGCGGCCGGAAGTCAGGTCCGCTCGCAAGCGGCGTCAGCCAACTCAGGGACCAGGCGCGTCGCGACAATTTGGCGACCGCGTCGCGCAAGGCTGAGATGTCGCCGCGCTCCAATCCGTCGGAGACCACGACCACGGCGGCGCCGCGCGCGTAGCCGCCAAACCGCGGCACGGCGAGAAATGCCTGCAAGGCGTCGCCGATGCGGGTGCCGCCGTCCCAGTCGCTGACGAGATGTGCGGCTGCGTTCAGCGCCTGCTCGCGACGCTTCAGGCGCAGCGCGCGGGTGACGCGCGTCAACCGGGTGCCAAAGGTGAACACCTCGACATTGCGGGCGGCCTGGATCAGCGCATGCGCGAGCTTCATGTTCTCCTCGGTGCGCGCCTTCATCGAGCCCGAGACGTCGATCAGGAGCAGAATCTTGCGCGGGCGCTGGCGGCGTTTCAGATGCCCGAGACGCAGCACCTCGCCGTCATTGCGCACGCTGTCGCGCAAGGTGCGGCGGATGTCGGCGAAGGGGCCGCGGCGCGCCCGCATCCGCCGGTGGCCGCGGCGACGCGGCAGCCGCCGCGGCGCTTCGCGCGCGAGCCGGCGCAGCACATCGCCGGTCGTGCCGTGGGCAAAGCGGCGCTCGACCAGCGCCTCGGTGCGGGCGGCGGCGAGGCCGGATTCGTTGGCCTCGTCGGCGAGCGGCGGTTCGTCCTCGCCGCGGCCGTCCTCCTGCAGGCGCACGATGTCTTCGTCTTCGCCCTCGGCCCGCTCGATGGCCTCAGCACCGCGGAAATGGATATCGAACAGCCGGTCATAGGTCGCGCGCCGTTCCGGCGGCGGCGCGAGTGTCGCGAGACCCGCGCGGCGGATGTGCTCCAGGCTGCGCGGCCCGAGCAATTCGATCGCGGCGAGGAAGGCGGTGGTTTGTTCTGGCGCGACGGCGAAGCCGTTGTGGCGCAGCAGCGCGACGAAGGAGATGAACGCTTGTGCGGCGCGCGGCAGTAGCAATTCGTCGGTCACGCTGCAGCCTCCGCTATCAGCGCATCGAGCCGGGGCGAGATGAAATGCAGATCCTCCTCGTCCTTCAGCGCGACGCCGATCGAGCGCTTGAACGCGTCCGGCCAGCGTGCGCCGCCCTTATGCAAGAGCGTCGCCGCCTCGGCCCAGTCGACGGCTTCCGCGATGCCGGGCGCCTTGCTCAGCGGTTCGCGCCTGAGTTTTTCGACCGCGGCAACGACAGCGCGGGCGGTGGAGTCGGCGACGCTGGAAGCCCGCATCATGACGATACGCGCTTCGCGCTCGGCCGAGGGATAGTCGATCCAGTGGTAGACGCAGCGGCGGCGCAGCGCCTCGTGCAGGTCGCGCGTCCGGTTCGATGTCAGCACCACGACCGGATGTTCCGACGCACGCACCGTGCCGCGCTCGGGAATGGAGATCTGGAAATCGGAGAGGAATTCGAGCAGGAAGGCCTCGAACTCCTGGTCGGCGCGATCGATTTCGTCGATCAAGAGCACGGTCGAGTCAGGCGCGCGCAGCGCAGCGAGCATCGGCCGTTCGATCAGGAAGCTCTCGCCATAGATGTCGATGGTCTCGTCGCCGGCCTGCCGGATCGCCAGCATCTGGCGCGGATAGTTCCACTCATAGAGCGCGGCCGCGGCGTCGATGCCCTCATAGCATTGCAGGCGGATCAATCTGCGGCCGAGCACGGCGGCGATCGCCTTGGCGGCCTCGGTCTTGCCGACGCCGGGCGCGCCTTCGAGCAGCAGCGGCTTGCCGAGCGCGAGCGAGAGATAGGCTGACGTCGCGATGCCGTCGTCGGCAAGATAGTAGGCTGCGCGCAGCGCCTTCTCCAGCGCCTCTGGCGAGTCGATGCCGACGATGTTGCTGCGAACCGGCATATCTGCTGCCTCTAGCGCCGCGCCTGCGGCCGCGCGCCGCCCTGCGCCTTGATCGCGCGCAGAACCTTTTCCGGCGTAATCGGCAGTTCATCGATGCGGACGCCGACGGCGTTGAAGATCGCGTTCGCCACAGCCGGCAGCACCGGGTTGGCGCACATCTCGCCCGGGCCCTTGGCGCCGAACGGTCCGTCGGCGGCGGGGCGTTCCAGGACCGCGATGTCATGCGGGCAGATGTCGCCGGGCCCCGGCATCAGATATTCGACGAAGTCGCGCGGGCCGTGGCTCGGGTCGGGATAATAGGGCTCGGGCGTCTCGTAGAGCGCGTGGCTGATGCCCATCCAGGCGCCGCCGACCAGTTGCTGCTCGACCAGCCGCGGATTGAGCGCACGCCCGAGCTCATAGGCGCTGTCCATGCGGACCATCGCGACTTCGCCGGTCTCGTCATCGACCTCGACCTCGGCGACCAGGCAGGCATGCGCGTAGCATGTGGCAGGCGACATCTCGCCGGTTTCAGGATCGACGTCGGAGAGCGGCACCAGGAAGATGCCGCGGCCGGAGATCGTCTTGCCCTGCTTGAACTGCGCGGCGATCGCCACATCCTTGGTCGAGATGGATCGATGCGGCGCGCCCTTGACGTGGATGTTACCGCGGCCGTCGGTATCGAGATCGGCGGCGTTGAGTTCCAGCTCTTCGGCGGCCGCTTCCATCATCACGCCACGAGCCTCGCGTGCGGCCATCATTACCGCATTGCCGACGCGATGCGTGCCGCGCGAGGCAAACGAGCCCATGCAGTGCGGCCCGGTATCGGAATCGGCGGTGTCGACATAGACGTCCTCGACCGGCACGCCGAGCGTCTCCGCGCAGATCTGCCGCGTCACCGACTTCATGCCCTGGCCGAGATCGATCGAGGACAGCGCCACCGTGAACTTGCCGCTGGGATTGGAGTGCACCAGCGCCTGGCTGGGGTCGCCGCCGAGATTCATCCCGATCGGGTAGTTGATCGACGCGATGCCGCGTCCGCGATGTCTTGTCATGGTCAGCGCCTCCTGGTGCCGAAGACGGAGGAGAAGCGCGCGGCGCCATGCGATGGCGCCTGCGGCCGCGGGGGAGGGGGCGGTGGCGACGGCGGAGGCGGCTCGCGCGAGGCGGCGGGCGCGCGGTCATAGGTCGTCCGTTGTTGCGACGGCGTCGCGACCGGCGCGTGGGAATCGCGTGGCGTCGGCGGGATCGCGGCGCGGCTGCCGCCGCCATCCTTGCGCGAGGAGGCGCGCTTGAAGTCCTCGCGGATCGGCCATTTGGCCTTCTCGGCGGCGACCTGGACGCATTCGATCAGCGCGCAGTTCTTGGCTTCGCGGCGATGCGCCTTCATGTCGCCGTCGCGATAGGCGTTGAGGATGCGGAACTCCATCGGGTCCATACCGACGAGATGCGCGAGCTTGTCCATCTGGCACTCGATCGCGAAGTCCATCGCGGTGACGCCGAAGCCGCGCATCGCAGTCGCTGGCGTCCGATTGGTGAAGACGCAATAGACGTCGCCGTAAACGTTGGGGATCGTGTAAGGGCCCGGCAGATGCGCGGCGCATTTGACGGCGGCGTAGCTGGAGAGGCGCGTATAGGCGCCGCTGTCGAAGTAGGCGCGGATCTTGCGCGCCACGATCCGCCCGTCGCGCATCACGCCATCCTTGATGTAGATGCGCTCGGCGCCGCGCGGCGGGCCATATTGCATCTCTTCCTCGCGCCCGAACATGTAGCGCACCGGACGCCCGGTCAGCATGGCGCCGAGGATGGAGAGCGGCTCGGTGAGCGTATCGACCTTGCCGCCGAATCCGCCGCCCACGGTGCCGCCGATGAAATGGAAGGTGTTCGAGGGTACGTCGAGGATCTTGGCGCAGGTGTCGAGCGAGAAGAACAGCGCCTGGGTCGAGGTGTAGACGATGTAGCGGCCGTTGGTGTCGGGTGCGGCGATCGAGCCGTTGGTCTCGGTCGGCGCGTGCTCGATCGGCGACATCTGGTAGCGCTGCTCCAGCACATGGTCGGCCGCGGCGAGGCCGCGCTCGACGTCGCCGAAGCGCAGCTTCTGGTGATCGTAGATATCGTGATAGATGAACGCGTTCTTCGGATAGGTCTCGTTGACAACGGGCGCGCCCGGCTTCAGCGCATCCTCGACTTCGAACACGGCCGATAGCGGCTCGTAGTCGATGCGGACCTTGGCCATTGCCTCATAGGCCTCGCGCGGGCTGTCGGCGACGATGGCGACGATCGGCTCGCCCTTGTAGCGCACCTTGTCGACCGCGAGCGACGGCTCGTCATCTTTGCCGAAATTGATCAGGCTGAGCAGGGTGTTGAGATTGCGCGGCACGTCGCTGCCGCGGATGATCCGGCGCACGCCCGCCGCCCGCTCGGCCTCGCTGGTGTCGATGCGGCGCAGCCGCGCATGGGCATGGGTGCTGCGAACCACCTTCAGATGCAGCATGCCCTGCAGCTTGTGGTCGTCGAAATAGGTCGAGGTGCCCGTGACATGCCCGAGCATATCCTGCCGCTGCGTGCCCTTGCCGATTTCCTTCAGATTGTCGTCGCGTTCGTCGGCGAAGATGTCCTTGCGCAATTCCAGCATGGCTCAAGTCCTTCAAGCGCGGGCACGACCGACCGAGGCGGCGGCGAGCACGGCGTTGATGATGGGTTCGTAACCGGTGCAGCGGCAGATATTGCCCGAGATCGCTTCGACCACATCGGCGCGGCTCGGCTGCGGGTTGCGGTCGAGCAACGCCTTGGCGGCCATCAGCATGCCCGGCGTGCAATAGCCGCACTGGGCGGCAAAATTGTCGGCGAATGCGCGCTGCAGCGGATGCAGGTTCGGGCCATCCTTGATGCCATCAAGCGTTTCCACCGAGCGGCCGGCGACTGTCTCGGCCAGTGTCAGGCAGGAGAGATGCAATTCGCCGTCGATCAGGACGCTGCAGGCGCCGCAGCCGCCCTGGCCGCAGCCGAATTTCGGCGTCATGTCGCCGATCAATTCGCGCAGCGCGACCAGGAGATTGGTGCCGCCGTCGACGAAGATCGCGACGTCGCGGCCGTTGTGTCGGAATTGCAGGGCGGTCTTGGCCATCGTGATTCTCTTGGTGATCCTATTCCTGACCGGACAGCAAACGTCTAAGGTGAACGCCGACGATCTCGCGCCGGTACCAGCCGGAGGCGAGCGCATTGTCGGCGGGCGAGGTGCCTTCGACCGCAGCCGCGGCGGCGGCACTGATCGTCGCTGCATCGAGCGTGCGCCCCTCCAGCGCCCGCTCGGCGGCACGGGCGCGAATCTGTGTCGGCGCCATCGAGCCGAGCGCGATGCGTGCGCCGACTATGCGGCCGCTGCTGACAGGCAGATGCGCGGCGAGCGTGATCACGGCGCCGCCCTTCGGCTTGATGCGGGCGATCTTGCGGTAGCGGAACGCGTCCGCGCTCGCCGGCTTCTGAAAGGAGACCGCGAGCACGAGCGTGCCGGTCTGCCGCTCGCGCGTCTGCAAAAATTCCTCGATCGGCACGTCGCGGCTGCCGAGGCCGCCCTGCACGGAAATCATCGCGTCGAGCGCCAGCAGCGCGACGGCGAAGTCGCCATATGGATTCGTGGCAAACAGATTGCCGCCGACCGTGCCCATGTTGCGCACCGCCGGGCCGCCGATCGAGCGGGCGGCAGCGTGCAGGAAGGCGAGATCGCGCTCGGCGAGGATGCGGGCAAAGGTAACGCCCGCGCCGATCGCGACGCGGGAACCGGTCGCATCGATCCGCGTCAGCGCGTGGTCGCTGGCGCGCACAATGGTGGAGATCGAAATATCGCCTTCGTTCAGCGCGCGCATCACCAGCGTGCCGCCGCCGAAATAGCGCGCGCCGCGATCTGATGAGAGCGCCGCGGCTGCCTCGCCGGTTGAGGTAAAGGTCCTTACCGTGACGGTCATGGGCATTCCTCCGCGCTCATGCGGCCTCCTTCAGGTGCCGGCGAATGGCGTCGAAGCCGGCCTGGTAGATCTCTTCGGAAACCGTCTGCGTGATGCTGGCGCTGTCCTCCGGCCGCGTCGTGAACCGCGATTCCCAGTGCCAGAAGGTGCGATCGCCGTCGGTGACGGGCAGCAGGCGGACATGCGCCACATAGTTGAACATCGGGATCGGCGTATCGAGCAGGCAGTAGCTGAAGGACTGCTCGAGGTCGGACAGCGCCAGCAACTGCTCGCGCAGCTCCGAGCCGTCCTTGAGCTTGAACCGCCTGATGCAACCGATCTTGTCGGCGCCATGTGCGCGCTCGATCGTGCTGGTCGCGACTGCCGGATGCCAGCGGTCGTGGCCGTTGAAATCGCGGAGCACGCCCCACACCGCCTCGGTCGGCGCATCGATGATCGTGCTCTTGACGATATGCGGCACGCTAGCCTCCGGTCACTGTCACCTCTCCCCGCAGGGGAGAGGTCGGATCGCATCGCAAAATGCGATCCGGGTGAGGGGCGGCGGTCTCTCGTGGGACCTGAACCCCCTCACCCGGCGCTTCGCGCCGACCTCTCCCCGATGGGGAGAGGTGGAACATCGTCGCGACAGCGGGTGGACTCAATCGCATCGCGCTAGCCTCCGAAGGCGCGTTTGAGGGCATCGAAGCCGCCCTGAAAGACGCCGCCACCGATATTGCCGACGAGTTCGGCCTCGCGCTCGGGCGTGCAGTCGAACTCGGCGGTCCATTCGAGGAAGGTCTGGTCGCCATCGGTGACCGGCGTCAGCCGCAGCGTCGCGACATAGTTCTCCACCCCCATCGGCGATTCCAGGATGGAGTAGGTGCAGAACATGTCGTAGTCGGACAGGCCCAGCAGCTTCTCGCGGATGCGGTCGCCGTTGCGCAGGCGGAAATCACGCACACATCCGATCTTGTCGGCGGGCTCGCCGCCTTCGATGCGGCTCTCGGCGATCGCCGGATGCCAGTTCGGCAGGCCGTTGAAGTCGCGCACGCGGGCCCAGACGCGATCGTTGCGGGCGTTGACGACGGTGGAGACATAGACCCTGGCCATGGCGCGTGCTCACTCCTTCTTGCGCGGCGGGCGCGGCTCGCCCGTGGCGGGACTTGCGGGCGGCTTGGCTTCGCCGCTCTTGCGGGTCGTGGAATCCTTGATGCCCTGCATGTCGCGCGCCTCGCGGATCAGGCCTGGCATCTTCGCAAGGCTGCCGCCCTCGACGCCGATATCGGACAGGATGGAGTCGATCAGGGGCGCCTGCACGCGGTAGCGCAGCGCGGAGTCGATCACTTCGTCGGTGGCGCTGCGGGACGAACCATTGCCGTGGCCGTTGCCGTTGAGGCCGTCGACCTGGAGGATGCGGATGCCCTCGATCTTCTCCATCGGCTTGACGCTCTCGCGCACGATGCCCTCGATGCGGTCGAGCAATTTGCGGCGGAACAGCGAGTAGCGCGCCTGGTCGGTGAGCACGTTCTCGGCCTCGTTGAGCAGCCGCTGCGCCTCAGCCTCCACCGCGGCGCGCACCCGCTCGGCCTCGGCCGCGATCCGCGTCTCCTCGGCCTGCTTCTCGGCGAGCAGCACTTCCACCGTCTTGCGGCGCCGTGCGATCTCGCTCTCGCGCGCGGTGACGACGCGCTCGGCAGCTTCCGTCGCGCGCACCCGCGCGTCTTCTGCCGCCACCTTGGCTGCGGATTCTTCCAGCGACTTCTGGTAGAGGGCGATCGCCTTGTCCATTAAGGCGGTCTCGACGTCCTTCTCGCGGTTGACCTCGAGCCGGCGCAGATCGCGCTCGCGGCCGACCCGGGCCTCGTCGAGGCCGCGGTCGGAGGCGATGCGGGCGCGCTCGACCTCCTCGCGGGAGGCGATCTCGGCCTCCTGCAGCGACTGGACGCGCGCGACCTCGAGCTGCTCGATGGCGCGGCGGCGTTCGATCCGTGCTGCCTCCAGCGCCTGCTCGCGCGAGACATCGGTGGTCTCGACTTCCTTGCGCGCCACGATTTCCGCCTGCCTGACCTGGCGGTCGGCATCGATGCGCTCGGACCGCTTGGCGGACAGCGCGATCACCCGCTCCTCGTCGGCGATCTCGATCGTCTTCTTCTGGTCGATATTGAGCACCTCGCGGGTCCTGGAGGAGGCGATCCGCTCGGATTCCAGCGCAAGCTCCACCCCAATCCGCTGGCGCTCGATTGCGTCGCGCCGCTTGAGGTCGGCTGCCTCGATCGCTTCGCTGCGCGCAATTTCGAGGGCGCGCGTCTCTCGCTCGGCCTGAATGCGCTCGGCGGCAACGGACTTCTCCTGCGCGATGCGCGCGGCCTCGATGGCCTCGCGCGAGGCAATGTCGGCTTCTTCCACGGCGCGGTTGCGCGCAATCTCCAGCGAACGGATGCGTTCTTCCTGGGCGATACGGGAGGCCTCGGTGGTTTCGCGCGCGGCGATGCCGGCGACATCAAGCGCCTGGTTGCGTTCGATCTCCAATTGCCGCGTGTTCTGCTCGGCGGCGATCCGCTCGGCGGCAAGGGTGCGCTCGCGGGCAATGCGCGCGGCTTCCACGGCGCGCTGCGCTTCGATCTCGGCTTCCTGAATGGCGCGGACCTGCTGGATCTCCAGCGCGCGGGTACGTTCGTCGGAGGCGATGCGCTCGACATTGACGGTCATGGTCTGGGTGATGCGCGCCTTCTCGGTCGCCTCCTTCGCAGCGATCTCGGCTTCCTCGACCGTGCGCGTGCGCTCGATTTCGCGGCGCCGGGTCTCTTCCTCATTGGCGATACGGGCATCTGTGACGACGCGATCCTGCTGGATGCGGGCCTTCTCGATCGCTTCGCGCGCCGCGATCTCGGCCTCCTCCACGGTGCGCATTCGCTCGATCTCACGCTGGCGCACCTCGCGCTCGGAGGCGATCCGCGCGGTGTCGACCGAGCGCTGATTGGCGATCCGGGCTTTCTCGATCTCCTCGCGGGCCAAGAGCTCCCGTTCCTCGACCGCACGCGTCCGTTCGATTTCCTTCTGCCGGGTCTCGCGTTCGGAGGCGATGCGGGCCTCCGTGATCGCCTGCTCGTTGGCGATGCGCGCCTTCTCGATCGCTTCGCGCGCGGTGATCTGGGCCTGCTCGGCCTCGGTCTCGCGCAGCGCGCGTTCGCGCGCCACTTCGGTGCGCTGCAGGGCGCGGCGCATCTCGATGTCACGCTCCTGTTCCAGCCGCGCGGTCTCGCTCTCGCGCTCGATCTCGAGAGCCTGCCTCTCGGCCTCCAGATTGCGGGAGCGGATCTTGATCATCGAGTCCTGCTCGATGTCGTTACGCAGTTTGCGCTTGGCCTCGATGTCCTCCATCAGGCGGGTGAGACCTTCGGCATCGAAACGGTTGGAGGGATTGAAGAACTCGAGGTCGGTTTGGTCGAGATCGGTGATCGCGACGGATTCGAGCTCGAGGCCGTTCTGGGCGAGCGCCTCAGCAGCGGCAGCCTTGACGCGGGCGACATAGTCGCCGCGCTGCTCGTGCATCTGCTCCATGGTCATTTCGGAGGCGACCGAGCGGATGGCGGAGACGAACTTGCCGGAGAGGAGCGTATGGAGCTGTTCCGGCTCCATGGTGCGGCGGCCGAGCGTGGCGGCTGCGATCGACACGGCTTCGCGGGTCGGCTGCACGCGGACGTAAAAATCCGCTTCGATATCGACGCGCATGCGGTCGCGGGTGATGACGGCGTCCTGCCTGGAGCGCACGATCCCCATCGGCAGCACGTTCATGTTGACCGGCGTGTAGTCGTGGATGAAAGGCAGCACGAAGGCGCCGCCATTGATCACGACGCGTTCGCCGAGGAAGCCGGTGCGGACAAAGGACACTTCCTTCGACGAGCGGTGATAGAGCCAGTTGACGATGTAGACGATGACGACGATCGCGATGATCGCCACGATGAGCCAGAGGATCAATTCGCCGATGAGAATCCCTGACATCCTAACCTCCCTTGCTCGGCGCTAGCGGGCGCCGATCGCCTTGAACTTGCGTACCTGATCCGTGAGCGCCCGTTCGACCGGCAGGCGCTCCATCGAGGAGGCGCCATAGAAGCCGTGGCATTTGCGGGTCTTCTTCATGATGAAATCGGCATCCGCTGGGTCCGCGATCGGACCGCCATGCGCGAGCACCAGGATGTGCGGATTGACGCTGAGGGCGGCCTCGGCCCAGGCATCGATGCGGGCCGGGCAATCCTCGAGCTTGAGCGCGGTCTGCGCGCCGATCGAGCCGCCGGTGGTCAGGCCGAGATGGCAGACGATGATGTCGGCACCGGCGATCGCCATGGCGGCCGCTTCGGCCTCGCTGAAGACGTAAGGCGTCGTCAGCATGTCCTTGTCGTGGGCTTTGGCAATCATCTCGATCTCCAGCGCATAGGACATGCCGGTCTCCTCGAGATTGGCGCGGAAGATCCCGTCGATCAGGCCGACGGTCGGAAAGTTCTGCACGCCGGAGAATCCAAGCGCCTTGAGCTGGTCCAGGAACAGGTCCATGTCGCGGAACGGGTCGGTGCCGTTGACGCCGGCGAGCACCGGCGTGTTGGTCACGACTGGCAGCACTTCGCCCGCCATCTCCAGCACTATTGCGTTGGCGTCGCCGTAAGGCATTAGCCCGGCGAGCGAGCCACGGCCGGCCATGCGGTAGCGCCCGGAATTGTAGATCACGATCAGGTCGACCCCGCCGGCTTCCTCGCATTTGGCGGAAAGGCCAGTGCCGGCGCCGCCGCCGACGATCGGCTCGCCCCTGGCCGCCATGTCGCGAAACCTCTTCAACAGCGCCGCGCGTTCAAACCTGGCCATGGGTCACCTCGCCACTCTCCGCCGTCCACCGGCGCGTCCGAGCAGAGGACGGAACGCGGCTACGATCGCAGCCGCAAATTCGGGATCGTTGATGTTGCGCCTGATGCGAATGAGCTGGCGGTTGCCGGTCTGGCGCACCGTCCGCTCCAGTGCGCGGAACAGCGCCGCGTCGGCGTCAGGATCCCAGAACGGCTGGCCCGACGCATCGAGCGCGGAGACGCCGCCCTCGGGCAGGAAGAAGCGCACGGGCCCATCCATCTGGTTCAGCCGTTCGCCGATCCAGCGGCCCATGCGCTCGTTCTCTTCCACTGTCGTCCGCATCAACGTGACCTGCGGATTGTGGACGTGGAATTTGCGCTGGCGGTAGCGCTCCGGAATGGTGTCGGGCGCGCCGAAATTGACCATGTCGAGCGCGCCGACCGAACCGACATAGGGCACGCGGCTGCGGATGATCGCGCCAAAGCGATCGTCGGTCGCCGGGAAGACGCCGCCCATCATGAGATCGCAGATTTCGGTGGTGGTCAGATCAATGACGGCAGCGAGCTGTCCGGAATCGACAAGCTTCTCCATCGAGCGGCCGCCGACGCCGGTGGCGTGGAACACCAGGCACTCGAAATCGTCCTTCAACGCGGCCGCGATCTTCTGCACCGCAGGCGTGGTCACGCCGAACATGGTGATGCCGACGGCAGGAAGACTGCTGCCGGTGTCGCGCTGGCGGGCGCTGCGCTCGTCGAGACGCGCTTTGACTATGCCGACCAGCGCATTGGCGCCGTTGGAGAGCACCGCGCGCGAGATCGAGTTGAGGCCTTGGACGTCGGTGACCGAATACATCATCATGATATCGGCCGGGCCGACATAGGGGCCGACGTCGCCCGAGGCGACGGAGGAGATGATGATCTTGGGCACGCCGATGGGCAGGGCGCGCATCGCGGGCGCGACCAGCGAGGCGCCGCCGGAGCCGCCGGCCGAGATGATGCCGGCGACGTTGCCCTGCCGGCGCAGCCATTTCGCGAAAGCGTCCGCCATCGCGTTGACCGAGGCGCCGCGATCGGCGCCGAACACGCCCGATCCGCCGCGGCCATGGTTCAGCGCGATCTCCTGGGCCGAGACGTCGCAGGTCGTCTGCTTGCCGCTGGTGGAGACGTCGACCAGGCGAGTGCGCAGCCCGCTTGCCGCGATGATGTCGCGGATGAAGCGGAGCTCCGGTCCCTTGGTGTCGAGCGTGCCGACGACCAGCACGGCCGGCGGGCCCGCGGTCTGCACGGTGGCCGCAGGTTCGCGTCGCTGCCGGGTGCTCTCTTCGAGCCGTGTGACGCCGGCCGAATGCGTTCGCGCGGCGGCCTCGATGCGGGCGATCGGCACCGGCTGCGACCAGCGCGTCGGCGGCGTGGGGTTGGAGATGTAGATGCGGACCGGGCCCTTGGCACGTGCAGGCTGCGGCGCGGCGTTCGGCTCGGGCTTTGCGGGGCCGGCGTCGATATCGGCTGCAACATCGCCATGGAGCCCGACGCCGAGTAAGCGCTGCTGCAACTCGCGGTCGGCGGCCAGCCGCACGGAATCGATGATGCGGTTGATGCGGCCGTTGACCATGATGGCGACGTTCTTGGAGACCGCCGTCGCCACGCCGATGTTCTGCTCGATCACCAGCACCGACATGTCGCCGTCTTCGCCGAGGCGGACCAGCATCTCCTCGACCTGTGCGACGATCACCGGCGCCAAGCCCTCGGTTGGCTCGTCCATGATCAACAGATGCGGATTGGTCAGCAGTGCGCGCGAGATCGCGAGCATCTGCTGCTCGCCGCCGGAGAGCTGGCTGCCGCCATGATCCTTGCGCTCGGCCAGGCGGGGGAAGGTGTCGTAGATCCGCTCGATCGTCCACGGGCCGCGGCGCATCCCGCCGGCGAGCTGCAAATGCTCGTCGACGCTGAGCGAGCGCCACAGCCGCCGGCCCTGCGGCACATAGCCGACGCCGAGCCGCGCGATCCGGGCCGGGCTCATGTGCGTGACGTCCTCGCCGCGAACGCGCACCGAGCCGCCGCTGGCTCGCACCAGGCCCATGATGGTCTTGCACAGCGTGGTCTTGCCCATGCCGTTGCGGCCGACCACCGAGAACACGCCGGAATCCAGCGTGAGGTCGACGCCCTGCAGCGCATGCGAATGGCCGTAATAGACGTCGAGGCCTCTGACCTCCACGGCGGGCGCGGCGCGGCGGGCATTATTCATGGCCGCCTCCGAGATAGAGCTCCTGCACTTCGGGATCGGACTCGATCTCGCGCGGCAGGCCCTCCTTGAAGACGCGGCCGTTGTGCATCATCGTGACGCTTTCGACGACGCGCAGCGCGACATCCATGTCGTGCTCGATGATGATGTAGCCGATATGCGCAGGCAACGAGGTCAGGATCTCGATCAGCTCGAGCCGTTCCGCCGGCGACAGGCCCGCCGCCGGCTCGTCGAACAGGATGAAGCGCGGCGCGCCGGCGAGTGCGAGCGCGATTTCGAGCTGGCGCTGCTGGCCATGGGCGAGCTCGGCGACGCGCTGGTCTTTCACGGCGGTGAGGTGGACCGCCTGCACCAGCGTCTCCGTCGCATGCATCAGCGCATCGTTCGCTCCCGGACGCAGGAAGGAGAAGCGTCCGCGCGAGACGCCGCGGCAGGCGAGGTAGACATTGTCCTGCACGGTGAGGCCCGGGAACAGCGCCGATATCTGGTAGGTACGGCGCAGGCCGCGGCGGATCCGCTCATAGGGCGGAAAGCGGGTGACGTCCTCGCCGAAGAAGCGGATGGTGCCGGACGAGGGCGGGAAATCGCCAGTGATGCAGTTGAACAGCGTGGTCTTGCCGGCGCCGTTGGATCCGAGCACCGCGCGCCGCTCGCCGGGCCGCACCGTCATCGTCACGTCGGTGAGCGCGGCCAGCGCGCCGAACAATCGCGTCACGCCACGCAATTCCAGCGCGGCGCCGGCGCCGACCGCGGAGAGGCGATGGGCGACGCTATCCATGGCGGCGTCCAGCGGTGCTGCTTGAGGTTCGTGTCTGGCGGCGGCGCCAGCGCTCCCAAAGGCCGATCACGCCATCCGATGACCAGAACACGATGGCGAGGAAGCCGAGCCCGATCAGAAGGCGGAAGCGATTGCCGTCGAGTCCGAACTTGATCAGGACATCGAGCGCGAAGGTGCGCAGGATGACGAAGATGAGCGCGCCGATGAAGGGGCCGACCGGCCGGGTGATGCCGCCGACCACGGCGATGATCAGGATGTCGATGCAGCGCTCGACGCCGACTGAGCCGGGCGAGATCTGCCGATAGTTCCAGACCTGCAATACGCCGCCGAGCCCGGCAATGAAGGATGCGAACGCATAGGCCGCGACGCGGTGCGCGTTGACGTTGAAGCCGAGTGCCGACATGCGGCGGGAATTGTCGCGCACGCCCTGCAGCGCCAGCCCGAATGGGGCGCGCGCGACATATTGGACCGCGAAATAGCAGAGCGCGGCGACGCCGAGGATTAGATAGTAGAAGGGGATATCGGAGCGCCAGTCGACGCCCCAGAACTGCGGCGTGGCGACCGTGTTGATGCCGGTATGGCCGTTGAAGATGGCCCAGTTCTGGTTGGTGAAATAGTAGAACGCCGCGCCGATCGCGAGCGTGATCATGATGGTGTAGATGCCCTCGGTGCGGACCGCGAGCGCGCCGCCGAGCGTGCCGAAGATCGTCGCGAGCACGAGCGCCATCGGCGTTGCCAGCCACCACGGCCAGCCGAGGCTGATATTGGCGTTGCCGCTGACGCCGAACACCGCGACCATGTAGCCGGCGAAGCCCGCAATGGTGAGCTGCATCAGGCTGACCATGCCGCCATAGCCGGCGAGGAACATCAGGCTGAGCGCGATGATGCCGAGGATCAGCGAGGTGCCGAAGATCTCGATCAGGAAGAAGCCGTTCGCGATCAGCGGCATGATCACGAGGATCAGCGCGACCAGCCAGGCAGCGGGGTTGTTGAGTTCGGGCCAGGCGCGGAACTTCGGACGTTCCACCGCAGTCGCTGGTGCATGAAGCTGCGTCAACGACATGTCATCGCCTCGCCAGCAGGCCCTGCGGCCGCAGCGCCAGGACCAGGACCATGATCAGGAAGGTGACGACGATGGCGTAGGTCGGGATGTAGACGGAGCCGAGCTGCTCGGCGAGGCCGATGATGACAGCGCCGAGCGCTGCGCCCGGGTTCGATCCCATGCCGCCGACGATCACGACCACGAGGGAAGCGAGCAGGAAGCGCGTATCCTCGCCCGGCGAGATCGACTGGAAGGTGCCGCCGACCACGCCGGCGATGCCGGCAAGTCCGGCGCCGAGCGCAAACACCAGCACGAACACGGCCTGGATCTGGACGCCGGTCGCGGCCAATATGTCGCGATCATCGACTCCCGCCCGCACGATCATGCCGATCCGCGTGCGGTTCAGCGCCAGCCACATCGCGATGCCGATCACGACGGAAGCGGCGAAGATCGCGAGCCGCACCATCGGATATTGCAGATAGACCGGATCGCCGGAGGATTTGACCGCGGTGATGAACGGAAGCTGCACCGGGCCGATCAGCCAGCTCGGCGTCGGGATCTGGTAGAAATCGCCGCCGAACACCCACAGCATCAAATCCGCGAACACGATCGCAAGCCCGATCGTCACCATGGTTTGCCGCAGGTCCTGCCCCTCCATGCGGCGGAACACCAGGATCTGCAGGAGCACGCCGACGAGGCCGACCGCGAGGAAAGCAACCGCGAAGCTCAATATCCAGGAGCCGGTCCAGGCGCTGATGGCGTAGCCGACATAGCCGCCGAACAGGTAGAGCGAGCCATGCGCCAGGTTGACGTTGCGCATCAAGCCGAAGATCAGCGTGAAGCCACTCGCCACCAGGAAATACAGGCCGCCGAGCGTGATGCCGTTGAAGACGGCATTGAGAAAGACCCGCTTGCGGCCGATCGCCTGCTCCAGGCCCGGCGGCCAGACCGCGAAGACCAGCCACAGCAGGAGCGCGACCGCGATGATCGCGATCAGCGCCCATGCCGGATGGCGTTCGATGAACCGTGCCATCGACGTGCGTTCCCTCAAGGCTCGCGATCGTCTTTTTCGGATCGCGTTGTCCGCATCTTAGTGCGGGCCGAGCGGGCGGATTTGACCGGGAGTATCTTTTATCGGCGCCAAAGATCAGGTCGAATCCGCAGGCGACGCTGCGCTCCCTCTCCCGCTTGCGGGAGAGGGCTGGGGTGAGGGTGTCTCCGCATTGGGACTCCCGATGCGGAGAGAGCCCTCACCCGGCGCTTACGCGCCGACCTCTCCCGCAAGCGGGAGAGGTGAAGTCGGCGCTACGGGCGCAGCACCTTGGCGGCGCGGCGATAGTCGGTCGGGGCCATGCCGACATTGGCAGCGAAGAAGCGGGTGAAGCCGCTTTGCGAGGAGAAGCCGAGATCGTAGCCGATATCGGCGATCGGCGCTTCGGTGGCGACCAGCGCGTCCAGCGCCTGCTCCATCATCACCGTATTGCGATAGAGGTGCGGCGTGACGCCGGTCTGGGTGCGGAACAAGCGATAGAAGTGCGGCCGCGACAGGCCGGAGGCGCGGGCGATCGAATCCAATTCGATCTCGGCGCCGGGGCTTTCGGACAATAGTTTGACGGATTTGCGGATGCGAAAATCGGTGATCGCCGCAGTCGTGCGAATTTCCTGCCGGGCTTCGGTTTGCCGCCAGCTTTCCTCGTAGCTGAGATCGATCAGGCGCCGCAATTCGCCATCGAGGCTCTTGAGCGAGGGGGCACCGCACACAAGCGCCGCGGTGTGGCGGATCAGCCGGTCGAGCGTGTCGCTGCGTTTGAAATGAGTGCGGCCGAAGCGCAGGCCCTGCGTGCACGGCGTGTCGGGCGCAAACCATTCCGCGTTGACATAAAGCACGAAGAAGATCGCGCCCCTGTCCATGTCCGCCGGCAGGAAGTTGTGCGGCTCCCACGGGTTGACTGCGACGACGGAATCCTCGGTGAGGAGCCGCCGCTGATCGCAGACGTCGATCTGCGCCGGTGTGCCGCCGACATGGAAGATCAGATGTCCTTCGCGGTGCGCATGCACGTTGAAGGGACGGTTCAACTGATAGACCGTCGCGCGACCGAACCGGCCGTGGAAGACGGCAAGCGCTTTGCTCATGCCCTCCCTCCCGCGGGATGTTCTTGTCTTTTGCAACCAGCGTTCAACATCCGGGAAGAGAACGCAAGCGCAACGACGCCTCGCTCCCGTCGCCGACGGTCAGTTCGCACCTGCAAAAATTAGGTCAGTACTTCTTGCATTCCGGAATAGTGCGGCTCGGCAGGCCGATCTTGGCGAACACCGCCGGATCGTAACCGAGCGTCTGGTTCACGTTCGGGATCACCTTCACGACCTTGCTGAACAGGGCGCCCTTGCCGTCATCCACCACCTCGGTCACGAAATTGGTGCCGATTGCCTGCCGGTTGGAATCGAGCTTGATCTTGCCGTTGGGCGCGTCGAGCTCGATCTTGGCCAGCGCGTCCTTGAGCTTTGCCTGGTTATTGCTGAGGTCGCCATTGACCTCACGCAGCGCCAGGATCAGCGCCATGGTCGAGCCGTAATAATTGGTGGCAAGCAGCGAGGGGCTCGGGAAGCGTTTGTTCGGCGGGAAGGAGTCCTGATAGGCCTTCACGAATTTCTGCCAGCCGGGATCCTCCCAGGTGTCGGCCTGGCCGCTCGCGGCGATGGTGCCGATCAACGCGTTCTTGGCGTTGCCCTTGGAGGACAGGATGGTCTGGTCGATCATGATCGAGCCGCCCATCAGATGCGCCTTGCCGCCGGCCTGCTGATACTGGTTGAGGAAGTTGACGGCATCGGCACCGCCGAGGCCGAGATAGATCGCATCGACATCGTCGGGCAGAGCGGCGATCACGGAGGCGAAGTCCTTGGTGCCGAGCGGCACCCATTGCCGGTTCGTGACCTGTCCCCCGGCGCCGCAGAATTCAAGCACGAGACCGAACACCTGAGTGTAGATGAAGGAGTAATCCTCACCGACGGTCGCGATCTTGCGATAGCCCTTGGTGTCATAGGCGTATTTGCCGAGACCGACCTGCCACTGCGCGCCGTCCATGTTGTAGCGGAAGAAGTTCGGGGCCGGGTCGACATAGGTCGTCTCCTGCGCACCGGACGCGGCGTTGACGAAGGTCAGCTCGGGGCGGGACTTGGCAAAATTCTTCACCGCGATGCCTTCGTCGCCGGAGAGCGGCGAGAGCAGGATCTGCACCTTGTCCTGCTCGATCAGCTTGCGCACCGCGCGCACCGCGGAATCGGGTGTCGCATCCGTCGAGGCGATGACGAATTCGAGCTCCTTGTCGCCGACCTTCTTGCCGAGCGTATTGAGCGCGGTCTGGAAACCGCGGATGCCGTCCTCGCCAAGCACGGTGTAGGTGCCTTCGAGCGTTGCGGTGACGCCGACCTTGATCTTCTCCTGCGCGACTGCGGCGCCCGAAAGCAACAGGCTGCCTAGCGCGATCAGTCCCACACTGCCTTTCAACATCGCTCTCCTCCTCCCATTTTGCAGCGTCTTGCATGCGGCCCGCGTGTTTGCGACGGCCGCGACGTCTGGTTGTTGGGCGAAAGCTAACCGATGGCGGATGCAGCGCGGACGTCTCCGCGCCGCGCGGCTTGACGGGCAGTCTCATTTTGCATGCTGCGCCGCAGCGGGATCTGGTGGAGGATTGTCGTGCGGGCGGTTCAGTCGAGGCGGATAGGTGGGGCCGACGCAGGCACGGCACGGTGGACGCAAAGAGGGCGGCGTTTCGAGTTGAAACGCCGCCCTGATTTCTTGGTTGTCGCTTGCGACAGCCTTTGGCGCCTCAAGCGGCCGCTCTGAGGTCGTAGCGATCGAGGTTCATCACCTTGGTCCAAGCCGCCACGAAGTCCTTCACGAACTTCTCCTTCGAGTCGGTGCAGGCATAGACTTCGCCGATCGCGCGGAGCTGCGAGTGCGAACCGAAGATCAGGTCGACGCGGGTCCCGGTCCACTTCAGCTCGTTGCTCTTGCGGTCGCGGCCCTCGTATACGCCATTCCCGACGTCACTCCACTGCGTGCGCATGTCGAGCAGGTTGAGGAAGAAGTCGTTGGTCAGCGTGCCGGGCTTGGTGGTGAGGACACCATGCTTCGACTGGCCGACATTGGCGCCGAGGACGCGCAGTCCGCCGAGCAGGACCGTCATCTCCGGCGCGGTGAGCCGCAGCAGTTGCGCGCGGTCCACCAGGGCTTCCTCGGGCTGCATGAACTGATGCTTTTTGCCGATGTAGTTGCGGAAGCCATCGGCCCGCGGCTCGAGCGGGGCGAAGGAGGCGACATCGGTCTGCTCCTGCGAGGCGTCCATGCGTCCGGGCGCGAAGGGGACCTTCACGTCGGTGCCGCCGTCCTTGGCGGCCTTCTCCACCGCGGCGCTGCCGGCGAGCACGATCAGGTCGGCGCGCGAGACCTTCTTGCCGCCCTTCTGCGATCCGTTGAACTCGCTCTGGATGGCTTCGAGCTTCTGCAGCACGCTCTTGAGCTGCGCCGGCTCGTTCGCCTCCCAGTCCTTCTGCGGGCTCAAGCGGATGCGCGCGCCGTTGGCGCCGCCGCGCTTGTCCGAGCCGCGGAAAGTGGACGCCGAGGCCCATGCGGTCGAGACCAGCTGCTGCACCGACAGGCCGGAGGCGAGGATCTTCGCCTTCAGCGCTTCGACATCCTTGTCGTCGATCAGCGGATGATCCACGGCCGGGATCGGGTCCTGCCAGATCAACGTTTCCTTCGGCACCAGCGGGCCGAGATAGCGCACGATCGGACCCATGTCGCGGTGGGTGAGCTTGAACCAGGCGCGGGCGAAGGCGTCCGCGAACTGGTCGGGGTTCTCATAGAAGCGGCGTGAGATCTTCTCGTAGGCCGGATCCATGCGCAGCGACAGGTCGGTGGTCAGCATAGTCGGCAGACGCTTCTTCGACTTGTCGAAGGGATCTGGAATGATAGCTTCGGCTCCCTTTGCCTGCCACTGCCAGGCACCGGCCGGGCTTTTCACCAACTCCCATTCGTACTTGAACAGGTTCTCGAAGAAGTAGTTGCTCCACTGCACCGGGGTCTGGGACCAGATCACCTCGGGGCCGCCGGTGATCGCATCAGCGCCGATACCGGTGCCGAATTTGCTCTTCCAGCCGAGGCCTTGATCCTCCAGCGCACCAGCTTCCGGCTCCGAACCGACGAGCGACGGATCGCCGGCGCCGTGGGTCTTTCCGAAGGTGTGGCCACCGGCGATCAGCGCAACGGTTTCCTCGTCGTTCATCGCCATCCGGAAGAAGGTCTCGCGGATGTCGTGCGCCGCGGCGACCGGGTCCGGCTTGCCGTTCGGGCCTTCCGGATTGACGTAGATGAGGCCCATCTGCACCGCGCCGAGCGGCTCGGCCAGCTGGCGCTCGCCGCTGTAGCGTTCGTCGCCGAGCCAGGTACCTTCCGGACCCCAGTACAGTTCTTCCGGCTCCCAGACGTCGACGCGGCCACCCGCGAAGCCAAACGTCTTGAAGCCCATCGATTCCAGCGCGACGTTGCCGGCAAGAACCATCAGGTCGGCCCAGGAGATCTTGCGGCCGTATTTCTGCTTGATCGGCCAGAGCAGGCGGCGGGCCTTGTCGAGGTTGGCGTTATCCGGCCAGCTGTTGAGCGGGGCGAAACGCTGCTGACCGGCGCCGGCGCCGCCGCGGCCGTCTGTAATGCGGTAAGTGCCCGCGCTGTGCCAGGCCATGCGGATCATCAGGCCGCCGTAGTGGCCGAAGTCGGCGGGCCACCACTCCTGGGAGTCCGTCATCAGGGCGGTCAGGTCCTTAATGACCGCGTTCAGGTCGAGCGTCTTGAATTCCTTGGCATAGTCGAACTCCGCGTCCATCGGATCGGACAGGTCGGAATTCCGGTGCAGGACCTGGACGTCCAAGTGGCCTGGCCACCAGTCACGGTTGGTAAATCTGTGTTTTCCGCCCGCGACCGGGCATTTTGTCTTGTCATCCATCATCGCCTCCTTCGGCAGTTTCTGGTCGGGTCTGGTTGGCAGTTTCTGGTCGGTCTTGAACGACTCTAAACGACCGTTATCATCAGGTGAAATTGACTTTCGTGATTGTACCGATAAGATATCCTGATGATCCAGTTTACCCTGCGACAGCTTCGTTATTTTGACGCGCTGGCGCGTCACGGCCATTTCGGGCGTGCGGCGGAGGCATGCGCCATCACGCAGCCGGCGCTCTCGATGCAGATCAAGGAATTGGAAGAGGCGCTCGGCGGCGTGCTGCTCGAGCGCAGCGCCCGGCAGGTCGTGCTGACGAAGTTCGGCGAAGAACTCGCCCAGCGCGTCCGCGAAATCCTGCGTTCGGTCGATGAACTCGGGGACTTCGCGCGGGCGTCGCGGGACCAGCTCGTCGGGCGTTTGCGCATCGGCATGATTCCTACGATTGCTCCCTATCTGCTGCCCAAGGTGATCGGCAATCTCACGCAGATGCATCCTGAACTCGACATTCACGTCCGCGAAACGGTGACGCCGAAGCTGATCAAGGAGCTGGCGGAAGGCCGGCTCGACACGGCCATTGTCGCCCTGCCGGTGTCGGAACCTTCGTTGACCGAGGTCGCGCTGTTCACGGAAAATTTCCTGCTGGTGCGGCCGGACGAGGATGAGGGAACGCCGGTGCCGAGCAGCGAAGCGCTGCGCGAAATGAAGCTTCTCCTGCTGGAAGAAGGACATTGCTTTCGCGAACAGGCGCTGTCGTTCTGCAACATGAAATCATCGCCGCCACGCGAGGTGCTGGAAGCAAGCTCGCTGTCCACGCTCGTTCAAATGGTCGGCGCCGGCATCGGCGTCACCTTGATTCCGGAAATGGCCGTGGGGGTGGAGACGCGCTCGGCATCGGTATCGGTCGCCCGCTTCAAGGACCCGCAGCCGTCGCGAACCATCGGCATGGTCTGGCGCAAGACCAGTCCTTTGTCCAGGCAGCTCATGCAGATTTCCGAAGTGGTTTGTCTGTCAGCCGATGCGTTGCGCGAGCAGCGCATTCCAAAGTCTTCAGCGCGATCACGATCGCCGATCGCGCGCTAGCCGCTGTCGCGCAGCACGAGTTCGAAGCCGAGATCGATCCGGCGCTCGCCGCCGCGCTCGAGCGTCAGTGTCGCGGCGGTGCGGCCGATCGCATCGCCATGGACGCTGATGGTGCTCAGACTCGGCGAGATCAGCCGTCCCATCTCGAGATCGCCGAGGCCGACGACCGCGACCGGCTGCGCCGCGGCCGGGCCGTCGCGCAGCAGCCCGGCCTTGCGCAGGCCGGCCATGAAGCCGATGGCATGAGCGTCATTGGCTGCGAACACGGCATCGACACCAGGCAAGTTCGCATGCGCGGCGACACTGCCGGACGCGTTGCGTTCGAGGATCAGCCGGCGCGGCGGTTGTAACCCGTGCGCCAGTGCGTGGTCCTCGAAGCCGAGCCATCGCCGCGTGCCGCGCGGGTCGTCGCCGCCGATGAAGGCAAGATGCTGACGGCCCTGCGCGATGAAGTGCCGCGCGACCGCGACGCCGGCCTCGTAATTGTCGAAACCGGCAACGGCATCGATCGGATCGATCGGCAGCTCCCAGGTTTCGACGATCGGAATCCGCGCGTGACGCAGCAGGCGCTTGCCGTCCTCGGTCGCGGGCGAGCCGACCATGATGATCGCTTCCGGCCGCCGCGACAGCAGCGCCGCGAGCATGCGGTCCTCGCGCGCGGCGTCGTAGCGCGACTGCGCGAGGATCACGGAATAGCCGAGCGGTTCGAGCTTGTCGGAGAGGCCCTGCACGGTGTCGGCAAAGATCGAGTTGGCGATCGTCGGCACCAGGACGCCGACCGAATTGGTCTTCGCACTCGCGAGCGCTCCGGCGACCAGGTTGGGCACGTAGCCGAGTTCCCGCATCGCCTTCTCGACCCGGGCGCGGGTTTCCGGCGCGACCAGATCCGGCAATCGGACCACCCGGCTCACGGTGATCGATGAGACGCCGGCGCGTTTCGCCACCGCCGACAGCGTCGGGGCCGCCTCGTCGGAAATGATTTCGGTCTCGGTCAGGTTGGAACCCATGGTGGCGGTGAATCTGCACGATTCCGGATTGCGCATCTATAGTGACAGCGCTAGCATTGCATATGATAGCGCTAACATTCGACCATGGTAGCGCTAGCATAACAAAAGGAGGAACCGCCGTATGATTTCAGACGAAGTGGTCCAGACCTACCGGCGCGATGGGGTGATCGTCGTCCCCGAGGTGCTCGATAAGGATACTCTGGCGCGGGTCCGCACCGTGCTGGCTGAACTGGTCGCCGGTGCCGCTGATGTCACCGAGCACACCGACGTCTATGACCTCGAACCCGGCCACACCCAAGAGAACCCGAGGGTCCGCCGCATCAAGGCGCCGCACAAGGTGCACCCGATCTTCGATCAGATCGTGCGCAGCGAGCCGGTCATCTCCATCCTTACCAAGCTGATCGGCCCTGGCCTGCGCCTGCATGGCTCCAAGCTCAACATGAAATCCGCGCAGTACGGCTCGCCGGTCGAGTGGCATCAGGACTGGGCGTTCTATCCCCACACCAATGACGACATCCTTGCGATCGGCGTGCTGCTCGACGACTGCGATCTGGAGAACGGTCCCATGCTGGTGACGCCCGGGTCGCATGTCGGCGACACCATGTGGGATCATCATGGTGAGGACGGTTGCTTCGCCGGCCTGATCGACCCTGACTCGATTCAGGACGAGATCAAGCGTGCGGTGCCCTGCATCGGCAAGGCCGGCAGCATGTCATTCCATCACGTGCGCGCGCTGCACGGCTCGGCGACGAACACCTCAAACCGCCCGCGCAACCTTCTGCTCTATGAGGTCGCGGCAAGCGATGCCTGGCCGCTGGCCGGCGTGAAGGACTTTGCCGAGTTCGATAGCCGTCTGCTCGCCGGCGGCTCGGTTGTCGCGCCGCGCATGACCAGCGTTCCCGTGCGCATGCCGCTGCCGCCGCCGAAGCGCCAAGGCTCGATCTACGAAACGCAGTCCGCGTCGAAAAAGAGCTACTTCACGCGCGCTGCCTGAAAGACATCTGACGAAGCCCGCGGGGAGCAACACCCGCGGGCTTCCCGCTTGCGACGATCAATAAACAAACAACAGGGATGGAAACCAATGACCGAGCTCAAGGCCGGCGGCGCCGGCCAATCGCGTTTACGTGTGATCCTTGCTGCGAGCGTCGGCTCCGCGCTCGAATGGTATGACTTCTTCCTCTATGGCACGGCGGCTGCGCTGGTGTTCGGCGAGCTATTCTTTCCCAAGAGCGATCCCGTCGTCGGAACGCTGCTGGCGTTCCTGACCTTCGGTGTCGGCTTCGTGGTGCGCCCGTTGGGCGGCATCATTTTCGGCATCATGGGTGATCGCTATGGCCGCAAGCCGGTGCTGGTCGCGACGCTGCTGATGATCGGCGTCGGCACTACCGCGATCGGGCTGCTGCCGACCTACAATCAGATCGGGATCTGGGCGCCATTGCTGCTGGTCGCAATGCGCGTGGTGCAGGGCCTCGGCGCCGGCGCTGAATATGGCGGGGCGGTGATCTATCTGGTGGAGAATGCGCCGGCGAGGCATCGCGGCTTCTGGGGCGGCTTCGCGCCGCTTGGCGTATCCGTCGGCAATCTGCTTGCCGCCGGCGCCTTTGCGCTGGTGACCATGCTGCCGCGCGAGGCGATGCTGAGCTGGGGCTGGCGCCTGCCGTTCCTGGCGAGCTTCCTGTTGATCCTGGTCGGCATTTTCGTGCGCCTGCGCGTGACGGAAACGCCTGTCTATACCGAGGCCGTCGTCGCGCGAGGCAAGGTCGAGCGCAATCCGGCCATGGAGGCGCTGCGCCAGCATCCGCGCAACTTCCTGGTCGTGCTCGGCGCGCGGATGGCCGAGAACGGGCTCGGCTATTTCTTCCCGGTGTTCGGCCTCAGCTATGTCATCACCACCGTGGGCGTCCCGAAATCGGAGGCGCTGAGCGCGCTGATGCTCGCGTTCACCGTCGAATTGTTTGCGATCCTCGGCTTTGCGGCGCTGTCCGATCGCATCGGACGGCGGCCGGTCTACATGTTTGGCGCGCTCGCCGGCGTGGCGCTGGCTTTCCCGTTCTTCTGGATGGTCGGGACCAAAGAATGGATCTGGATCGCGGTGGCCTTCATCCTGGCGAGGGCCGTGGTGACGGCCGCGATGTTCGGACCGCAAGCCGCTTACTTCGCCGAGCTGTTCCCGCCGCAGCGGCGCTTTGCCGGATTCGCGTTTGCGCGCGAGCTCGGCTCGCTGCTTGCGGGCGGTCCGGCGCCGTTCGTCGCAACGGCGCTGGTCGCGGCCTATGGCAGTTGGTGGCCGGTCGCCTGCTACGCGATGTTCCTGTCGCTGTGTACGGTGATCGCGGTGTGGATCGGGCCCGAGACCTATCGGGAGGATATCGCCGCCGACGAGCCGGTGGCGCAGCACGACTTGCCCGTGGCGATGCCGCAGCGGGCCTGAGGGCAGCGCAGCCACTCCGCGTCCAGTCGCCGCTCTGCTTCATGGAGCGGCGACTGACCGACGCGCTGCGGGCAACGCCGTTGCTATGATGGCAATGGCTTGCCGGCCTGTTCATTGACGATGTACTCGGCGTACCAGTCAGGCCAGTTCTCATCGCGCTGGCCGCCATTCCGCTTCTCGTGCTCGCCATGTGCGGCCGCCGCACGCCGGAGCGCGCTCGCGAGATCGGTACGCGAGGCGAATGTCGTGCCGTCCGTGTCCACCCGTCCCGGCAAACGCGCGGTGATTTCCTGGACCAGCCAGCCGTTGCCATCAGGATCGCTGAAGGAGACAAACGACTGGTAGCTCCCACGCTCGGGATCGGGGCCGCTGACCCGCAGCCGGCCAAATAGATAGGGTTCGTCAGTGCCAGTGTGCACGTCGCCGCCGCCGTGGAAGGCCTCGCTGACCTTGACGCCGCGACTGAGCAGATCGTTGCGGGCGGCTTCGATGTCGGAGACGACCAGATAGAGGCCTTGCGCGGAGCCGGGCGCCGCCGCGGTGACGTTCTTGCCGAAGATGACTGAACAGGGCGAGCCAGGCGGCGTGAACTGGATCACGCGCCAGTCACCGGCGGCGAAGTCGGCATCGAGCCTCCAGCCAAGGTTCGCGTAGAACTGCTTCGCGCGGTCGACATCCGAAACGGGAATGACGAGGATCTCCAGCTTCATGTCGACCCGTACTCTCACGCCTTCGGTTGCACCGGTCATGGATATCTCCCTGATGTTGGTCGTCGGTTGGCGTGCCTGTTCATCTCACATCGATTGCCGCAGCGGCCTGAACGCGGCTCGGATCTCCGCGCTGAAGAGCTCCGGCTGCTCCCAGGCCGCGAAGTGGCCGCCCTTCTCGACCTCGTGGAAATGGATGAGGTTGCGATAGGCGCGTCGGGCCCAGGTCTCCGGGGCTTGATAGCTTTCCCCCGGAAATACCGTGATGGCAACCGGCGGCGAGATCTCGGAAGTCTTTTCTCCGGCCGCCAGCACAGGGCTGCGCCCACCGCCGTATTCCCAATAGATCCGCGCCGCCGACGTTGCGCTGTTCGTCAGCCAGTAAAGCGTGATGTCGTCGAGCACCTCGTCAGGCGACTTTTCTGGATCGCTGTTGTCGTAGGTCCAATTCGTGAAGCCGGGATGGCCGAGCATCCATGCTGCGAGACCTGTCGGAGAGTCCGCCAAGGCGTAGCCGATGGTCTGGGGCCGCGCGCCCATGATCACCGCGTACGACCTGTTGCCTTTTTTGGCTGCCGCGCTGAGCGCGTCGAACGCCGCGCGTTCCTTCTCGGACAGTCCCTCCGGCGCCGGCCCACCGGCGGCGATCACAGCGGCAATCTCCGATGGCACGACCGCCGGCAGGTTGATGTGGATGCCGAGCAGGCCTGCCGGCGCCAGGCGCGCCATCGCGCTCGACACGGGCGAGCCCCAGTCGCCGCCCTGCGCGACGTATTTCGTGTAGCCAAGGCGCTGCATCAGCTCCGCCCAGCTTCGCGCGATGCGGTCGGGACCCCACCCGGTGTCGGTCGGCTTGCCGGAGAAGCCAAAGCCCGGCATCGAAGGGATGACCACGTCGAAGGCGTCCTGCGCGCGTCCGCCGTGGGCAGTCGGATCCGTGAGCGGACCGATGACCTTGAGGTTCTCGAACACCGAGCCCGGCCAGCCATGGGTGATGATGACCGGTAGCGCATTGGGATGCTTGGAGCGGACGTGAATAAAATAAATATCGAGGCCGTCGATCTCGGTCATGAACTGGGGCAGAGAGTTCAGCTTCGCTTCCGCCTTTCGCCAGTCGTAGCCTTTGCCCCAATATTCGACGAGCGGCTTGAGCTTGCCGAGTTGGATGCCCTGCGACTGGTCGTCGACCGTCTCGCGGTCGGGCCAGCGCGTCGCAACGATGCGCCGGCGAAGCTCGACGAGGTCTTGCTCGGGGATGTTGATGCGGAAGGGCCGGATCGCATCGTTTGTGTCGGCCGGCGCCGGATAGGCAGGAAACAAGTTGGCCGCGCCTGCGACAGCGATTCCCATCGCGGTGGCAGTCAGCAACTTGCGCCTGTCCTGGTTGACGATCTCGGGATTTGTTTGCTCCGCCGCGACTCCGACGGGTGTCTCGATGCGAGCGGTCATTGAACTGTCTCCTTTGAATCAGAAGTCGTCGACAAAGCAGCGATCAGTTCGGCAGTCGTCACCGTTTCGAGGAAATAGTCGGGGACTTTCGGTTCCTTCTCTCACGCGATTTCACGATCATTTTATGCCCGCATCGGGACAGATGGGATGCGGATCCGGACAGGATTTACGATCTATTTGAAATGATAGTTGTCATCCAACGGGGAACTGCCCCAGTCTGGCTTGGAGCCGCATATGGGTGAAGTCGTTCGATTTGTTCCAAAGTCTGAGCTCGAGCGGGCCCGGCTTATCCGGGAAGCGCGTGCGATCTACGACGCCATATTCCCGGCGGCGGATGAAGCCAGCTCACAGCAGGACGACGAAACGCCGCAACGCCGGTGATTTTACCGTAAGACGGCTGCCTTGGCGCGCATTGAGCGCTCCGGCCTCGATCGAAATATATCATTGGCGCCAGCAGCGGCGGTCGACGCGCTTGCATTCGACGTCTTCCCGCGATCAACCGCGCTGACATCGCCTCATTACAGAGAATCTCCCCGGCGCGTTAGCCGGGCACGGATCATCCCGCCGCCATTGTGGTGATGCCCGCGCTCCCTCGGATCGCGCGGAAATACCTTTAGCGCTGGCTCGACCGCCAACCGCGGCCGAATCCCCTTGAGTTCAGCCAGGAAGTGCGTTTAAACGGGTGACAGAAAAATAGAACATCGTTCTGCTCTGCAGAACGGGCGGCCCGGAGGAATCGAGCGTGAACCCTGATGCGGCATCGACCGACCGGCCATCTGTTGCGTTCGACAATCAGGTGGTCGATGCGTTCAAGACCATTCCAGAGTTGCTGTCGCGCGACGAGAAGCTGATCGGCCGCGGCCGGCTGCTTGACGTGGAGTGCCTGCTCGGACCCACGGTGCAGCCCTTTCACGTGACCATTTGCGGCGGGCGCATCCTCGATATGACTCCCGCGCCGGTGCTGATGCGGTCCTGGCGCTTCGCCTATCGCGCGACGCCGGCCGCGTATCGCGCCTATTGGCAGGCGGTGCCGCCGCCGGGCTGGCACGATCTGCTCGCGCTTACCAAGCGCGGGGAGGCGACACTGGAAGGCGATCTGCATCCCTTCATGTCGCACCTGCAGTACTTCAAGGATCTCCTGGCGCTGCCACGTCGCAGCGAATTGGTGAGCGCGCCATGAGCGGCTCTGTCGAACCGATCGTCGGACGCTACGTCCATGTCGAGATCGATGGCGAGATCAACCGCATCTATTTCGAGGAGAATGGCACCGGTATTCCCCTGGTCTGCCTGCACACCGCCGGCTCCGATGCGCGGCAGTGGCGCCATTTGCTGGTCGACGAAGAGTTCACGAAGCGATTCCGCATCATCGCGTTTGATATGCCCTGGCACGGCAAGTCGAACCCGCCGGACAGCCAGTATGGCAACGAGTACAGGCTGACGACCGCGACCTACACGGCCATCATCCGCGCCTTTTGCAGCGCGCTGAATCTCGATCGGCCGGTGGTGATGGGCTGCTCGATCGGCGGCCGTATCGTCCTCAATCTTGCGATCTCGCACGCCAGCGAGTTTCGCGCGTTGATCGGCCTTGAGGCCGCCGATTTCCAGCAGCCCTGGTACGACACGGCATGGCTGAACCGGTCCGATGTCCATGGCGGCGAAGTTTGCGCGGCGCTGGTCTCGGGCCTGATCGCGCCGAACGGTCCAGTGGTCGCGCGCGACGAGACCCTTTGGGGCTACAAGCAGGGCGGTCCCGGCATCTTCAAGGGCGATCTCTATTTCTACCGGGTCGACGGCGATTTGCGCGGCCGCGTCGGCCAGATCGATGTGCGCCAGTGCCCGCTCTATCTCTTGACCGGCGAATACGATTTTTCCTGCACGCCGGAGGACACGCTGCGTACCGCCGCGAGCATTCCCGGCGCCAAGGCCACGATCATGGAGCGGCTCGGCCATTTCCCGATGAGCGAGAATCCAGCGCAATTCCGCGCCTACATCGCTCCAGTGCTGCAGGACATCCTGAACGGACAGAATACTTGAATTAGGTAGGGAGCGTATTGATGAAGTTACGTTTGATAATCGCGGCCGTGCTGGCCGCGCAGGTGAGTGTCGCGTCGGCAGCCGATAACGTCATTCGAATCGGCGTGCTCAACGACCAATCCGGTGTGTTCGCCGACAATGGTGGCCGCGGCTCGGTGGCCGCGGCGAAGCTCGCGGCGGAGGATTTCGGCAACGAAATCCTCGGCAAGAAGATCGAGATCATCACCGCCGATCACCAGAACAAGCCGGACATTGCCTCCGCCACCGCGCGCAAATGGTTCGACAATGAAGGCGTCGACATGATCGCTGATGGTGCCGCATCGTCCGCCGGCTTTGCCATCCTCGAAATCGCGCGGCAGAAGAACAAGATTTTCGTCATCAGCGGCCCAGGCTCGTCCGACTTCACCGGAAAGTCCTGCTCGCCGATCAGCTTTCACTTCAACTACGATACCTATGCGCTGTCGAAGCTGACCAGCGATGCGATCACGCGCGCCGGCGGCAAGACCTGGTATTTCGTCACGGCAGACTATGCGTTCGGCCATGCTTTGCAGCGCGACGCCACCAAGTTCATCGAGGCCGCCGGCGGCAAGGTGATCGGTTCGGCCGCGCACCCGCTCGGCACGGCGGACTTCGCCTCGTTCCTGCTGCAGGCGCAAGGCTCGAAGGCCGATGTCGTCGGGCTTGCGACCTCGGGCGCGGACGTGCAGACCGCGATCAAGCAGGCCGGCGAGTTCGGCATCGTCGAAGGCGGGCAGAAGCTGGCGGGTCTCCTTGTCTTCATTACCGACGTCAACTCGCTCGGGCTGAAGGCGACGCAAGGCCTGCAGGTGACGACCTCCTTCTACTGGGACCTCAATGAGGTGACCCGCGCCTGGTCGAAGCGCTATGCGGCGTTGATGGACGGCAAGGTCGCCAGCATGGTCCAGGCCGGCGTCTATAGCGGCGTCCACCACTATCTCGCCGCGGTGAAGGCGGCCGGAACGACGGATGCGACCGCCGTTGCCGCCAAGATGCACGAGATGAAGGTCAACGACATGTACAACAAGGATGTCGTGATTCGTCCTGATGGACGGGTGCTGCACACCATGTATCTCGTGCAGGTGAAGAAGCCGGAAGAATCGAAGTACAAGTACGACTACTACCGAATCGTCAGCTCGAGGCCTGGCGAAGAGGTGTTCCGGCCCATGAGCGAAGGCGGCTGTCCGCTGGTCAAGTGAAGTTATCGAGACGGGCGGGGCGCCGCCCCAAAGTGTGAGGAGAATGCCTGCATGACAGGGACAATCGGGTTCATCGGTCTTGGCGTCATGGGCGAGCCGATCTGCCGCAATCTGGTGCGCAAGAGCGGACAGAAGGTGCTGGCGTTCGACCTTTCGGCGGAGCCGCTGGCCCGGATCGTCGCCGATGGCGGCGTGGCCGCCGGGTCGATTGCCGATGTTGTCAGCGGCAGCGAGATCACCTTCATCTGCCTGCCGAGCGCGAGGCATGTGTCATCGGCCTTCGAGGGCGGCATCGCGCAATCGATCCGAAGCGGTCAGACCGTGATCGACCTCGGTACCTCCGAAGTCGGCATGACCCGCGAGTTTGCGCGGCGCCTGGCGGAAAAGCGCGCGCTGTGGATCGACGCGCCGATCGCCCGCACCCGCCAAGCGGCGCAGGATGGCACGCTCAGCGTGATGGTTGGCGCCACAGTCGATGCGTTTGCCAAGGTCGAGCCGGTGATCCGGCATTTCGCCACCGACGTCACGCTCTGCGGCGGCACCGGCGCCGGCCAGGTGACGAAGATCCTGAACAACATGGTGCTGTTCGAGACGGTCAATGCATTGGCAGAAGCTGTTGCCGTCGCGAGCCACAGCGGCGTCGAACCGAAACTGCTGCTGGAAACCCTGTCCAAGGGGTCGGCGGACAGTTTTGCGCTCCGCAATCACGGCATGAAGGCGATCGTGGCGAAGGAATTCCCGCTGCGGGCATTCTCGACCGAATATGCACTGAAGGATCTGACCTATGCGCTTGAGCTGGGCGGCCAGGCCGGCCTGAACCTGCGGGGCGCAGCGCTCCTGCGCAGCATTTTCGAGGAGACGATCGACAAGGGGATGGGGGATGCGTATTTTCCAGTCATCGCAAAGCTGATCGATCCCGCCGGCTTCTCCAAATAGGAAGCACCATGCGTTCGCCCGGCGTTGCCGCCGTCGACCGTGCGCTCACTATCCTGGGGGCGTTCGAGGAAAGGCCGGAGCCGATGAGTCTCGCCGAGCTGTCGCGGCACACCGGGATGTACAAGAGCACGCTGCTGCGGCTGATGACCTCGCTGCAGGAATTCGGCTATCTCGTGCAGCTCACCGACGGCCGCTACCATCTCGGGCCGACGCCGTTCCGATTGGGCGCGATCTATCAGCGCGCCAATAATCTGCATGACCAGGTGATGCCGGTCCTGCGGCAACTCGTGGCCGCGGGCACGGAAAGTCCGTCGTTCCACGTCCGACATGACGGCAAGCGCCGCTTGTGCGTGTTTCGCATCGATTCCCAGCACTCGACGCTCGACCGCGTCGAGGCCGGCATGCTGCTGCCGCTCGACCGCGGCGCCGCAGGACGAGTCATCCTGGCGTTCGATGGCGAGAGCGGCGAGGCCTACGATCCCATCAGGAAGGGCGGCATTGCGGTTTCGTTCGGCGAGCGCGACCCGGACTGTGCCGGCATTGCCTGTCCCGTGTTCGGGCCGAACGGCAAGCTCGTCGGCGCGCTGTCGCTGTCCGGCCCCAAGCCGCGCTTCACCAAGGACAGTATCAAGACGATGTCATCGCTGCTGTCGCAAGCGGCGGCGCGGCTGACGCGCTCGCTCGGCGGTCCGACCGAGCTCCTGGACCGCGCCACCCCACCGCTCGAGGGGACGGCGCGTACGCAGCGGCGGGCAAGGAAATAGCGCGCAGCATGCGCTATTGCTTCTGCAGAAGTTTCAGGCGGCAGCGCAGCGCTTCCCGGATATGGGTGCGCGCCAGCTTCTCCGCCTTGTCGCTGTCGCGGGCCGCGATAGCGCTGATGATGGCGCGATGTTCCCTGCGGCTGGTCGACGGGCGGCCGGCCACGGAGAATGTGGTGGGGCCGAGCAGCGCAATCCAATCCTGCAGCTCCCTGGAAGCATTATCGAGATAGCGATTGCGGGCAGCGCGGCAGATCGCTTCATGGAAGGCGCGGTTGAGCTCTGCCATCTCGACTGGATCGTCCGGGTGTTCCGCAAAGGCCTGCTCGATGTCGGTCAGGGCATCGATCTCGGGCTGCGAGGCGTGTTCGGCGGCGAGCCGGGCGGCCGAGCCTTCCAGGATCTCGCGCATGGTATAAAGCTCGAGCACCTCGCCGATATCGAGGCTGCGGACGATCAGCCCCCGTCCGCCCGCCGGCGCCACGAAACCGCGCGCCGCAAGCCGACCCAGCGCTTCGCGTACCGGCGTGCGGCTGACCTTCAGCCGCTGTGCCACCTCTTCTTCCCGCAGCCGGTCTCCGGCCCGATAGGCTCCCGCCTTCAGCGCCTCGCACAATGAGCGGAACACGGCTTCCCCGAGCTGAACGCCGGAACCGCGCGAAATCGATCCGATCGCCTTGTTTGGCCGCTTTGCCATCCTGTCTCCGGTCGCAAAGCGCATCAATCCCATGCAAAGACGGCGCTTGCGGTGCTTATGTATATCTTTGTATACAGAAATGGACAATGGTGCAGGCATCCCGGAAAGCGCCGAAAATGGCCTTTCGGTTGGGCAGAGGGAATGAGCAGCAAATACAGCAAATACGATGTGCTGGTGATCGGTGGCGGCAACGCGGCCATGTGCGCGGCGATCAGCGCGCGCCGCGCGGGCGCTTCGGTGCTGGTGCTGGAGGGGGCGCCAAAGTTCTACCGCGGCGGCAATACGCGCCATACGCGCAACATGCGCTGCGCCCACGACGCCGCGACCGAGATCCTCACCGGCCCCTATACCGAGGAGGAATTCTGGGACGATCTCTTGCGCGTTACCGGCGGGGAGACCGACGAGGACCTCGCCAGGTTCATGATCCACGAGTCCAAGGATATCCTGAACTGGATCGTGGAACAGGGGGTGCGCTGGCAGGCCTCGCTCGGCGGCACGCTCAGCCTTGGCCGCACCAATTCATTCTTCCTCGGCGGCGGACGCGCGATGCTGAACGCGCTCTATCTCACCGCGGAACGGCTTGGCGTCGACATCCGCTATGATGCCGAAGTCGTCGATATCAAGGTCGAGGACGGCGTGTTCCTCTCGGCCGAACTGAGGCGGCCGATCGACGGCACAACGGAGGTAAGCGCCTCAACGCTGGTGGCCGCCGCCGGCGGTTTCGAAGCCAACATCGAATGGCTCAGGGAATATTGGGGCGAGGCCGCCGACAACTTCCTGATCCGCGGCACGCCCTACAATCGCGGCTCGATCCTGAAGGTGCTATTGGCCAAGGGCGTGCAGGAGGTCGGCGATCCCACGCAGTGCCACGCGGTGGCGATCGACGCCCGCGCGCCGAAATTCGACGGCGGCATCATCACACGCCATGACTCCGTCGTGTTCGGCATCGTCGTCAACAAACACGCCGAGCGCTTCTACGACGAAGGCGAGGATATCTGGCCGAAGCGCTATGCGATCTGGGGCCGGCTGGTCGCCGCACAGCCCGACCAGATCGCCCACATCATTTTCGATTCGACCGTCGTGACCAGCTTCATGCCGACGCTGTTCCCGCCGATCGCGGGCGGTACGATCGCCGAGCTTGCCGGCAAGCTTGAGCTTGATCCGGCGGCGCTGGAAAAGACCATCACCGAGTTCAACGCCGCGGTGCGGCCCGGCACCTTCGATCACACCATCCTGGATGATTGCCGCACCGAAGGCATCGTGCCGCCGAAGACGCATTGGGCGCGCCGGATCGAGACGCCGCCTTATCTCGCCTATCCGGTGCGGCCCGGCATCACCTTCACCTATCTCGGCACGCGCGTGAACAAGCAGGCGCGGATGCTGATGAAGGATGGCAAACCTTCCGCCAACATGTTCGCCGCCGGCGAGATCATGGCCGGCAATGTGCTGGGACGCGGCTATGCCGCCGGGATCGGCATGACCATCGGCAGCGTGTTCGGCCGGATCGCAGGACGGGAAGCGGCAAAGAATGCACGGAACTAGGATCTTGCAGGAAGCCGATCGTCTGATGACGGTCTGCAATTCGTGTCGCTATTGCGAGGGGCTGTGCGCGGTCTTCCCCGCGATGGAGATGCGCCGGTCGTTCTCTGATGGCGACCTCAACTATCTCGCCAATCTCTGTCACGCCTGCGGCGCCTGCTATGTCGACTGCCAGTTCTCGCCGCCGCATGAATTCAACGTCAATGTGCCGAAGACGCTGGCGGTGGCGCGCGCCGAATCCTATGCCGCCTATGCCTGGCCGCGCGCGCTGTCCGGCGTGTTCGCACGCAATGGGCTCGTCATCAGCCTGATTGCCGCCTTCAGCATGGCCGCTTTCATCTTCGGCTTTGCCGCCTTCAACGGGCCGACGCTGCTCTTCGGCGTCCACACCGGCCCCGGCGCCTTCTACAAGCTGATGCCGCACAATGCGATGGCGGCGCTGTTCAGCGCGGCTTTTCTCTATGCGATCCTGGCTCTCGTCATGAGCGTGCGCGCATTCTGGCGCGATATTGGCGAGCCGATCGGTGCGCGCGCCGATGGCGGCTCGATCTTCCAGGCGATTCGCGATGCCGGTGAGCTGCGCTATCTCCATGGCGGCGGGGTCGGCTGCTACAATGAGGACGATCGGCCCACTGATCGGCGTAAGCTCTATCACCATCTCACCTTCTACGGCTTCCTGCTGTGCTTTGCTGCGACGTCGGTCGCCACGCTCTATCACTATCTTCTGGGACGCGAGGCGCCGTATGCGTGGTGGGACCTGCCGGTCGTGCTTGGCTCGCTCGGCGGCATCGGCCTGATCGTCGGGCCGATCGGGCTGCTCCTGGCGAAAGGACAGCGTGATCCCGCGCTGCTCGATGATACCAGCTATGGCATGGATGTCGGGTTCATCGCCATGCTGTTCCTGACGGGCATCACCGGAATGGCGCTGCTGCTGTTGCGCGAGACGCCGGCGATGGGACCGCTGCTCGCGCTGCATCTCGGCGCCGTGTTCGCGCTGTTCATCACCATGCCCTATGGCAAGTTCGTCCACGGCATCTACCGCTTCGCCGCGTTGGTGCGCTATGCACAGGAGCGGCGTCACGGCTTGAGCGATTAGGCGAACAGATGGCATGTTCGCGCTGCGCGAGCCGGACGATGATCTGGCGCCGCCGATCATCCGTGAGCCGGGGGAGGGCGACATGTTGACCATCACCGCGATTATCCGGGCCAAGAAGGGCCATGAGGCCGTCATGCGTCAGGCGCTGCTCGAAGTCGCAGCGAGCGTTCGCGCGAACGAAACGACGACTGTCGGCTATTACATATCGCAGGACACGATCGACCCGTGTGTGTTCACGACCTACGAGCGCTACGTCGATCGCGCAGCGATGGATATGCACAACAATTCCGACGCCGTCCTCCGCTTCTTCGGCGTCGCCAAGCCCATCATCGATGGCGAGGTGACGCTGGTGACCGGCACGGAAATTTCCAGGAAGAACGATTAGATCATCGCGAATCTATCCTGTCGCGCGGGGCAGGCTGCCGTTCGCGGCGATTTCGGCCGACATCTGCTCGATGGTTTTGCGCTGCTCCATGGCAGCTCGCCGGATCAGCGCAAAAGCGGCAGGTTCGGCAACGGAGTGCGTGTGCATCACCTGAAGGACGGCAGCCAATACGACGCGGCGCGAGCGCAGGCGTTCTTCCAGCTTGAGGACTTGTTGCTTCAATTCGTTGGTGCGTTCGGCCCGCTCGAACGCCATCACCAGTGCGGCGTAGATGCCGGCTGAGCGCAGCGGCTTGACCAGAAATGACGCCGGGTCGAGTTCCAGCACCAGCTTCAGCCGGCTTGGAGTCTCCGTGCCGAGCAGGGCGATGACAGGACATTGTCCAAGCAAGGCCCGCTGCGTCGGCGAGGTCAGCGGCAGGAATTCATCGTCGATCAGCGTCACATCCGACTGACACGCGAGAGCGCTTCCTTGCTCCCATGTCAGGACGTCGATTCCCAGACGTTCGAACTGGCGCCTGACGATCGACAGGTCGCGCTCGTCCTTGATGGCGACGAGGGCCTTGCGGCCGCGGAGGGAAAATGAAGACGGTTTGCTCATTTCACAACCCGCAAATGAAGCGCACTCGGCGACGTTCCGTCCCTTGACTTCTCACGCACGGGTCCGGCGGCGATGTCGAGCTGCGTCAAATAGGGATCCGGCTTAACCGGTGCGTCGGACTCCCAGAAGATGTCGAACTGTCCCTGCGCATTCGAGACGGCCAGACGCGGCGTAAGGACGCAATGGTTATTGGCACCATCGATCCAGACCGGTCCCTGCGGCGAATTGTAGCGATAGCCGGCGGCCGCGCGCCGCACCTCACCAATGTTAGACGTCCCGGCCCGATGCAGCGCGCGCGCCAAGAGATACACCGCGACATAGGTGGATTGTCCATCGACGGAGGGGCTGCTGGCTTCGCCATGACGCGCCTTCCAGCGCTGCACGAAGGCGAGGTTCTCGGGCAGGCGGATGCTCTCGAAATAGGCTGACGACGTGATGCATCCGGCGGATGCGGGTCCGACTATCTTGAGCTCCGGCTCGCAGAGGCTGCAACTCAGCATCGGAATGTCGAGACCGGCCGCCGTGGTAGCGGCATGAAAGGCGCGGATGAAATCGTAGCTCGAACTGCCGACGAGCGTATTGAAGACGACGGGCGGCTTGCGGCGGACGATTTCGTCGACGATGTGCCCGACTGCGCTTTCGCCCAGCTCGAGCAGCCGTTCGGCAAGGATGCTTCCCTGCGCCGCTGTTACCAGTTCGCGGGTGACGCGATTGGTCTCCCAGGTCCAGACATAGTTGGATCCGACGCAGAAGATGTGTCGTGACAAATTGTCGAGCACGTAGCGCACGAGCGGCAGGACATTGTGGTTTGGCGACGCGCCGACATAGATGACATTGTCGGAACATTCGAACCCTTCGTAACGTGCGGGATACCAGAGCAGGCGATCGGTGCGCTCGACGATCGGCAGAACTTGCTTGCGCGAGGCCGAGGTGTAGCAGCCGATAATATGCTCGACGCCCACGTTGCGAATGAGGTCATCGCAAACCGTGTGGTATTCCGAAATGACCCCGCGGGGATCGCGGACATGCGCGGTGAGCGAGAAATCAAAGTCAGGGTGATTGTTGATCTCGTCGACCGCCATCAGGGCGCTCTTCAATATCTCGCGCCCCATGGCCTGATAGGGCCCGGACTGCGAACATATGATGCCAACTGGAACCGACGGCTTTGTCATTGATGGCTTTCGACGAGACGGAGCCCTGAGGAAATCATCATCGCCGATATCGGTGCAAGAGGTCTTGCCGATTTACTGCGCATGACGCTCGCGAAATTTGTGCAACCTCCCTCGTTGACAATGCGCTAGGCACGAACCTAGAATTTTTGACTGCCGGGCTTACTGTCGAACCTTAATTTGCTTCGGTCAGGCCGATGACGTCCTGATCCCAGCGGCGACTGCTCCGTTCGATCTTGAGCCCATGCGATAGACCATAGCAGCGGCATTTGAGCCATTCGTCACCTCATTTCGGAGGGGCGGGTGGCTTTTTTCTTTTGCCGTACAAGAAACTGGCGAAACATGCGTGTCGCCAGGCCGATGGCGCGTGCGCGACGATCGGCCTGATGCGCCTGGGAAGCGACGAGCGAGGAACAAAAGGCGATGCCGACGACAGATATTTGCTATCTCGGGTTGGTCGAGGTTGGGCAGCAGATACAGGCGAAGAAGCTGTCGCCTGTCGAAGTGACAAAGGCGATGCTTGAACGGATTGATCGGCTCGATCCCAAGCTCAAGAGTTACGCCTGTGTCATGGCTGATTCCGCGCTTGCGGAAGCGACGGCAGCAGAAAAGGAAATATCCTCTGGCAAGGTCAAGGGGCCGCTGCACGGCGTGCCGGTTGCGATCAAGGATCTTTGCTGGGTCAAGGGCGCACCGGCCGCGCATGGAATGACCATCCATCGCGACTTCCGTCCGAGTGAGGATGCCACGGTCGTTGCGCGCCTGAAAGAGGCGGGCGCGATCATCCTTGGCAAGCTGCAGCAGACCGAAGGTGCCTACGCCGATCATCATCCGAAGATCGACCCACCGAAAAATCCATGGAACATGGATTTGTGGTCGGGCGCGTCGTCGAGCGGTTCGGGTTCCGCCACCGCAGCCGGCCTCTGCTTCGGCTCGCTCGGCACCGACACCGGCGGCTCGATCCGCTTTCCGTCCGCAGCCAACGGCATCGCGGGGCTGAAGCCGACCTGGGGGCGCGTCAGTCGCTATGGCGCGTTCGAACTCGCGGCGACGCTGGATCATATCGGGCCAATGACGCGCAGCGCGGTCGATTGCGGTGCCATGCTCGGCGCGATCGCGGGCGAGGACGCCAAGGACACCACCGCCGTGCCGCTGGCCGTGCCGGACTATCTTGCCGGCCTGTCCGGCAGTCTGCGGGGCGTTGCGATCGGTGTCGATCGGCGCTGGACCAGCGAAGGTACCGATGAGGCCGCAAGCAAGGTCCTCAGTGAAGCTTTGCGGGTCGCGGTGGACCTCGGCGCAGAAATCAGCGAGATCGCCTTTCCGGATACCAAGGCCATTGTCGACGACTGGTTTCCGCTTTGCGGCATCGAGGCAGCGGTTGCGCACGAGGCGACCTACCCTTCGCGCAAGGGCGAATACGGTCCCGCGCTTGCGGGGCTGCTCGACCTCGGCCTGCAGCAGTCCGGCACCGACTATCAGAAGATTGTACTGCGGCGCGAAGCGTTTCGCGGCGCGGTGCGACGGTTGTTTGAGACGGTCGATCTCATCGCTGTGCCGGCCCAAGCCTTTGCCGCACCCACGCTCGCGACGATGGCAACGCTCGGCGAAGACGCTTCCCTGATCGCCGGATTGCTGCGCTTCACCTGTCCGTTCGACATGACCGGAAGCCCGACCATTACGCTTCCGGGCGGTTTCGCCCCAAACGGCGGCCCGGTCGCCTTCCAGTTTGTCGGCCGCCACTTCGATGAAGCGGGTCTTGTCCATGCGGGTGACGCGTTCCAGCGCGTCACCGATTGGCACAAGCATCATCCCGCTCTCTGATCCAAGGAGCCGTTCGCATGACAGCAGAAGATTGGTTGCAGAGTTCCATCATGTCGAAGCGCGGCCTCGCCAAGGGGGTGGCCGGCACGAAACGTAGTTTGACGATCGAGCAGCAGGGGGGCTTTCACTACGTCTACGGACCCTACGCGAAGCCGACGCTGTCGATCGATCCGGGAGAGGTCGTTGTCGTCGAGACCGAGGACGCGTTCGGCGGCGTGCTTACGAGCGAGAGCGACAGTCCGACGGCGAAACTGAACTTTCCCTACCTCAACCCGCAATGCGGGCCGATCGCGGTGAAGGGCGCCAAGAAGGGCGATTGCCTTGCCGTCTATATCCACGACGTTGAGACTCGCGGCGAGCAGCCGGCCGGAACGACCTGCATCATCCCTGAGTTCGGCGGGCTTGTTGGGACGAGCTCGACAGCGATGCTCAATCCACCGCTGCCTGAGCGCGTCCGCAAGCTGCATGTCGACAGGAACGGCGTGCGCTGGAACGACAAGATCACGCTGCCCTATGAGCCGTTCATCGGCACGATTGGTGTCTCGCCCGAGATCGAGGCAATCTCCTCGTTGCAGCCGGACTATCATGGCGGCAACATGGACCTGCCCGATGTCGCACCCGGGGCCGTTCTTTATTTGCCCGTGCATGCCGAGGGCGGGCTTCTTTACGTCGGCGACTGCCATGCAACACAGGGCGATGGCGAACTCTCCGGCGTTGCGCTCGAACAGCGTGCGACGGTCACGCTCCAGATCGATCTGATCAAGAACTGGAGCTTTGCCTGGCCGCGTCTGGAGACGCGCGATTTCATCATGACCATCGGCAGCGCACGCCCGCTCGAGGATGCGGCCCGCATCGCCTACCGCGAACTCACGCGATGGATGAGCGCGGATTACGGCTTCGACGAGATCGACGCGTACATGCTGCTCAGCCAGACCGGGCGCATGCGGCTCGGCAACATGGTCGACCCGAAATACACGATGGGTGCATCGATCCTGAAAACCTACCTCAAGGCGTAAATTTCAGCCGCTTTTCAACAAGGGGACATTTCAATGAAATCAGGACATCTGCTCCGGACCGCTCTTCTTGGCATCGTGCTGGGGACGGCGGCGTTCGGTGCCGCGCAGGCAGCCGAGCCGCCGCTGAAGGTCGGTCTGCTCGAGGACGTCTCTGGCGATCTGGCATTCATGGGCATGCCGAAACTTCACGGCTCGCAGCTTGCGGTCGAGGAGATCAACAAGAGCGGCGGCATCCTCGGGCGGCAGATCGAGCTCATCCATCTCGATCCACAGGGCGACAATGCCCGCTATCAAGAGTTTGCGCGACGTCTGCTCAGTCGCGACAAGGTCGATGTGCTGATCGGAGGCATCACGTCCGCTTCGCGCGAGGCCGTCCGGCCGATCATCGATCGGACGACCACGCCGTATTTCTACACCAACCAGTACGAAGGCGGCGTCTGCGACGCGAGCATGATCAGCATGGGGGCGGTCCCCGAGCAGCAGTTCTCGACGCTGATCCCCTGGATGGTCGAGAAGTTCGGAAAGAAGGTCTACGTCATCGCTGCCGACTACAATTTCGGACAGATCTCGGCGGAGTGGAACCGCAAGATCATGAAGGATCTCGGCGGCGAGGTCGTCGGCGAGGAATTCATCCCGCTCGGCGTTTCGCAGTTCGCGCAGACGATCCAGAATATCCAGAAGGCGAAGCCGGATTGGCTCCTGACCATCAATGTCGGCGCCGCCCAGGACTCGTTCTTCGAGCAGGCCGCCGCGGCAAAGCTCAATTTGCCGATGGGCTCGTCGATCAAGGTCATGCTCGGCTTCGAGCACAAGCGGTTCAAGCCGCCGGCGCTCAACAACATGCATGCGACCGCGAACTGGTTCGAGGAGATTGATACGCCCGAAGCCAACGACTTCAAGAAGCGCTGGCACGCGAAGTTCCCCGATGAACTCTACATCAACGACATGGGCTACAACGCCTATAACGCGCTCTACATGTACAAGGCGCTGGTTGAGAAGGCGAAATCGACCAAGCTCGAGGACATGCGCAAGGTGATCGCAACTGGTGAGGCGTGCATCGATGCACCCGAAGGCAAGGTCTGCATCGACCCGAAGAGCCAGCACACTTCTCACCGCATGCGTCTGATCTCCGTCGGTCCTCAACATGAGGTGACCGTCGTGAAGGACTACGGAACGATCAAGCCGTACTGGCTTGGCGACATCGGCTGCGACCTCACCAAGAAGAATGACAAGGACCAGTACACGCCGAGTCATTTGCCCAACAAGTCGTGACGCCACTCATCGGATCATGACTTTGGATTGCGCGGACGGCGCATCGCTGCGGCGTCCATGACGAAGGAGCGGGAGACCGACGATGTCGGCTGAACTATTCTCGGTATTTTACCAATTCGCCGACGTCTTCGCGTTTCTGATCCTCTCGGCGGCAGGTCTTGCGATCGTGTTCGGCATGATGGGCGTCATCAACATGGCGCATGGCGAGTTCATCATGTGCGGGGCCTATGTGACGGTCGGACTTGTGAAGCTCGGCGTCCCGCTTGCCATTGCGCAGGGGCTTGCCGCGGTGACGGCTGGATTGATCGGGGTTGCCGTCGAATACCTCATTGTTCGTCGGCTATATAAGAGACCGCTGGATTCCTTGCTCGCCACCTGGGGACTCAGCCTGATCGTCACGCAATCGATGCTGCTGATCGTGGGATCGTCGGTCACGGGGATCGGCACGCCGGAGGGCAGCTTTGCGATCGGCGGCTACACATTCTCGACCTATCGACTCGTGCTGTTCGCGTGTGCGGTCGCTGTGCTGATCGGTCTCTACGTGATCTTCATGAAGACACGGTTCGGCGTAATGGCGCGCGCGACGATGCAGAATGCCGCGATGGCAAAGGCGTTGGGTGCGCGCACCGGGCGGATCTACGCAATCAGTTTCGGCATCGGCGCCGGGCTCGCCGGCCTTTGCGGTGCGCTTTACGCGCCGACGATGACGCTGATTCCGACGATGGGTGCTACGTTCGTGGTGGAGAGTTTCGTCACCGTCGTGGTCGGCGGGGCCAATGTCCTGCTTGGTACCGCGCCGGCCGCCGTGTTCCTGGCGATGATTCGAATGGCCCTCAATGCAAGCTATGGGCAGATCATCGGCCAGATCGGCATGTTGTTTGCAGTGATCCTGATCATCCGTGTCTTGCCCGAAGGCCTTTCCAGCGTGCTGGTCCGTCGCGGACGCTGAGCGGGGGTGTGATGTTCAAACTGCTTGATGGTCCGCAGACCTTGGGACGTGGATGGACGTTCTGGTCCTGCTTTCTCGCCGTGCTGGCAGCCGCGTTGATCTATCCGGTCTTCGCGGACTCCTACGATGTCGGCAACTTCTCCTACTTCCTGATCTGGGTTTTCATGGCGCTCGGCCTCTGCCTGATGTGGGGCTATGGCGGCATGCTGTCGTTCGGCCAGACATTCTTCTTCGGCATCTCCGGTTATGCCTATGGCGTATTGGCCATCAACATGGGCGGAGGTTCGACGACGATCGCAGCGCTGGTGCTGTCGGTGCTCATCGCCATGATCGCGGCAGGAATCCTCGGTTATTTCATGATCTGGGGCGGCATCAGCGGCATCTTCTTCGGCATCGTGACGCTGTCGGCGACGCTGGTGCTGGCGTTCTTCCTTGGACAGACCGCCGGGCCGGAATGGCACATCGGCACTGCGCGGCTGAACGGCTTCAACGGCATGAAGGGCATGGACCCGCTCACCGTCGGCGATTTCTACATCGAGGGATCCGCGCTGTACTACGTCATGGTTGCGCTGATCGTGATCGTCTACATCGCGCTGCGCATGCTGGTGAACTCGCGCATCGGCAACGTGATCGTTGCGACGCGCGAGAACCCGCAGCGCGCCGAGATGCTCGGCTACGACGTCCGCAAGTATCAATTGCTTACATTCGTCATCGGGAGCGGGCTCGCCGGCCTCAGCGGCGCCCTTTATACGTCCTGGGGGCAGTTCATCACCCCATCGAGCATCGGACTGCCGGCCGCCGCCATGCCGATCGTGTGGGTCGCATTCTCCGGACGAAGCGATCTGACGGCGACGCTGGTCGGCTCGTTCCTGCTGCTGTTCGGCTTCCAGACCATCACTGTCTATAGCCAGCAGGCTGCGCTCGTGCTGATGGGTACGCTTCTGCTCGCCACCGTGATGCTGGCGCCGCAGGGTTTTGTGCTGGGTGTCGGCAAGCTCGTGGTCGATCGCTGGACCGGGCGCCGGCGGCGTGACGCGAATTCCACTCTGGCGGACACCGGTCGCCTGCAATCGGATGAGGCCTGACATGGCACTTGTCGATGTGAAGGGCGTGACTAAACGCTTTGGCGGATTGACGGCGGTCTCCGACGTCGATCTGACTATCAATGCCGGGGAGGTTCATTGCCTGATCGGCCCCAACGGCGCCGGCAAGAGCACGCTGTTCAAGCTGATCGTCGGCCTCTATCCGCCGACCAAAGGCAGCATCTTCTTCGACTCCATCGATATCACCGAGGAGCGCCCCTTTGCGCGTGTGCAGCGGGGCATGAGCATCAAGATGCAGGCGCCGAGCGTGTTCAAGGAGCTGCCAGTCCGGCAGAATATCCAGATCGCGCTGCAGGGGCGCCTCTCGGGCGCGGAGCGCGACGTTGAGGAGGAGCGGCTGCTCACGCTTCTTGATCTTGCGTCGGACAGCGGCAAATTGGCCGGTGCTCTTTCGCACGGCCAGCAGCAGTGGCTCGAAATCGGCATGGCGCTGGCGCTGCAGCCGCAGCTATTATTGCTGGACGAGCCGACCGCCGGCATGTCGCCGGAGGAGACGTTCAAGACCGGGGAGCTCATCAAGTCGTTCAATGCCGAGGGCATGACGATTCTCGTCGTCGAGCACGACATGGCGTTTGTGCGGCAGATTGCGCAACGCGTGACCGTGCTGCATCTCGGCAAGATCTTCGCACGAGGCAGTCTCGAGACCATCATTCAGGACGAGAAGGTCGCTGAAATCTACCTTGGTAAGACGCATGCCCACTGATCGGATTCTGGACGTATCGGAACTCTGGGCGGGCTACGGCGCCACGCCGATCCTGCAGGGCGTGAGCATGTCGGTGTCCCGCGGCGAGATCGTCGGCGTGATCGGTCGGAACGGCGTCGGCAAGTCGACGCTGATGCGGTGCCTGATCGGGCTTCTGGAGACGTGGCGCGGCACGATCACCTTCTTAGGTGAAGATGTGACCCAGTTGCAGGCCGACGCCCGGGCGCGCGCCGGCTTCGGTTACATCCCGCAGGGACGGGATGTGTTTCCGCAGATGAGCGTCGAGGAAAACCTGCAGGTCGGCGAACTAATCGGCGGACCAGAGGGCAAGAAGCTGCCGGAGCTCGTCTATGAGTATTTTCCACGATTGAAGGAGCGGCGGCGGCAGGTTGCCGGCACCATGTCCGGAGGCGAGCAACAGCAACTTGCGATCGGCCGGGCTCTGATCGGAAATCCGACCTTGATGATCCTCGACGAGCCGTCCGAGGGTATCCAGCCGTCGATCGTGCAGCACATTTGCGACGCGCTGAAATCGTTCCGGGCTGAGCTGGGAACGACGATCGTTTTCGTCGAGCAGAACCTGGATACGATCCTGGAGATCGCCGAGCGCTGCTACATCATGGAAAAAGGCAAGATCACGCGGTCGCTGGCCGGCGAGGACGTCAACGCAGACAATGTCCGCGCGCAACTGCTGTTATGAGCCTCACCTTTGCAGGAGCGCGCCTTGTTCATGAACGCGTCATTTGAAATCAAAATGATCAGGGAGGGAGACGAACATGGATTTAGGTCTTAAAGGAGCCAACGTTCTCGTCACGGGCAGCACCAAGGGCATCGGCAGGGCGATCGCCGAGACCTTCGCCAATGAGGGCGCCAATGTCGGAATTTGCGCGCGCAATCAGGCGGACGTGGACAGCACGGTCGCGGCGCTCAAGGCAAAGGGCGTTGCGGCGTTTGGCGGTTCGGTCGATGTATCCAATGGTGCGGCACTCAAGGCCTGGGTGAGCAACATGGCATCGAAGCTCGGCGGCATTGATGTCGTCGTCGCCAATGTCAGCGCCCTCTCGATAGGGCAGGACGAGGAAAGCTGGGAGAAGGAGTTCTCGACCGACATGATGGGAACCGTCCGCCTGGTGAATGCCGCGATGCCATATCTGGAAAAGAGCGGCGCTCCTGCGATCGTGACGATCTCCAGCGTGTCGGGACGCGAGGTCGATTTTGCGAGCGGCCCCTACGGCACTTTCAAGGCGGCGATCATCCACTATACGCAGGGCTTGGCCTACCAACTTGCCGGGAGGGGCATACGCGCCAATTCCGTGTCTCCGGGCAACACCTATTTCGAGGGCGGTGTCTGGAACATGATCAAGGACAACAATCCCGAACTGTACAAGAGTGCGCTGGCCCTCAATCCGACAGGACGGATGGGCACGCCGCAGGAGATGGCGAATGCCGCAGTGTTCCTTGCGAGTCGGGCCGCCAGCTTCATCACGGGAACGAACCTTGTCGTGGACGGTGCCTTGACACGAGGTGTCCAGTTCTAGGCGGAGTTTGAACGCGACATCCTTGCGCTCGATGACGAAGCATATAGCGCCGGCGCGAGCGCATTCCCGATGACAACAGGAACTCGATATGTCTGCGGATCAACTGCACTACAAGTCCATATCTGAACTGTCCGAACTGTTTCGCCGCAAGGAGCTGTTGCCTTCAGAGGTTACTGAAGCAACGTTGAACCGTATCGACAAGCTCGATGGAGGCTTGCACGGATATGCCGTCGTCCTCGCGGAGCGGGCCATGGCGCAGGCAAGGAAGCATGACAGCGAGATCGCCAAGGGCATTTGGCGCGGCCCGCTTCATGGCGTTCCGATCGGTCTGAAGGACCTGTGCTACACGACATTTGCGCCGACGGCGGGCGGCACCAAGGTTCATGCGACGTTCGTGCCGTCCTTCAATGCGACGATCGTTGATCGGCTCGAGCGCGCCGGCGCCGTCACGCTCGGAAAGCTCAAGATGACCGAAGGCGCCTATACGAGCCATCATCCTGATGATCAGGCCCCGCTCAATCCCTGGAATGCGGACTATTGGGTCGGCTCCTCATCGACCGGATCGGGCGTCGCCACCTCCGCCGGTCTCTGCTACGGATCGATCGGAAGCGACACCGGCGGTTCGATCAGATTTCCTTCGGCGACCTGCGGGTTGACCGGAATCAAGCCGACATGGGGCCGGGTGAGCCGCCATGGCATTTTCCCGCTGGCGGACTCGCTCGATCATATCGGACCGATGTGCCGAAGTGCCGCGGACGCCGCAGCGATGCTGGGCGTCATCGCAGGCGCGGATGCCAACGACCCGACGGCTTTGCAGGCTCCCGTCCCGAATTATCTGGCCCGGATCGGCGATGGCCTACGCGGCCTCAGGATCGGGGTGGATCGCAAATACACGCAGGAAGGAATCGACCCGCAGGTCGTAGCAGCCTTGCTGGAGGCCGAGCGCACGCTGGCGGAGCTCGGTGCCGAAATCCGTGAGGTTCGATTTCCCTCCTACGAGAAACTCGTCAGCCTATGGATCCCGATGTGCTCGGTCGAGACGGCGGAAGCGCATCTGGAGACCTATTCATCACGCAGATCGGAATACGGTCCGGACCTTGCGCAGTTGATCGAGCAGGGCAGGTCGGTCAGCGGTGTCGAAATCGCGGCTATTCATCATGAGCGCCTCAAGTTCTGCGGCAGCCTGGCAGCATTGTTTGGGGATATCGATCTTTTGCTCATTCCGACGATGCCGGTGCCGATTCCAACCCTTGCGAAAATGAGTGAATACGGCGCCGATCCGAACGTGCTCTTGAGCATCCTGCGCTTCACCGCGGTGTTCGACTTCAGCGGGAGTCCGACGATCACGCTTCCTATGGGGATGGCGTCGGATCGGATGCCGCTGAGCATGCAGCTGGTCGGCCCGCATCTCTCAGAGGATATGCTCGCGCGCGCAGCTCACGCGTTCCAGTCGGTCACGGACTGGCATACCCTCCGGCCGCCGATTGGATGACCGTTCGGAGACCGGCTACTGGGTCAAGAAAAGCAACGCGGCGATTGCGGCCGACAGTGCAATCGCCGCGACCGTCCCGGTGGTCGACAGGACACCCATCGCGCGCAGCGCACCGGCGAAGATCATGATCAGAGGCGTCGCGGTGATAAGGCCGACCTGCGCGTCGCTCATGGTTCCAACTCCGATTACCTGCAATTTGACGCCGTCCGCCTTCGCGCGACCGTGCCGACCCGAAGCCTACGCGGCAGGCTGCCCCCGTCTTTGTCCGGGGACAAAGATCGCGGCTCCCATCGCCGATAGCCATCCGAGGCACAACCCCGCCCGGAGGATCCATGTCGGCTCAAGATTGCGAAGTGCAGGAAGGCGGCCTGCTGGCTGAACTCCCCGGCGACCCCATGATCTGGGTGCTGATCTTCAGCGAGCTTGCGGTCTTCGGCCTGCTGCTCGGCGCATTCGTCGTCGCCCGCGCCGTCAATCCTGCCATCTTCGCCTCCGGCCAGGCCGTCCTTGATCCGGGCCTCGCGGCGCTCAACACCTTGGTTCTGGTGACCAGCGGGTGGGCCGCCGCACGTGGAGCGGCAGCCGCTCGCGCGCGTGCAGCGGCGGCGTGCCGTCGCTGGCTGGGGCTCGCGATCGCGCTTGGAGGCGTATTCGTCGCGATCAAGCTGCTCGAATACGATAGCGAGATCGCGGCCGGTGCGGGACTGGAGACCAGCACGTTCTTCACGCTGTATTTCCTGCTGACCGGCTTCCACCTGCTGCACGTCGTGCTCGGCATGGTGATCCTCGCAGTGGTTCAGCGCGGTGCGGAAGGCGACGCGGTCGAGACCGGAACGTCGTTCTGGCACATGGTCGACCTGGTCTGGATCCTGATGTTTCCGATCATCTATTTGGTGCGCTGAAATGATGGCCCGTCATCCGCTCGACACGACCCTGATCCTCCTGATTGGCCTCGCGATCGCGACGCTGATCGCTTCCCGAAGCGTGCCGATTGCATGGCTCGGCAATATCGTCGTGCTCGGGCTCGCGGCCCTGAAGGGGCGATGGATCCTGCTCGACTTCCTCGGACTTCGCTCCGTGCCCGCGATCTGGCGCGGACTGATCACCGCTTGGGTGCTCGCCGTCGCATCGTTCACCTGGGCGGCCTCCGTCGCCAGATTGCTGATCTGAGGCGTCGAATGTGGCGCTGGTTGCTCCAGCACAAAGAACCGACGGGACTGCTGCGTAGATTGGCCGGGCGCTCGCACCATCAACAAGAACGGGAAAGGATAGGTGATGGCTGAACGCCTCACGAAAACGGCTGCCCGGAACGTCTTCTACGGGGGATCCGCCTTCTTCTTTGCGATCTTCCTCGGCCTGACGGCCCACAGCCACTACTACATGGTGAACACCTCGACCAACGCCTCGACGCTGACGGATGCGGTCGCGCGCGGCAAACATGTCTGGGAGAAGAACTCTTGCATCAACTGCCACACGCTGCTCGGCGAGGGCGCCTATTTCGCGCCTGAGGTCGGCAACGTGTGGGATCGCTGGGGCGGCAAGGAAGATCCGGCCGCGGCAAGGGACATCCTGAAGTCGTGGATGCAGTCGCAGCCATCAGGCGCGCCCGGCCGGCGGCAGATGCCGCAATTCAACCTGACCGACCAGGAACTCAACGATCTCGCCGACTTCCTGCAATGGACCAGCACCATCAAGCGCCAGGACTGGCCGCCCAACAAGGCCGGATGAGCACCGCGTCCCGACAGCCCTTCAACAAGAGAGCTTTTCGATGAAGTACCAGACCCAGAAAGTCGCGATGCTGTATTTCTACGGCGCGCTGACGCTTTTCCTCGCCCAGGTCATCTTCGGCCTGCTTGCAGGCACGATCTACGTCCTGCCGAACACGCTTTCAGTCCTCCTGCCCTTCAATATCGTCAGGATGATACACACCAACGCCCTGATCGTGTGGTCGCTGATCGGCTTCATGGGCGCGACCTATTACCTGCTGCCGGAGGAGACCGAGACCGAGCTCTTCAGTCCGCTGCTCGCCAAGATCCAGTTTTGGATGTTCTTCGGCGCCGCGGGCGCCGCGGTCGTCGGCTATCTCTTCCACTACCATGAGGGGCGTGAATTCCTCGAGCAGCCCTTCATCATCAAGGTCGGCATCGTCGTCGTCTGCCTGATGTTCCTGTTCAACGTGACGATGACGGCGCTCAAGGGGCGCAAGACCACGGTGACGAACATCCTGTTGTTCGGCCTGTGGGGCGTTGCGATCTTCTTCCTGTTCGCGTTCTACAATCCGGCGAATCTCGCGGTCGACAAGATGTACTGGTGGTACATCGTGCACCTGTGGGTCGAGGGCGTCTGGGAGCTGATCATGGCCTCCGTGCTCGCCTTCCTGATGATCAAGCTCAACGGCATCGACCGCGAGGTGGTCGAGAAGTGGCTCTACGTCATCATCGGCCTGGCGCTGTTCTCGGGCATCCTCGGCACCGGCCACCACTTCTACTGGATCGGCGCGCCGGGATACTGGCAGTGGATCGGCTCGCTGTTCTCGACGCTGGAGGTCGCGCCCTTCTTCACCATGGTGATCTTCACCGTGCAGATGACCTGGAAGGCCGGACGCAAGCATCCGAACCGCGCGGCGCTGTTGTGGTCCGTCGGCTGCTCGGTGATGGCGTTCCTCGGCGCAGGCGTGTGGGGATTCCTGCACACCCTGTCCTCGGTGAACTATTACACGCACGGCACCCAGGTGACCGCCGCACACGGGCATCTCGCGTTCTTCGGCGCCTATGTGATGCTGAACCTCGCGGTGATGGCCTACGCGATCCCGGAGATCCGCGGCCGCGCGCCCTACAACCAGTGGCTCAGCATGGCAAGCTGCTGGATCATGTGCACGGCGATGCTGACGATGACCTTCGCGCTGACCTTCGCCGGCGTCGTCCAGGTCCATCTGCAGCGCGTGCTCGGCCAAGGCTACATGGAAGTGCAGGACCAGCTCGCAATGTTCTACTGGGTCCGTCTCGGCTCCGGCGTGTTCGTCGCGATCTCCGCGCTGATGTTCGTCTGGGCCGTGCTGGTGCCCGGACGTGAGAAGCGGTCCTTCGCCGGCGGAGCGCTGCAGCCCGCCGAGTAAAGCAACGCGGCGGCCGCGCACGTCGCGGCCGCCATTCCCCTGGATGTCCCGGAGAACCAATCATGAAATCCGTCCTTCAGGCTGTGGCAGGCCCCGCTTCTGAGGTTCCGGCCTATGTGCCGAGCGGAAATGAGTGCGCGTTGTTCGAGCACGCGTGGCGTCACCGCCTGCCGGTGCTGCTGAAAGGCCCGACCGGCTGCGGCAAGACCCGCTTCGTGGCCCACATGGCCGCACGCCTCGGCATCCCCTTGCATACCGTCGCCTGCCACGATGACCTCACCGCGGCCGATCTCACCGGCCGCTACCTGCTCAAGGGCGGCGACACGGTCTGGACGGACGGTCCCCTGACCCGGGCGGTGCGCGAAGGCGGCATCTGTTATCTCGACGAGGTGGTGGAAGCCCGCAAGGACGTGACGGTGGTGCTGCATCCATTGACGGACGACCGCCGGATCCTTCCGCTGGAGCGCACCGGCGAGGAGCTTGTCGCGCCGCCAGGCTTCATGCTGGTCGTCTCCTACAATCCCGGCTACCAGAGTCTGCTGAAGGCATTGAAGCCGTCGACACGGCAACGCTTCGTTGCCATCGAGTTCGACTTTCTGCCGCCGGAGCAGGAGATCGCCGTCGTAGCGGCGGAAAGCGGGCTTCCGCCGGATCGCGTGCGGCCGCTGGTGCAGCTCGCCGGACGTCTGCGCGCGCTCAAGGGACATGACCTGGAGGAGGGTGTCTCGACGCGCCTCATCGTCTACTCCGCCACCCTCGTCGCGGCCGGTGTTTCCGTCACCGAGGCCGTCCTCGCCGGCATGATCGAGCCGCTAACTGACGATAGCGACGTCAAGGCCGGGCTGGTGGAGGTCGCACGGGCCGTCATTGGATAGGTGAGCGCCGATGCTGGATTTTCTTGAGCTGGAGGAGACTGTCGGCCGTGCGTGGCATCGCCTGGTCGGCGCGACCGCGTCCTATCCGGTGCACGCCGATCACGCCGTCGCACTCTCCGAGATGCAGGGACAGATCGCCGTCATGTTCCGCGCGCTCGGCGGCGAGGCCGGCGTCGCTCTCGCCGGCGCGGGCGCCCGCAAATCCGGGCACCGGCTCGCCTGGAGGCAGCGAATTGGCCTCGGTGACGAATCCCTTGCCCATCCCGGACGGGACGCGGCGACCGTGTTTCTGCCCGAGCGCATCGCCCTGTTTCCGGATCGCGACCTGAACGCGGCGCTGTATCGTTGGCTCGCTGCCTGGTTTGCCACCGTGCCGCTGGAGGCGATAGACGAGAGCGATCCGCTGCGGCGCGATCTCCTCATCCTACGTCGCGCCCGTGCCACGGCCGCCGTGGTCGCCGCCCGTTTTCCGGGACTGGCCGGCTCCTACACACGACTTGCGGCGGCGGTGGCATCTGCCCGGCCGCAGCGGCCATTGCCTCGCGCGGAGCGCGAGGTCGAACAGATCGTGCTTGCGCTGCTGGGCGCCGCGGCGCCGCCACGAGGGGACCTGTGGTTTTCGCTGATCGGCGAGAACGCGTTGCCGGAACGCGCGCCGCCCGGATATCGCCCGGTGCTGCCGTGTCCGTTGTGGGGCGATTGCTGGACCCGCGACCTCGCCCAGATATCTCAAGATCAGGATGATGTCTCGCACGACGCCCAGGCGGACGCGCCGGACTCGCGAAAGCGCTTTGCGACCCGCGAGCGGGAGAACGGAGCCGACAAGAGGGATCCGTTCATCCTCAACCGGTTCGAGAAGATCCTGGCCATGGCGGAGATGGTGAACGTTGATCGCCCCTCCGACGACACCGAGGACGAGAACGCGCGCAAGGCGGCCGACGATCTGGAGGAGCTGTCGATCGGGCGGCGCAGCGGAAAGCCTGCGACGAAGTTGAAGTTCGATCTCGACCTGCCGCCGGAAGCGGTCGACCCCTCGCGGCTCGACGGCGAGCGGCTGTACCCGGAATGGGATTACCGCAGCCGCAGCTATATGCAGGACCACTGCCGCGTGTTGACGGCGCATGCGAGCCAGACCGGCGAAAGCTGGGTGGCCGACCAGGCCACGCGCCGCCGCATCCGCCAGGTGCGGCGCCAGTTCGAGGCACTGCGGCCCCGCCACGAGCTCGCGCGGGCACAGCCTGACGGGCACGACCTCGACATCGACGCGCTGGTCCGCGCGCGTTGCGATCTCCGTGCCGGTAGCGGCGCGCTCGATCGCGTTCACCTCGCGATGCGACCGCAAGGTCACGATCTGGCGGTGACGCTGTTCGTCGACGTATCGCTCTCGACCGACGCCTGGGTCGATGGGTACCGCGTCCTGGACGTGGAGAAGGAGGCGTTGCTTGTCCTGGCGCACGGATTGTCGGCCTGCGGCGATCACCACAGCATCCTGACCTTCACCTCGCGCCGTCGCTCCTGGGTGCGGCTCGAGACCGTCAAAGCGTTCGGAGAGCCGATGAGTGCGCAGGTCGAGCGGCGCATCGGGGCACTCAAGCCCGGATACTACACTCGCATCGGGGCGGCGGTGCGCCACGCCGCGTCCGAACTCGCAGCGCAGCCGCAGCGGAAGAAATTGCTGATCGTTCTCACCGACGGCAAGCCGAACGACGTCGACCACTATGAGGGGCGGTTCGCCATCGAAGACACCCGCAAGGCCGTCCAGGAAGCGCGCCGGCTCGGCGCCGCAGTCTTCGGCGTCACGATCGATGCGACCGCCCAGAGCTATTTTCCGACGCTGTTCGGGCGCTGCGGCTACGCAATCGTCGGCAACATCCGGCGCCTGCCAGCCGCCTTGCCGGCGCTCTACCGCCAGCTGACGCAATAGTTAGAGCGCGATGACCTTTGTTTGAATCGGGGTGACCCAGTGCTTACCTCTCCCCATCGGGGAGAGGTCGGATCGCATCGTGAGATGCGATCCGGGTGAGGGGGATGAACTCCATCGAGGAACCGTAACCCCTCACCCGGCGCTGCGCGCCGACCTCTCCCTATGGGAGAGGTGAAGCACTTCCGACGTGGCGCCAACGCGACCTGATCTCAACACGCTCTTGCCTTGGCAATTCTAAACCGCACGACTGTGTGTGGCCACGGATCGTGGAAGATGCGCGTCGAATGCCGAGGCGACGCTGCGGACCAGGAATTCGGCGCCATCATTGACCGCGAGGCGGTCACCGAACATCGTCACAGCGCCATCGGCGATGAGGCTCTCGATCCGCGACCGATCGACGATAGCTGACTGTGGATCGCGGCCGTGCAGCCGCGATACCTTGGGGAGGTCAACCGCAAGATCGCACATGATCCGTTCGATGATGTCGGCGCGGAAGCGGTCTTCCTCGGTGAAGGCGTAGCCCTTGACCGTGGCGAGCCGGTCCTCGACGATGCGCGCAAGATAGTCGCGCGTCGGCACGGCGTTCTGCACGAAACCTTGCGGCATGCGGCCGATGGCGCTGGCGCCGAGGCCAATGAGGGTGTCGGCCGAATCGTCGGTGTAGCCCTGGAAATTCCTCCGCAACCTGCCTTCTTGTCTCGCCACGGCAAGATTGTCTGTGGGAAGGGCGAAGTGATCGAGGCCGATGCGCATGTAGCCCGCATCGAGCAACGCCTGCGCGATCGTTTCGGACTGAAGATGCCGCTCGATGCTGTCAGGCAAGGACTCTTCGGCAATCTTGCGCTGGTGCTTCTTGAAGGAGGGAATGTGCGCGTAGCCGAACACGGAGAAGCGATCCGGACGTAGCTCGACACATTTTGCAACCGTGTCCAGGCACGAATCCACCGTCTGCAGCGGCAGGCCGTAGAGCAGGTCGAAATTGAGCCTGCTGATGCCGGCCCGGCGCAGCCGCTCGACGGACGCGGCGGTCTGCTCATAGCTCTGGTGCCGATTGATGGCGCGCTGCACGGCCGGATCGAAGCTTTGGACGCCAAGGCTCGCGCGGTTGACGCCGCAATAGCCCAGCGCCTCCGCCATCGGCTCGGTCAGCGTGCGCGGATCGATCTCGACGGCGATCTCGGCTTCCGGCAGCACGAAGAACGAATAGCGCAAAGCGCCGACGAGGTCCGCGAAGGTCTCCGGCGACATGATTGTCGGCGTGCCGCCACCGAAGTGGATATGGGAGAGCGGCAGCCTTTGCCCAATCGTCTCGGCGACAAGGAGTGCCTCCGTGCGCAGGCCCGACGCGTAGATAGCAATCGGCTCGTCACGCTTGCTTACGGATGTATGACATCCGCAGTACCAGCACATGGCTCGGCAGAACGGGACGTGGAGATAGAGTGACGCCGGCTGGCGAATGGGTATCGATTTGAGCCACTGCCGATAATCGACTTCGTCGATCGCAGGTGAAAAATGCGGGGCCGTCGGATAGCTGGTGTAGCGCGGCAGCCGGTCCTGCCCGTAGGATTGCGCCAAGTCGGATCGCATCTGCCTTCCTCCTTCGTCTCCGCATGATCTATCGGACCCGTGGTGGAATGACTTTGTTCTAGCTCAATCGCATATCAAGTTGAGAGGTAGCCCCGGTGAGGCTGCGCTCCCTCTTTCGCAAGGGGGAGAGGTGAAGAATCGGCCGCTCAGGTTCGCGGCAGCAGCGTCGCCACATTCCGGGAGATCGCAGCAGTGACCGAGCTGGAAGGCTCGACGACCAGCCTGAAGCCGAGATTGGTCGGCGGAATGCCGACGGCGCATCCGCCGGACTTGGGATCACGGATGAAGTCGGTCATGTAGGCGCGGTGGGCTCCCTCCACGACGCGGACCCCACAATTCGTGTTGGTGATCCGCTCGCCTCTGTCGTCGAGCGAGGCGCGAACGAAGCAGCTATCCGTCCACTCCCAAACATTGCCGGCCAGGTCGTCCAGTCCGTTGCTGTTCGTGCCGAACGTGCCCCCCGGCTGCGCGGCCTTTTCGGCGGGCTTGGAGCGGGCGGATTCGGCTTCATATCTGGCGATCCAGGCCTGCGCCGGATCCGCCGGGTCGACCAGCGGCAACGCTTCGTCGCGCGCCTTCTCGGCGGCCGCGAATGTCCACTCCTCGTCGGTCGGTAGACGATGGGTAATGCCGGTCCTGCGCGAAAGCCATGCGGCATAGGCCGAGGCGTCGTGCCAACTGACGCCGACGACGGGCACGTCCAGGGAGCCGTTGGGGACCGGCACCTTTGGACAGGCTCCGTCGTCGACGCAGCGCACGTACTCGGCGACCGTGACCTGCCGCTTCATGACGATGAGATCAGCAGGCAGGCGGAGTTTGCGCAGGGGTCCTTCGACCGGTCTGTCATCCCGCGAGAAATCGCCGGCAGCCCGATAGCTGAAGGAAGCGGGAGAGAGGCGTACGGTTCCGTTGTCATCTTGCGGAGGCGCGGGCGAGAACACGGTCGCCAGGATCGGCGCGGTCAGCGCGCCAGCGAGCATGGCCGTCTTCATTTTCATCAGGATGAGCATGATGTCGCCTCCGATTGGTGAAACGGCCCGCGGGTAGGGACCGCGGGCCGTTCCTTCAGCTCCACCTACCGGCTTAGGGTTACCGGGTCGGCGGCGCCGAGCTTGTCGGCCGGGATCGGGCCGGGAGGAGAGACCTGCTTCATGAGGTCATCGCTCCATTTGCCTTCCACCTTGATGTGCGCTGCGGCTCCGAGTTCGAAGGCCTCGATCAAGTTGTGGTTGAGGTAGGCGTACACGCCGGGCTGACGGAAGGTGTATATCGCGGCTGCCGCCGAACCGCCGCGCACCAGCCAGGTCTCGAGATCCTTCTCCGGCGGGTTGTTGAACTTGCCGGTCTCCCAGACATAGTCGCCGTGCCCGCCGATCAGGTGAGGACGGGTGTCGCGGTTGGCCTGCGAATGCACGATCATCACGGTCTCGCCGACCTTCGCAGTCAATGCATTCTTGCCGGTCAGCGCACCGACCCGTCCGTTGAAGACGACGTGCGTCGGGATCAGCTTGCGCATCACCTCCGTGGTATCAGCATAGGACTCGCCGACCGTATCGTAGGTCTTGTACTTGCCGTTCGCGTCCTTCGGTATGTAGAGGTCGTTTTCGCCGATGTAGAATATCTTGTCGTAGTGCAGCGGCTTGCCGTCACGGTCCTTCAATCCATCACGCGGCAGCACCATCACTGTGCCATGCATGCCGGAGACCACGTGCCATGGGACCATGCCCTCCGGAGCGCAGTGATAGACGAAGACGCCCGGACGGGTCACCTTCCAGCGCAGTACCGCCTGTTCGCCCGGATTGACCTTGGTCAGCGCGCCACCGCCCAACGCTCCGGTCGACGAGTGAAGGTCGATGTTGTGCGGCATGGAATTGGTTGCGGGATTGACCAGCGTCAGCTCCATGTAGTCGCCTTCGTGCACCACCATCATCGGGCCCGGCATCGAGCCATTGAAGGTCATCGCATGAAACTTGGTGCCGGCGTCGTCGACCACGACTTCCTTCTCCTGGACCGTAAGCTTGAACTCCACGATCTTCGGTCCGGCCTTGGTCGCCTGTTCGTGCGGATGTACGAAGGGCGGCGCGACCAGCTCTACTCGTTCGCGCGGCAGCTTGAGGTCGTCGGCAGCCAACGCCGGCGCGCTTATCATCAGCGCCGCGATCGCGGCTCCCATCAGGGCGGTCCTTCTCGTCAGCATGATGCACTCCATCGCTTAATTCGTCCTAATTCGATGCGTGCATCATGTGCGATCTGGTGGCCAGACACTTTGCTCTGGAACAAGGAGATGTCGATTTATTCGACGAAGCGATCTGCTTAAGAATTTGCGGACGATCAAAGATAATTGGAAGCAGACACGTTAAGGTAGCAGCATGAAATCGAATGCAGTACCTACCGCGGATATGATGGTCGACGACGTGATGCGTCGATGGCCGCTCGCGATAGGCGTCTTTCTCGACTTCAGGATGTTATGTGTCGGCTGTCCGATCGGCGCTTTCCACTCGATCGAAGAAGCATGCGGCGAACACGGCGTAGACACCGACGTCTTCGTATCGAAGCTTATGGATACGGCCCGAGCGGCTTAGATCATGATCTAAGGCGCGCGCTTGTTTGCCTGAACGGCTTCTTCACCTTCGGCGAGACTATGCAGCCGATGTGTGTCGCACAGAACGATGCGCTGCCTGCCACCCTCGACCAGGCCCTGCTGCTCCCACGCGCTGAGAATCCGGCTGACGGTATGCAGCGTCGTTCCGGTCATCTCGGCGACGTCCTGCCGGCTGATCGGGAAGTCGATCTCGACACCGGCATCGACTTTCTTGCCGGCCTGTTTGGCGAGGCGCAGCAGCGCATGGGCGACGCGCTGCTCGACCTGCTCGCTCGACATCTCCATGACGCGTGCCTGCGTATCTTGAAGACGGCTGCCCACAGTCTGAAGCGCGGTGCTGGCGAGGCTTGGATATTTGACGATCAGGCGGTGCCAGGAAGAGGAAGGCCAGGCGAGCGCGATGCTGTCCACGGCGGCGACGGCGGTTGCCGGATAGTGCGTCAGGTTCATGGCCTGTGCGACGCCGAAGAGCTCGCCGGCCGAGACGTAGCGGACCACAGACTGCTGCCCCTGCGATGTGGTCTTCTCGACGCGAAGATGTCCATGAAGCAAAACGAAGAAGCGATCCGCTTCCGCACCCTGGTCGAACACCGCGGCTCCCTTCGGGTATCGAATCGAGCGCGCCTCGCGCAGCAGTTCGTCCTGTTCGGTCGGCGTAAGCCCGGCGAACATCGGCAGGTTCGCGACCAGCGAGCGGTCGACTGCGGCCATGGATATCCTCGTTCCAATATGCCGCGGGGACTGTCCGCGGCCGATGCAAGCCTCAACGGCTCGTCAGGTTCTTAGTCCAGGATTCTACGACGAAGTTGAGCTGGCGCAACCTGGGCCGGGCGAGGCGGGGATATCTGACACGCGGGAGCCCGGTGGAGTTCGGGCGCAAGTTTCAGGAAATGGAAAGCATGAGACAGATTGCGATATTGGCGGGCGCTGCGGCGGTTCTAATCCTGGCCGGAAGCGCCCAGGCGGCGGACGTGGAAGTCAAGCTCCTGAACAGGGGGACCGAAGGTGTGATGGTATTCGAGCCGTCCTTCGTGAAGATCGCACCCGGCGACACCGTGAAGTTCCTGTCCACCGACAAGGGTCACAACGCCGAGTCCATCAAGGGCATGCTTCCTGACGGCGCAACGCCCTTCGTCGGCAAGAACGGCGAAGATATCGCCGTCAAGTTCGACAAGGAGGGTGTCTACGGCGTGAAATGTCTGCCTCACTACGGCATGGGCATGGTCGCCATGATCGTGGTCGGAACGCCCGGCAACGTCGATCAGGCCAAGGCGGTCCCACAGAGCGGCAAGGCAAAGCAGGTGTTTGCGACGCTCTTCGACAAACTCGAAGCCGGCAAGACCGCGTCCAAGTGACGGTTGACCGGCCCCAGCTTCGCTTCCGAGCCGGATGGACGAGTACCGCCTCGTCCATCCAAACGTCGTAACAGACGCCGGAGTCGCCGGCACGAGAAACGCAGCGCCAGGAACCCGTCCGTGCGTGCACGGTCGGGTTCAAGATCGCAATCCTCATTGCGAAAGGCCTCAGGCGCATTGATATAGCGCAAAGCCGGACCTACTGACGCACCTTCTCTTCGACCGGACAGCAGGCAGCCTTGCTCTCGGGGAAAATCAGGATCGACGTTCGGTCCTCGAGCTTCCGTAGAATATCGTCGGTGATGGCCTCGAAAAGTTTGCGTTCGATCACGCGATCTCTTCGGCTGCGTCGTCGCAATCTTTCGAAAATCCGCATCGCGTCCTCCGTTGATGACGCTTCCAATATTGCAGATCAGGGGCGTTGTGATCTTTGTCGGGGATCAAACACCTACGTGAAGGACACTGCAATTTGTGCTCCGACAAAGAGCCTGTGATCGCGGCGACCTACGGTTACCGCCATCAAGCGACGATGCAGAGAAAGTTCTGAGATCACTATGATCGGCGCCAGCATATCACGATGGACGATGAGCTACTTCGCGATGGCGATCGCCTGGCTGTTCGTCGCGCTGGCGCTGATGGTTGCGGGCGTCGGCTCTCCCGCGGCCGATCTTGCATCGCCGGACACGCTCGTCCTCGTGCACGTGGTCTGCATCGGATGGCTGAGCCTCGCAATGTGCGGCGCGCTGTTCCAGTTCGTGCCTGTGCTCGTGGCGAAGCCGCTGTTCTCGGAGAAGTGGGCTTTGCCTGCTCTGGGTCTTCTGACCGTCGGTCTTGCCTCGCTGCTCGCGGGCTTCCTGGCATTGGGTGGTCGGCTGCCGGCCTGGCTGTGGCTGCTTCCGCTCGGCGCAGTCCTGCTGGTCGCTGGATTCGGGCTGATCGTCGTCGATCTCGGGCTGACCGCATGGCTGCGGCCGGTGGGGCCGGCTCGCTTTGTCCTCGTTGGCTTGGCCTCGCTCTGTGTCACCGTCGTCTTCGGCGCGATGTTCGCGTTCGCGCTGGCGGGGTGGGCGGGATCGGCCGGGCAATCGATTCTGGCTGGCGGCGTGCCGCTGCACGCGATCGCCGGTCTTGGCGGCTGGCTGACGATGACGGCGATGGGCGTCAGTTACCGACTGTTGTCCATGTTCATGCTTTCGCCTGACGTCGACGACCGGAAAAGCGGCACGACGCTATTGGCCGGCGGGCTCGCGATCGCCGTCACGGTGGCCGGCGGTGTCCTCGCGGTCGAGCTCTTGGCCGGATTGGACGTGGTGCTATCGATTGCCGCCGTCCTCGGCCTCGCAGCTGCCGCTCTATACGGGCGCGATGTGTTCGCAATCTTCCGCACTCGCAAGCGGCGCCAGCTCGAGCTCAATACGCGGATGGCGACGCTGTCCTTCGCGAGCCTGGCGGGGACTGCGCTTCTGGGTGCAGCGCTTGTCGTGACCGGCGACTTTACCGCGCATGTCGGAGCGTTCGTCTTCCTCGCTGTCTTCGGCTGGCTGTCGGGCCTGGTCCTCGCCAAACTCTACAAGATCGTAGCTTTCCTGACCTGGCTCGAGACCTATGGTCCGGTGATGGGACGAACTCCGACTCCCCGCGTTCAGGACCTCGTCGCAGAGCGGAGGGCATCGAAGTGGTTCGTGATCTACTACGCGGCCGTCTGGATGGGAACGCTGATGCTGCTGGTCGACCAACCGTCGGGATTCCAAGCGGCTGCGATGGCGATGACGGCCGGAGTTATCGGCATCGTTCGCGAAGTGATCCGGACACGGCAGCTCGCTGATGTCGCGAACCCGCTGCGCTTTCCGGGCGGCGCCCGCGCGCCCCATCTGCTGTTTGCAAGGAACTAAAACGAAACGGAGGGAAGAAGCATGACCGAATACATCGACGTAGATGTCCGTCCGATCCTGCGCACCGGCGGCGAGCCGTTCTCGGTCATCATGGCCGCAATCGAACGCCTGGAGCCAGGGCAGGGGCTCCGCCTTTACGCCACGTTCAAGCCGATCCCGCTATTCGCCGTGATGGCAGAGAGAGGGTTCATGCATTCCGAGCGCGCGCTCGACGGCGGCGAATGGGAAGTTCTGTTCACGCCGGCGGAGGCGACGGAGAACACGGCCGCTCCGAGCGGAACGCCGAGCTTCGACAATTGGCCGGAGCCCGCCGTGAAGCTCGACAATCGCGATCTCGATCCTCCTGAGCCTATGGTCCGGATCCTTGCGGCCGCCGAGAAACTGGGTCCCGGCGAGACTCTTTCCGCGCTGCTGCGCCGCGAGCCCGTCTTTCTGTTCCCGCAGCTCGAGAAGCGTGGATATCGCTGGCTCGGCGGGTTCACGCCTGATGGCGCGACCTACGAACTGACGGTGAGGGCTCCGTCATGACAAGCGAACTCGCCAGCCGGATTCGGGACGCGCTGCGTGTCGTGATCGATCCCGAGCTCGGTCACAACATCGTCGATCTCGGCTTCGTCTATGACATCTCGGTCGTCGGAGACGCCGTCCGCATCACAATGACGGCGACCACCCCAGGATGCCCCGCGACCGGTTTCCTGCAAGAAGGCGTGACGAGCTGTGTCGCGGAGGTGCCGGGCGTCGGCTCGGTCGATGTCGAGATGACGTTCGATCCGCCGTGGACGCCAGAACGCATTGAGCCGGCCGTCCGCGACTCGCTCGGCTTCGCTACAGTCAATTGACCTCGGGAATACGACATCCCCGGCAAGGGACGTCGCATTCACGACACGCGAACAGGTCGGCAAAAGTTGCTCGGTCCGGCAATTTTGATCCGGCTTCGCCGGTATCTCGCAGATTTACCTATCTGACTTCATTGTGCTTTTTCGTTGGCAGGCGGCTTGCAACGATCGCAGCGGTTGCGGCCATGACACCCAAAACATCCCGGCGGCCGCCCGGATCCAATTGGAGATGATGTAATGGGTATCTTCGGCGCCCTGACCACGTCCGTCGCCGGACTGCGGGCAAACTCGTACGCGCTGGAAAACATTTCCGGTAACATTGCGAACTCGCAGACGACCGGCTTCAAGCGGATCGACACCAGCTTCCTTGATCTCATTCCCGACACTGGCACGAACGCACAGCTCGCCGGAAGCGTGGTTGCGAACTCGCGCAGCACCAACACGATTGCCGGCTCGGTTCAGTCGGCTTCGGTCTCCACCTACATGGCGATCAACGGCGACGGCTTCTTCGCCGTGCAAAAGCCGGGCAGCATGTCCGACAACCAGCCGATATTCGACGGCGTCAACCGGTACACAAGGCGCGGCGACTTTACGCTGGACCAAAACGGATACCTCGTTAACGGTGCAGGCTATTATCTCGAGGGCGTGAAGATTGATCCGACGACCGGAAATCCCGCCGGAAGTACGCCGGAAGTCCTGAGGTTCCAGAACGATTTCCTGCCGTCGCAAGCAACCACCAAGATCGACTATCGCGCCAATCTCGCCAGCACCCCGCTGACAGCCAAGCGCCAAGCGTCAGTGCCAGGCTCGGAATTGCTGAGGCCCGCCGATTTCATATCCAATCCACGAACCCTTGGAACGGCCGCGACGCCGTTTGCCAATACACCCGTGACCGGTAATGCGCGGAACAACCTCGAGACGATCGCGAAACCCATTTCCGCAGCAACGTCCCTCGTGAGTGCGGCGGGCACGGATTCGCTCACGGCGGGCTTTGCCAGCGGTGACACTCTGGTGCTGAAGACCACCACGGGCGGTGTCACGACAACCAACACGATCTCATTCTATACTGGAGCCGCGCCCGCGCCTGTCGCTGGCACGACCTTTGTCGATCTCTCCACCGCGACGGTTGGAAGCCTTTTAACCACAATTGACGGTCTCACAGGCAATGCTTCGCCATCACCGGCGTCCAGCGTGTCGAGCACCGGCGCAATCACCTTGAATACGGGTACGGCAAATGACTTCAGCCTGGCCGCAGGTTCATCCGCATCGGCTGTCGCAGCGTTTCAAGCGCTGGGCTTCTCGGGCACCGTTGTCGGGATGCGTGCGGGCGGCGGGACAGCCGGCACCGGCGTCGTCATTGGCAGCGACAAGCAAGCCTTTCTGGATGAGTCGATAAGCGGGGGCGCGAGGACCGTGTATGACGGCAACGGCGCTCCGGTGAACCTGCAGTTCCGATGGGCCAAGGTCGAATCGTCCACCATGGGTGGGACGGACACCTGGAACCTATTCTACCAGGTCAATTCCAACGCGACCGGAAACACCGTCGCCTGGCAGAACGTCGGAACGGACTTCAAGTTTGGTCCGAACGGGCAGATGCAGCCGGTGGTCAGTCAGATCACGCTGGCCGGGCTTACCGTGGATGGGACCAGCCTGGGTAACGTCACAATGGCATTTGGCACCGGCGGACTAACGTCGTTTGCGGATACCAATGGCAACGTGCAGGTGAACCAACTGCAGCAGGACGGTTACGCCGCGGGTCAACTGCAAAGCGTGTCGGTCAGCGACGAGGGACGTGTCGTCGGCACCTACTCGAACGGCCGCACCATCGATCTTGCGGAGGTCTCCATTGCCACCTTCAACGGCGCCAACTTCCTGAAGCGCGTCGACGGCGGCGCCTTTGAAGTGACCAACGAATCCGGCGACGCGCTCTATGGAAAAGGCGGGAGCATTTCGGGCTCGTCGCTTGAATCTTCGAACACGGATATCGCCGACGAATTCACGAAATTGATCGTGACGCAGCAGGCCTATTCCGCAAACACCAAGGTGATCACGACAACGAACACGATGGTCCAGGATCTCCTCAACGTGATGCGGTAATTGACACCGGGCTCGTACGTAACCGCTTGAGAGTAGTCTTGTCATGAGTCTGAATGACGCCCTCGCCATCGCCATGTCCGGCCTTCGCGCCAATCAGGCAGCGATTTCGCTGGTCTCGTCGAACGTCGCCAATGCGGAAACGCCCGGCTACGTTCGCAAGACGGTCGACCAGGTCACATCCTATGCCGGTGCGCATGGCAGCAACGTTGTCGTCGCCGGGATCAATCGTGAACTCGATCAATATGTGCAGGCGCAGTTGCGCACGGAAACGTCGGGCGCGTCGTACGCCTCGCTTCGCTCGAACGTTCTGCAGCAACTGCAAAGCCTCTATGGAGATCCGGGTTCAATCGGAACGCTGGAGAGCGCATTTAACAACCTCACGACAGCGCTGCAGGCGCTCAATACCAGCGCTGACAGCCAGTCGGCCCGAATAGGCGTTCTCAACGCGGCGTCGACGCTGACGCAACAACTGAACTCGATGACGCAAGGTATTCAAACCTTGCGCGGGACCGCAGAGACCGGCATCAAGGACTCGGTCACGACGGCGAACAATCTGCTCAAGCAGATAGCGTCAATCAACAACAAATTGATGGCTAATCCATCCGGCGGCACGTCTACCGATGCGTCGACCGCCGCATTGCTCGATCAACGCGATCAATATGTGAATCAGCTTTCAGAGCTGATGGACATCCGTGTCACGACCAATAGCGTCAACCAGGTCACAGTTTTTACTGGCTCCGGCATCCAGCTCGTGGGTAACGAAGCCGCGACCCTGTCGTTCAATGCTCAGGCCACCGTTGGTGCAAATACAACGTGGAGCAGCGATCCTAATCAGAGCCAGCTTGGCTCCGTCGTACTTGAGTTTCCGGGCAGCGGCGCATCGATCGATCTCACGGCTACCGGTGCGATCAAATCGGGCAAGATCGCGGCTTATACCGAGCTACGAGACAAGACGTTAGTCACGGCACAGAACCAGCTCGACCAGTTTGCTGCGTCGTTGTCGAGCGCGTTGTCCGATCAGACAACAATGGGCACGCCGATAACGGGCTCGCCAGTCCCGGCCGGAACGCCTTCGGGGTTTGCGCTCGATATCTCGGGCATGAAATCCGGCAACGTCATCCATCTCACTTACACTGATGCGGCGACCAATCAGCAGCGCGAAATCTCCTTCGTGCGCGTTGATGACCCCGGCGTGCTGCCGTTGTCGAACGATACGACCGCGAATCCGAATGATCAGGTGATCGGGATCGATTTCTCCGGATCGTTCTCGTCGGTGCTCGATCAGCTCAATGCTGCACTGGGCGGCAGCGTCACATTCAGCGGAACAAGCACATCGCTGAGCGTTCTGAGCAATCCCGCTTTCGCCCGGATCGATAGCGCTTCGGTTACGGTCACCAAGAACCCGAATGCGTTGAACGATGGCAGCCCGCAGATCGCCCTCTTCACTGACAGCGGGGCACCTTACAGCGGTGCGATCAGCGCGTCCGGATCTCAGATAACGGGTCTTGCCGGACGCCTGACGGTCAACAGCGCGCTCATCAACGATCCTGCCAAGCTCGTGACGTACGGGAGTTCGACGCCCGCAGGAGACACCACACGGCCCTCGTTCATCCTCAATCAGCTAAGCAACGCGAGTTACACGTTCGGTGCGCAGAGCGGGGTTGGTAGTGCGAGCGCACCGTTCAAGGGCACGCTGCTCAGCTTCATGCGGCAATTCACCAGTCAGCAGGGGGCGGACGCCGACGCGGCGAAGCAGCTTGCCGATGGTCAGAACGTCGTGCTCAGTACGCTCCAGCAGAAGATGTCGACGTCCTCGGGCGTGAACATGGATGAAGAGATGGCGCATCTCTTGTCGTTACAGAATGCTTATTCGGCAAACGCGCGCGTGATGTCGGCGGTCAACGACATGTACAAAACCCTGATGCAGGTATTGTGAGGCAGCAATGACGATATCCGGGGTTAGTCAACGCACATCCTACATCGGCTCGGGCATTCTCGATTTGCGCAGTCAGCTTGATACGCTGACGCAGCAACTCGCGTCCGGCAAGATCTCCAATACTTACGCGGGGCAGGGTAGTGGTCGCAGCCTTGCGATCGCGCTACGCGCGCAGATCACAGGGATAGGAGCCTATTCCGATACTGCGACCAATCTGAACACGCGCATTGGTGTCACTAACCTTTCACTGCAGCAGTTGGTGAAGATCGGGTCGGAAGTGAAGGGCGCCGCCGTCAGCGCAAGCTCGGATCTCGACGATGCGGGTCATACCTCGGGGCAGAAGACCGCATTGCTCGACTTCACCGATTCAGTCGACATGCTCAACGCGAAGTCAGGCGATCGCTATCTGTTTTCCGGCCGTGCTACGGATACCGCCCCTGTGGCATCGGCCGATGAGATCATGAACGGTCGTGGCGCGCAGGTCGCCGGACTGAAGCAGGTCATCGCCGAGCGAAAGATCGCTGATCTCGGTGTCAATCAGAACGGTCGCGTCGGCAGTGCCGTCGGTACGCCGGCAACTTCAGTTGTTCTCACCGAGGAGGATGCAACACCGGCGCCTCCGCAGCAGGCGCAGCCGTTCGGGATCAAGCTCACCGGCGTATCTACAAATATAACGGGCGCTACTGTCACCCAGCCCGTCGACCTGCCCGCGACTGTTCCGCCGGCGCCGCCGGCGACACCGGTGCAGAAGTCCATGTCGGTCGATCTTGGCGCGACCAATCCGAAGCCGGGTGACCAGGTCAAGTTCACCTTCACCATGCCTGATGGCACCAAGGAAGATATCGTCATGACGGCATCGAACACCACGCCGCTTGCCGCCAACAGCTTCCTGATTGGTGCCGATACCACCGCGACCGCGGCCAATCTGAACACGGCGCTCGGGACCTCGATGAAGAATCTGGCGAACGGTCCGATGGTGGCGGCGTCGGCGATGGAAGCCGGTGAGAACTTTTTCGATCAACCTCCGCTGCGCGTCGGGACGACGCCGCTTGCGTCGGCCACCACGCTTGTGGCCGGCACTCCCGACAACACCGTGATCTGGTACAACGGCGAACAGAATACTGCGGCGAACGGACCGGCGCGCGGATCGGCAGTAGCCCAGATCGATACATCCATCACGGTGCAGTATGGCGCCAGAGCCGACGAACCGGCATTGCGGTCGCAACTGCAGACGGTGGCAGTATTCGCGGCCGTAACCACGTCGGCGACGGACCCCTATGCCAATGCCCAGGTCACTGCGCTCAACCAGCGCGTCGCAAACAGTTTGGCGACGGTGCCGGGGACCCAGACGATTGAAAATATCCAGGCCGACTTCGCCGGCGCGCAGGGCTCGATCAAAGCGGCCACCGATCGGCAGGTTCAGACCAAGGCGATGGCGCAAACGATGCTGGATTCTATCGAAGGCATCAATGACGACGAAGTCGCGACCAAAATCCTGGCACTGCAGACTGCACTGCAGGCGTCTTATCAAACGACATCGATGCTTTACCAGATGAGTCTGGTCAAGTTCCTCTAAGGGAGAGACTCAATTTTCTTCTCGATCGCGAGTGCCGCCTCCAGCAAAATCTCGGCGACCTCTTGCTCTCGGCGCGGTCCGAGTCTCGTGCGAACGGCTGATACGGTGATCGCCGCGGCCGGCTGGCGATCGGGGGTCTTGATCCAGGTGGACAGCGATTTCGTTCCCTGCACCAGACCGGCCTCGCGCAGATTATAGCCTCTGCGCTTAGCCAAGGCGATTTGTGAAAGCACCGTCGCCACGCTGGTGCGATACCCGGCAAACCGCACTTCATTGGCAGTCACGATCTTGCGGGCGTCGGGCGTCGGCATCGCGGCAAGAATCGCAACACCTGCACTGCTGACGCCGAGCGGACGTCTGGCGCCGACTTCGATCGACAGCACCTGGATCGGATAGGAGCCGATCCTGCGATCGACGCACAGCGTATCATTGCCGGTACGTACCGTCAGGAATAACGTGTCGCCGACCCGCTGCGAGGTTCGCGCCAGGATATCGTCCGCCGCGGCAAGCAGGGGTGAACGCGAGGGGCGCGCCAGCGCCAATTCCGGCACCTGTCCGCCGATCGCATAGCGGCCGGTCTTCTCGTGCCGTTCGACGATGCCTTCCTCGATCAGCACGTGAACGATCCGGTGCACCGTCGGCCGCGTCAGCCCGGTCGCCTGCACCACTTCGGTAAGCGGTACTCCGCTCTCCCTGCCAGCGGCGAGGATGCGCAGCACCATCAGCGCTCGCCGGATCGCCTGGGCACCTTGCCTCGGTTCCGTGGTCATGGCTTGCTGTCCATAATGTGGACAGAATTGGAGCAAAGCCGTCGACAAGTAAAGCCCGCTCGCCGAATGATCTCGCATCGCATCGAGGCGTCGGCTAGACGATCCCGATCGGACACTCAACAAGAACAGGGTGGAGACCTCATCCGCCGCGGCTTTGGGAGGATGTCACATGAGGTTTCTCGCTGTTGCGGTCGCTGCCATTGCGGCGATAGTCGCTGGACCGGTCGCAGCCCAGACATGGCCGGAGCGCAATGTCCGCCTGATCGTGCCATATCCCGCCGGCGGCAATGTCGACAGCGCTGCCCGCATCGTAGCTGACAAGCTGCAGCAACGGCTCGGGCAGGCATTCATCGTGGAGAACAAGTCCGGCGCCGGTGGCCTGATCGCGGGCGAGGCGTTCGCGAAATCGGCGAAGGATGGATACACGCTGTTCATTGGCGCCAACGGCCCGGTGCTGTTCGCCCCCGAGATCAACAAGCGCGAGGCCTATGTCTGGAAACGGGATTTCCTCCCGATCACGACCATCTCGATGACGCCCTTGGTGCTCGAGGTTCATCCCTCCGTTCAGGCAAAGACGTTGAAGGAGTTTCTTGACCTGGCGCGCCGCGAGCCGGGCAAGCTCACGATGGCGTCCCCGGGAGCGGGGACGACCAATCATTTGCTCAGCGAACTGGCGCAATCGGAGCTCGGCCTGCAATGGGTCACAGTGCATTACCGTGGCAACGCGCCGGCGACCAATGACTTGATCGGCGGGCAGGTGCAGTTTGCGTTCGACCAGGTTTCCGTCGCGCTGCCCTTCGTCAAGAGCGGCGCGGTCCGTGTGCTTGCAGTCACCAGCGCGCATCGCCTCGCCTCGATGCCCGACGTGCCGACCTTCGCCGAACTCGGCTACAAGGATTTCGATGCGCAGACCTTCACCGGCCTGTTCGCGCCGGCCGGTACGCCTGACGCGATCGTAACGAAGCTGCACGACTCCATGGCGGAGATCCTGAAGGATCCCGCGGTCGTCGAGAAATTCGACAAGCTCGGCGCCGAGGCCGTCGCGATGTCACCTGTGGAGTTCACGGCCTATTTGACACGCGAAGACGCCAAGTGGATTCCCATCGTCCGCAAGGCGAACATCCGGGCCGATTGAGGCCGGCGCGCATACGCCAGTCAAGCTTCGAGGCAGCATGCAGATTGACCCCTCAGAACTCGGCGCGGAACGCATCTACCGGCTGATGACCGGCATCGTCGTGCCGCGGCCGATCGCCTGGGTGACCAGCATGTCGCGCAAAGGTGTGCTCAATCTCGCCCCCTTCAGCGCCTTCACCTTTGTCTCGCAGAAGCCGCCGATGCTCGCCATCAGCATCGGCCGCAAGGCCGGCGTCTACAAGGACACCGCGCATAATATTCTCGATACCGAAGAATACGTCATTCACATCGCCGACACGCCGCTGATGACGGCGTTGCATGAGAGTTCGGTCGAGCATCCGCCCGAGGTGAGCGAAGTCGAATTGCTCAAGCTCGAGACCGTGCCGAGCGAACGCATCAAGGTGCCGCGGCTCGCCGCGCCGCCGGTCGCCATGGAATGCCGGTTTCGCCAATGTCTCGAATTCGGCGAGGCTCGCAGCCGGCTGATTGTCGGCGAGGTCCTGATGTTCCATCTCCGGGATGGGCTCGTGAACAACGGCAAGGTGGAAACCGAGGCGCTTGATCCGATCGCGCGTATCGCAGGCCCACGTTATGCCCGGCTCGGAGAGATCGTCACCCTGCGCGCCGTGTTCCAGGCACCGAAGTCGACCGATTGAGATCGTATACCAGTAAGACAGATATGACCGAACAATCCTCGCTTTCCGCAATCGGCAGCTACACGACCGGCGAGCGCGCCGCGATCATCTTCTCCTGCATGCTGGGCTTTGCGCTCGATCTCTACGACGTGCTCATCATGCCGTTCCTGATGAGCTCGATACAGTCGTCGCTAGGCATTTCGCTGACCCAGGTCGCGAGCGTGACGAGCCTGACCTTGATCGGGTCGGTGATCGGCGGCGCGCTATTCGGCTGGCTCGGCGACCGCATTGGCCGCAAGCAGGCACTGCAGCTCACGCTCGGCGTGTTCGCCGCCGGGTCGATCGCATCGGCGTTCGCCTGGGACTATTGGAGCCTGGCATTGCTCCGCTTCATCACCGGCATCGGGCTCGGCGGCGAATGGGGCGCCGGCATGGTGCTGTTCAATGAGGCCTGGAACAAGGATCGGCGCGGTATCGGCAGCGCCTTCATCCAGGGCAGCGCGGTCGTCGCGAGCGCCGGCGCCTCGATCATCGGGGTCTGGGCCACCACGTCGTTCAGCGTGGAATGGGGATGGCGCATTGCGCTCCTGACCGGTGGCTCGCCGATCCTGCTGATGATCTTCATCCGCTTCTTCATGCCGGAATCCAAGGCGTGGCTGCAGTTCGATCGCGCGCGCAAGAGCGGCTTGGTCGAGCGCAAGGTCAAGACCACCAATACGATGCTGCTGATGTTCCAGGGCCGGTTGCTGCCGATCTCGCTGATGTGCCTGGCGTGGATGATGGCCTACATGTTCTGCTACTACGGGATCGTCGTCTTCATGCCGACACTGATGCAGAAGTCGCTCGGTGCGCCGCCTGAAGTCGTGCGCAACATCTCGGTGATCGCCTCCGTCGTCGGCGGCTGCTCGTATATCAGCATGGGCCTGCTCAACGACGCCTTCGGCCGGCGGTTCGGCGCGCTGTTGCCGGGTCTTGCGTGGGGCGCGATGGCCTGCGGCCTCTATGTCTTTGCGCATGACAGGTTCGCCGGCAGTCTGTTTGGCTTCCCGATGTTCTGGGTTTACATCGCCTTCGTGATCGGCAACTCGGCGCTCGGCGTGGTCGGCACCTGGCTGTCGGAAATCTATCCGATCGAAGTGCGCTCGACCGCGGTATCCTTCATCTACATGGCGGGCCGCGGCATCGGCAGCTTTGCGCCGATCGTCGTTCCGCTGGCGGCCGGTTGGTTCGGTGGCCAGCTTGCGCTCGGCATGATGATCGTCGTGCCCGCCATCATCATCTTCCTGGCGATGACCCTGTCCCTGCCCGAGACGCGCGGGCGCGAACTGGCGGCCGCCGGTGCCCAGCGTAGCGGCCAGACTGCGTGAAACTCTCGCCGAAGGAAAGCATGCGATGCGACTATTGAGCTATCTCGTGAATGGCCAGCCACATTATGGTGTGGCTGATGACAATGGGGTCGTCGATCTGACGGTACGGATCGGCGCAGAATTTCCCGATCTGAAGACGCTGATCGCACGCGATGGCCTTTCGTCGGCCCGGCAGGCTTCGGCCGGCCAGCGTCCCGATCATGCGCTGGACGAATTGACGCTGCTGCCGCCAGTATTGGCGCCGGAAAAGTTCTGGTGCATTGGCGTGAACTACAAGGACCGCAACGCCGAATACAAGGACAACTCGGACCTGCCGAAATATCCGAGCCTGTTCGTACGCAATTCCTCGTCGGTGGTCGGATCGGGGCAGGGGATCGAGAAGCCGAAAGTCTCCGACCAGCTCGACTATGAGGGCGAACTGGTCATCGTGATCGGCAAGCAGGGTCGGCACATCGCGCGCGAAGATGCCTTCTCGCATATCTTCGGCATGACGCTGTGCAACGAGGGCAGTGTGCGAGACTGGCTGCATCATGGCAAGTTCAACGTCACGCAGGGCAAGAATTTCGATCGCTCCGGCAGCATCGGCCCCTGGATTGTGACGTCGGATGAATGCGATCCGCGAGGACCGCACGACATTATCACCCGCGTCAATGGCGAGGTCAGGCAGCAGGACAGTACCGAGCGGCTGATGTTCCCGTTCGATTTCCTGATCGCCTATCTCTCCACATTTGCGACCCTGAAGCCCGGCGACATGATCGCGACCGGTACGCCGACCGGCGCCGGCGCCCGGTTCGATCCGCCGCGTTGGCTCAAACCCGGTGATGTGGTCGAGGTGGAGTCGTCGCGGATCGGCGTGCTGCGCAACGCGGTGGTTGCGGAGCAATAGCGCCATGCTCGATCCCTCCATCATCCGGCACCTCGCAGAGCGGCTTGACGAGGCCGAACGGACCAAGACACTCATCACCATGTTCACGCGCGAGCATTCCGATCTCACGATCGAGGATGCCTATGCGATCCAGCGCGCCTGGACGCGTCTGCAGCTCGATCGTGGCCGCGTCATCAAGGGCCACAAGATCGGCCTGACCTCGAAAGCGATGCAGAACGCGGTCGGCATCGCCGAGCCCGATTATGGCGTTCTGTTCGCCGACATGTTCTATCCGGATGCGAGCGCGATCCCGTTCGATCGCTTCCATGCGCCGCGGATCGAGGTCGAGCTTGCCTTCGTGCTGAAGGCGCCGCTGCGTGGCCCGGACTGCTCCATCTTCGACGTACTCAACGCCACCGATTACGTGACGCCCGCGCTCGAAATCCTCGAGACCCGCATGCATCGCGTCGATCCCGAGACCGGCCAGACCCGTAAGGTCATGGACACGATTTCGGACAATGCCGCCAATGCCGCTCTCGTGCTCGGCGGCCGTCCGTTCCGGCCGCTCGAGGCGGATCTACGCTGGATCGGCGCGCTGCTGTTCCGCAATGGACAGGTCGAGGAGACCGGGCTTGCCGCCGGCGTGCTCAACCATCCGGCCAACGGCGTCGCCTGGCTCGCCAATCGCCTGGCGCCGCATGACGAGCAACTGGCCGCAGGTGAGGTCGTGCTCGCCGGATCGTTTACGCGACCGGTCGATATCCGCCGCGGCGATACCTTCCACGCCGACTACGGACCGTTCGGCTCGGTGTCCTGTCAATTTACCTGAACCAGACCAGCAGAGGGAAAGCGATGACCGGCCAAGCACGGCGCAGAAGCATCCACATCGGCGGATTCAAACACGCCAATCCGATCCCGAACGCCTCTCGCATCGGCAATCTCGTGATGTCCGGCGTCATCCTCGGCCGCGATCCCGCGACCGGAGCGATGCCGGAGAGCCTGGAAGCGCAATGCGCCAACATGTTCGCGCATATGAAGGCGACCGTCGAGGCTGCCGGTGGCAGCACCGACGACATCATCAAGATGACGGTCTGGCTCAAGGACCGTTCGCAGCGCGGGCCTGTCAATGCCGAGTGGCTGAAGATGTTTCCCGACGAACACTCACGCCCGGCGCGTCATGCGCTGCCGATGGACATGGAAGGCGGCGCGCTGGTGCAGTGCGATTTCACCGCCGTGATTGACTAAGGAGTTTGCCGTGCCGACCTACTTGCCCTTCGATCCAAATCCGCGCCGGCCTTCGAAACTGCCGCCGCCAAAGACTGTCGACAGCCAGTTTCACGTGCTGGGGCCGCTGGAGAAATATCCGGTACGTCCGGGCGCTGCCTATCAGATGCCGACCGCAACCTGGGAGGCGGCGCTGCGGATGCACAAGGCGCTCGGGATCGAGCGCGGCGTGATCGTGCAGACCACGACCTATGGCGCGGACCACACAGTCGTGCTCGACGGTCTCGCGGCAATGGGCCCGAACTATCGCGGCTGCGCCAACGCGCTGGTGTTTGCCGAAGCCGATGATGCCTACCTCGCCAAGCTGCATGAGGCAGGGGTCCGCGGCGCGCGCTTCAGTTTCCGGCAGGAACTAGGGGCCATGCTGTCGGACAAGGATTTTGCGCGGGCGATCGCGCGCATCCGCGAGCTCGGCTGGTACGTCAAGATCCAGCCGGAGAAGGACGGCATCATCTCCAGCGTCGAGAAGTACCAATCCCTCGACGTGCCGGTGTTGATCGATCACATGGCGCGTCCCGACCCGACCCGCGGCAAGAACGATCCGAATCTGCAGAAGATGCTTGAGCTGCTGTCGAAGGGCAATTTCTGGGTCATGCTGTCGCTCGGGGAGAAGACCTCGAAGGCCGGTCCGCTCTGGGAAGATGTCATCCCCATCGCGCGCACCTATATCGAAGCCGCGCCGGACCGCTGCGTCTGGGCCACCGACTGGCCGCATCCGGTTTCGGTTGTGCAGCCGCCCAACGACGCCGATCTGCTCGAACTCATGTACAAGTATGCGCCTGAGGAGACGATCTTGGAAAAGATCCTTGTTCACAATCCGGCAAAACTATTCGGATTCTAGAGCTCGGCCTCGGGACGTCCTGCTTGCGGTCTGCCGCGCGTAGTTGCGCCCGCCGATCTGGCGGTCGCCGCGCTCCTGGCGTTGTGCTTCACGGTCAACGGCGCGGTAAGCGAGTCACGTGCGCTTTGGGGTAACAGGGCAAGTCGAGCAGGGTTTGCGAAAAGGATCCGGCTGCTTGAACTCTATCCCGGAGCGGACACATTGCTGCGCCGCCTCAGGTGGGTCGGTGGGCTATTGCTCAACTGATGAGCATATGATCCTATTATGGGATGGAACCCAGCCGACTAAAGCCTGATCTGGTCATCTTCGACTGCGACGGCGTCCTCGTGGACAGTGAGATATTGAGCTGTCAGTGCCTGTCAGAGGTGCTTGGCGAATTCGGCATCGAGCTCAGCAGGGACGATGCCCTCGAACTGTTTCTTGGCCGCAGCACGACGGCCATCCTGCAACACTACCAGGCGGACCAACGCCTCGTTCCCGAGAACTTTCTGGTCGCGTTGAAGGCGCGGGTGCTCCAACGGTTCAGGCGTTCGCTGCGACCTGTCCTTGGAGTGGGGTCATTGATCTCCAGCCTGCAAATGCCGTTTTGTGTTGCATCGTCCAGCGATCTCGACCGGGTATCGCTTTCGCTGGTATTGACCGGTCTGGCGCCGCATTTCGGCGACAGGGTGTACACGGCGCAGATGGTGGCGCGCGGCAAGCCGGCCCCCGACCTTTTTCTCTATGCAGCTGCGCAGATGCGCGCCGCGCCGCAGCACACGCTTGTCATCGAAGACAGTGTCAGCGGCGTGACCGCAGCAAAGGCCGCCGGCATGACCGTATGGGGCTTTATCGGTGGCAGTCACTACCAGTCTGGCGATCGGCATAGCAAGCTGCGCGATGCCGGCGCAGATCGTGTCTTTGACCGGATGGCGGACTTCTGGGACGAAAGATAGCGGGCTTTCATGGCAGCACTGGAGAACGAGAAATCCCGTCTTGACGACGCCGCGCGCGCCGGCTGGCTCTATTTCATCGCCGGCCATACGCAGGATGAGATCGCCAAGATGCTGCAGGTCTCGCGCGCGTCCGCGCAGCGTCTGGTATCGCTTTGCCTCGCAGAACGCCTGATCACCTTCCGCCTCGAACATCCTATTGCCGCATGCATGGAACTGGCGTCGAAGCTCAAGGATCGCTTCGATCTCGTTCACTGCGAGGTGGTGCCGTCGGACCCGGCATCGCCGCATTCCACCGCCGGCATCGCGGAACGTTGCGCCAACCTGCTGGACTCAACCCTGCGCCTGGAAACCCCGGTCATTGTCGCATTGGGCACCGGGCGCGCGGTGCGCGCTGCAGTGGAGCGAGTCACGCCGATCGAGCGGCCGAATCACCAGATCGTCTCGCTGGTCGGAAACATCTCGGCCGACGGCTCGGCGAGCTTCTTCGATACGGTGGGACGCCTTGCCGATCGCACCGGTGCCCGCCACTATCCGATGCCACTGCCATTCCTGATGTCGACGGAAGACGAGCGCAACCGCATGAACCGGATCGAGCCAATCGCCAAGATCCAGGCGATTGCCGCGAGAGCCGACCTGCGTCTCATCGGCATCGGTCAGATGGACCAGAAGGCCCAGGTGCATGTTGACGGCTTCGTCAGCCGCGAAGAGCTGTTCGAGATGATGCGGCTTGGCGCCATCGGCGAAGTCACGGGTTGGGCCTATGACGCCAAGGGCCGGCTCATCAAGGGGGGCACGAACAAGCGGTTGACCAGTATCCCCCCGCAAGTGCCGGCGCGGACCACTACGATCGCCGCGGCGATCGGGCAGGCCAAGGTTCCGGCGATTAGCGCCGCGCTGATCGGGCGCCTCGTCAACGGTCTCATCACCGACGAAGCAACGGCCCGGGCTATCCTCGATCGATAGCGCCGGCACGATCGTCGTGCCTTCCTGAACAAGGCGGATTTTCTCTCCGGCGCTGCGGGCAGCCGGATCGCGTGCGTCAGCTTGACAAGCTGAAACGTTGATGTGAACATACGCCCAACGCGTGGGCATATGCTCAAACGCGATGATGGGAGGTTACCGTGAAAAACGTCCATGGCGCCCTTCTGGGCGCGGCTGCGCTCTTGCTCTCAACTCCCTCACTCGCCCAGACCGCCCTGACGATTGCCACCGTCAACAACGGCGACATGATCCGCATGCAGGGATTGACGAGCGACTTCACCAGCAAAAATCCGGACATCACGGTCAAATGGGTGACGCTCGAGGAGAACGTGCTGCGCCAGCGCGTCACCACCGATATCGCGACCAAGGGCGGCCAGTTCGACGTCCTGACCATCGGCACCTATGAGGTGCCGATCTGGGCCAAGAAGAACTGGCTGGTGCCGCTCGACAAGCTCGGCGCCGACTACGACGTCGCCGATCTCTTGCCGAGGATCAAGGACGCGGTGTCCGTCTCCGGCAAGCTTTATGCGGCGCCGTTCTATGGCGAAAGCTCGATGACCATGTATCGCACCGACCTGTTCCAGAAGGCCGGGCTTACCATGCCCGAAAATCCGAGCTGGGATTTCGTGGTCAGTGCGGCCAAGAAGCTGACCGATAAGGAGGCCGGCGTTTACGGCATCTGCCTGCGTGGCAAGGCCGGCTGGGGTGAGAACATGGCGTTTCTCACCGCCATGGCCAATTCCTACGGTGCACGCTGGTTCGACGAGAAGTGGGTGCCGCAGTTCGACAAGCCCGAATGGAAGAAGACACTGGCAACCTATGTCGATCTGATGAAGGAGGCGGGGCCTCCCGGCGCCAGTTCGAACGGCTTCAACGAAAACCTGGCGCTGTTCAATGCCGGCAAATGCGCGATGTGGATCGATGCAACGGTTGCGGCGTCGTTTGTGACCAATCCAAAGGACTCCACGGTCGCCGACAAGGTCGGCTTTGCGCTCGCGCCGAACGCCGGGCTTGGCAAGAACGCGAACTGGCTGTGGGCCTGGAACCTCGCGATTCCCGCCGGCTCCAAGAAGGTCGAGGCCGCAGAAAAGTTCATCGCCTGGGCGACCGGCAAGGACTACGCAAAACTGGTTGCGTCGAAGGAGGGCTGGGCCAACGTGCCGCCGGGTACGCGAACGTCGCTGTACCAGAACGCTGACTACCTGAAAGTCGCGCCGTTCGCCAAATTGACGCTGGCGTCGATCGATGCCGCCGATCCGAACAAGCCGACGGTGCAACCGGTGCCTTACGTTGGCGTGCAGTATGCGGCGATCCCGGAATTCCAGGGTATCGGCACCTCGGTCGGCCAGCAGTTCTCCGCGGCGCTGTCGGGCTCGACCAGCGTGGACGCGGCGTTGTCGGCGGCGCAGGCGTCGACGGAGCGGGAAATGAAGCGCGCCGGCTACATCAAATAGGTGGCTCCCTTGGCTCAGACTCCCGAGCTAAGCCCCTCGCAGCCATCCGGCAGCTTGCACCGGATGGCTGCACCGGCTTTGCAGTCGACGGAAACGGGAACCGGGACCCGACAAACGCAACTGCTCGCACGGATGCTGCTGACGCCAGCGGTCGCGCTGCTGTTCATCTGGATGATCGTCCCCTTGGCGCTGACGATCTATTTCTCGCTGCTGCGTTACAATCTGCTCGACTCCGAATCCGCTCAGTTCGTTGGCTTTGAGAATTTTCGCTATTTCCTGACCGATCCGGCTTTCCTCGCTTCGCTGCAGAACACACTGGTTCTGGTCGGGTCCGTGCTTGGACTGACCATCCTGCTTGGAATTCCGCTCGCGCTGTTGCTCGACCAGCCGGTCATCGGCCGCAACATCGTGCGGCTGATGGTGATCGCGCCATTCTTCGTGATGCCGACGGTCAGCGCGCTGATCTGGAAGAACCTTCTGATGCATCCGGTGTCAGGCCTGTTCGCCTGGATCGCAAAGCTGTTCGGCGCGCCACCGATCGACTGGTTCAACGACGTACCGCTATTCGCAATCATCCTGATCGTCTCCTGGCAATGGCTGCCGTTTGCAACGCTGATCCTTCTGACAGCGCTGCAATCTCTCGATGAGGAGCAGAAGGAGGCGGCTGAGATGGACGGCGCCGGCGCGCTGTCGACCTTCATCTACATCACGCTGCCGCATCTGGCCCGACCGATCACTGTCGTGATCCTGATCGAGACGATTTTCCTTCTGACCGTGTTCGCCGAGATCTTCGTCACCACCGGCGGAGGGCCGGGATTGCAGACCACCAACATCGCCTTCCTGATCTATTCGCAGGCGCTGATCCAGTATGATGTCGGCGGTGCCTCCGCGGGCGGGTTGGTGGCAGTGGTAATCGCCAACATCGTGGCTTTCTTCCTGGTCAGGATCGTCGGCCGGAATTTGGAGGCCTGACGCATGGCGCGGATGGCAACAAGCAGGCATGTGGCGGTCTCGACCATTGCGGCGTGGCTGGTCGGCTTCCTGATCTTCTTCCCGATCCTGTGGATGGTGTTGGCGAGCTTCAAGACCGAACTCGATGCCTTCGCCATACCGCCAAAATTCCTGTTCTTTCACTGGACCACGGAAAATTATGCCGCCGTGCAGGAGCGCAGCGACTATGTCCATCATGCGCTCAACTCCATCATTGTGGCAGGCGGCTCGACGCTGATCGCGCTGCTGATTGCGATTCCCGCCGCGTGGTCGATGGCGTTCTCGCCGACCAAACGCACCAAGGATGTGCTGCTCTGGATGCTATCGACAAAGATGATGCCGCCGGTCGGCGTGCTGGTGCCGATCTACCTGATCTACCGCGATTTCGGCTTGCTCGATACTTTGACTGGTCTCGTCTTCATCCTCTGCCTCGGCAATCTGCCGATCGTGATCTGGATGCTGTTTACCTATTTCAAGGAAATCCCAAAGGACATCCTCGAAGCCGCACGCATGGACGGAGCAACGATCAGCCGCGAACTCGTCTATGTGCTGACGCCGATGGCCGTACCGGGGCTCGCATCAACATTGCTCTTGAATTTAATCCTCGCCTGGAACGAGGCGTTCTGGACGTTGAACCTCTCGACGCTGCAGGCCGCGCCGCTGACCGTGTTCATCGCGTCCTATTCGAGTCCCGAGGGGCTGTTCTGGGCCAAGCTCTCGGCCGCTTCCACGCTCGCGATCGCGCCGATCCTGGTGCTCGGTTGGTTCAGCCAGCGCCAGCTCGTCCGCGGCCTGACTTTTGGCGCGGTCAAGTAAAACGGAAAGGCTGGAGCCATGGGTCAGATCACGCTTCAGAATGTCCAGAAATCGTTCGGGCCCGTTCACATCATCAAGGGCGCCGATCTGGATATCTCGGATGGTTCCTTTGTCGTTTTCGTCGGCCCCTCCGGCTGCGGCAAGACCACTCTTCTCCGCCTGATCGCCGGGCTCGAGGACGTCAGCGGCGGCAATATCCTGATCGACGGCAAAAACGTCGTTGACGTTCCGCCTGCCAAGCGCGGCTTGTCGATGGTTTTCCAATCCTATGCGCTCTATCCGCATATGAGCGTGCGCGGCAACATCGCCTTCGGCCTGAAGATGGCGGGTCTGCCGAAAGCCGAGATCAACCGGAAGGTGGAGGCCGCGGCAGCGACCCTTAATCTGACGCCGTATCTCGATAGAAAGCCGCGCGAATTGTCGGGCGGCCAGCGCCAGCGCGTCGCGATCGGGCGCGCCATCGTCCGTGAGCCGAAGGCGTTTCTGTTCGACGAACCGCTGTCCAACCTCGACGCCGCGCTGCGCGTGCAGATGCGCCTGGAGGTCACGCGGCTGCAGAAGCAGCTTGGCACGACGGCCATCTATGTCACGCACGACCAGGTGGAGGCGATGACAATGGCGGACAAGATTGTGGTGCTCAATGGCGGCAAGATCGAGCAATACGGGACGCCGCTCGAACTCTACGAAAAGCCGGCCAATCTGTTCGTCGCCGGCTTCATCGGCTCGCCGAAAATGAACTTCATCTCCGGCGAGGTCGCAGGCCGCCATGACGCGGCCACCATTGGCGTTCGCCCCGAGCACCTGAAAATCGCGCGCGACGGCGAGGGATGGCCGGGAAGCATCATGGTCGCCGAGCATCTCGGCAGCGACACCTTTCTCTATGTCGACGCTGGCGCAATCGGAACACTCACCGCGCGCCACGTCGGCGAGCTCGATTTGAGCGCCGGCGACCGTGTCCTGCTGTCGCCGGATCCCGGCCGCCTGCATCGGTTCGATGAACGCGGCAAATCGCTGCGGGCTTAACAGGAAGACCAAGATGTATCTGGAAAAATTCAAACTACCCGGCAAGACCGCAGTCGTAACCGGGGGCGGGCAGGGGATCGGCCTCGCCTGTGCCGAGGCGCTGGCCGAGGCCGGCGCGAGGGTTGTGATTGCCGATCGCGATGCGGCGGTAGCCGGCGAAGCGGGTGCCTATCTGAGCGGGAAAGGCTATCAGGCCGAGGTCGCGGTCGTGGACGTGACGGATTCACGGCGCGTTACCGAGATTGCCGACGAACTCGTCGCTCGCTACGGCCGGGTCGATGTCCTCGTCAACAATGCTGGCATCGCGCGCAGCGAGACTCCGGCCGAAACCGTGACCGACGAGCACTGGCTGAATGTCATCGACGTCAATCTCAACGGCACCTTCTGGTGCTGCCGCGCCTTCGGCAAGCACATGCTTCAGGCGCGGACGGGCAATATCGTCAATATCGGCTCGATGTCCGGTTTCATCGTCAATAAGCCGCAGGAGCAGTGCTACTACAACGCCTCCAAGGCTGCGGTGCACCATCTGACCAAATCGCTCGCAGCCGAATGGGGCGCGCGCGGCGTGCGCGTCAACGCGGTGGCGCCGACCTACATCGAGACGCCCCTGAACGCATTCGTGAAGGACAACCCCCGCATGTACGACGCCTGGATCGGCGGCACCCCGATGGCGCGGATGGGGCAGGTCGAGGAGATCGCCTCGGTGGTCCTGTTCCTGTCATCGGAAGCGGCCAGCCTCATGACGGGAAGCATCGTTCTTGTCGATGGTGGCTATACTTGCTGGTAAGCTTGCGTCAAAACTGACGGGAGCGAACATGCGGCAAGCCTTCATCGGCATCGACGTCGGAACCTCCAGCACGCGCGCGGGCATCTTCGACGAAAACGGAGTCCTGCTCGCAACTGCAAAACACCCGATCGCGGTCTGGCACGAGGCAGGCGACGTTGTCGAGCAGTCGTCGTCAGATATCTGGGCGGCTAGCGTCTCGGCCGTCCGCAGCGCGATGGCGGAAGCTGCGATATCGCCGGAGCTCGTGAAGGGCATTGGCTTCGACGCGACCTGCTCGCTGGTCGTGCTCGATCGGCATGGCGGACCGCTGACGGTGAGTACATCCGGCGGCAAGCAGCGCAATGTCATCGTCTGGATGGATCATCGCGCGATCGAGGAAGCGCGGCTGATCAACGATACGCAGGATGAGGTGCTGCGCTATGTCGGCGGCTCCATCTCGCCCGAGATGGAGATGCCGAAGCTGCTCTGGCTGAAGCGGCACCTGCGCGACAGTTTTGATCGCGCCGGGCATTTCTTCGACCTGGCCGACTTCCTCTCGTGGCGCGCGACGGGGTCGTTCGCGCGCTCGACCTGCACGGTGACCTGCAAGTGGAACTACCTCGCGCATGAAGGGCGTTGGAGCGCGCCATATTTTCAGCGCGTGGGCTTGCAGGAATTTGTCGAGGACGAATATCGCAGGATCGGCACCGAGATCGTCGCTCCTGGAACGCCGCTGGGGTTGGGCCTGACGGAACAGGCGGCACGGGATTTCGGGCTGAGACCGGGGACGCCGGTCGGCGCCTCGCTGATCGATGCGCACGCCGGCGGGCTCGGCGCGATCGGCGGCCGGGACGCATCGGGTGCTGAAGTCGATGTCTGCGATCGCCTCGCCTATATCATGGGGACCTCCGCCTGCATCATGGCGACAACGGTCGATCCCTGTTTCGTCCCCGGCGTGTGGGGACCGTATTACTCGGGCATGGTGCCCGGCTTCTGGCTCAACGAAGGCGGACAATCGGCGGCGGGTGCTGCGATCGATTATTTGATCCGCTCCCATCCCGCCTACGCCGAGGCAAGCGACGCGGCAAGGCGGAACGGCGTGGAGATCATCCAGATCCTCGAGGAGCGGATCATGGCCCGTGCTGGGCAGGCGAGCAGGGCGGCGCTGCTGGCGCGCGACCTTCATGTGCTGCCGGAATTCCTCGGCAACCGCTCGCCTTATGCCGATCCCGATACGCGCGCCGTCATTGCCGGCCTCGATCTCGATACGGATATCTGCGCGATGGAGCGTCTGTTCGTGGCGGGATTGTGCGGGCTCGCCTATGGCCTCGCCGACGTCATCGATGACTTCAAGGCGCAGGGGGTCAACAGCAAGCTCATCGTCATGGGCGGCGGCGCAGGAAGGAGCCCGCTGGTGCGGCAGATCATGGCCGATACGACCGGCCTCACGGTGGCACTGCCGCAAACGGCGGAGCCGGTCCTGCTCGGCGCGGCCATGCTCGGCGCCGTCGCTGCCGGCGCCTATGCCTCGCTCGGCGAGACCATGGCCGCGATGTCGGCGCTCGGTCGCCTGACCGAGCCGGCCGCGCCGGGCATGGAAGAATTCCACCGCCGAAAGCGCGAGGTCTACAGGTTGTTGCGCGAGCTTGATCGCGGAAGCCGTGAGACGATGGGCGGTTTTGAGATCATCTCGAAAGGTCGCGAACGATGCTGCTGAGCTGTGGCGATGCGCTGATCGATTTTGTGCCGGTTACGACCGCAGACGGTCACGAAGCGGTACGACCGGCAGTCGGCGGGTCTTGCCTCAACGTCGCGGTCGGACTGGCGCGGCTTGGCGCGCCGACCGGCTTTGTCGGTGGCGTCTCGACCGATCTGTTCGGCCGCATGATCGCCGACCACGCCGCCGCATCCGGCGTCGACCTTCGCTACGCCACCCGCAGCGATCGCCAGACCACGCTTGCTTTCGTCCGAATGGTCGCAGGCGAGTCGCAATATGCGTTTTATGACGCGGAGACGGCCACCCGGGAATGGACCTATTCGCACGGCAAAATTCCGTTCGAGACGATCGAGGCCGTCCACATCGGCTCAACGACGCTGGTCAACGAGAGGGGAGCCGCGGAAACCGCCGCGATGGTCGCCGATGCCAAATCATCGGCGACGATTTCGTTCGACCCGAACTGCAGGCCCAATCTGGTCAAGGACAAGACAGCCTATCTCGCGCGCATGGACGGGTTTGTCGACAGCGCGGACATCGTTCGCATGTCGGACGTTGACTTCGACTATCTCTACGGGAAAGAGGCTTACACGGCGAAGGCGCAAGAGTTCCTGGCTGGAGGCGGCAGCCTGTTTGTCGTCACGCGCGGAACGAAGGGAGCCCAGGCCTGGCATTCGGCGGCCGGTGCCATCGAAGTCGGGTCACCCGCGATCACCGTCGTGGACACGATCGGCGCAGGCGACAGCTTTCAGGCCGCGCTGCTGTTTGCGCTGCATAAGCAGGGCAGACTCGGCAGGAGCGGACTGAGGGACACCAACGCGAACGAGCTTCGCTCCGCGCTGGCATTTGCCTGCAGTTGCGCTGCGCTGACCTGCACGCGGGTTGGGGCAGATCCGCCCCGCAGCAACGAAGTTGCTTGGACGTGTTAGAGGCGTTGGGCGCCTCCAGGTGCAAGGCGGCTTAGGCGACCGCAATAAACATCGCGACGCTCGAAAGATACGCGGGGCCAATAATCGACGTTACGCCACCGGTGAGCCAACCTTTATAGTTTTGTTAAATCGTTTCATTGACAGGGCGTCCATAACGGCACATAGTCTCTAACTAAGTGCTGAAAGAACAATCAGAGGGAAAGGGACGCCGACGCTCGGGCTGAGTGCAGACTTCGCTCAAGCGGCCAAGCTGGAATAATTACAAAGCAAAATCAATATATTGCTTGAGTGTTGCGTCCATCCCCTGGTGGGGGCGACGCGACTGCGCGAAGCTAAGTGTCGCGCGCCTCGCAACGCGCGCTGGCATAAAAACAAGCAAAAATAAATGAAACGATCCATAACGGGAGGGTGGAAATGAAGATAACGCGTCGTGACTTGCTGTTGGCCGGCGCCGCAATCAGCGCTTCGAGTGTCGTGTCCGGGCCGTCCGTGCTCGCCGCCGGACCGGAGCTCAAACTGGGCGTCGTCGGCGTGCTTTCCGGGCCGGCTGCGCAGTGGGGGCTCGCCCTCAAGGGCGCGGCGGAGTTCGCGGCTGCGGAGGCCAATCGCGACGGCCTGGTCAAGATCGACGGCGCGCCGTGTCAAGTCAGTGTCGTTGCGATCGATAGCAAATACACCGCAGAGGGCGCCGCCGCGGCAGCAAATACGCTCGCGGGGCAGGGCGTGAAATTCATCATCGGTCCCATCGGTTCACCCGAACTCACCGGGCTGAAGCCCATCGCCAAACGCAATTCGATGTTGGTGATGGGCAATGGCTACGCCAAGGATGCGCTGGGTCCGCAGTGGCCGTTGGTGTTCCATGTCGGCCCTGGTCCGTCGGGATGGGCCGATCCGATCATCAAGATCGCCAAGCAGAAATTCGGCATCAAGAGCGTTGTCCTCGTTGCTCCGAACGACCAGGGGGGCACGGATATCGCAAGCGTCGATGCGGACGCCTACAAGAAGAACGGTATCGCTGCGACTGAGGAGTACTACCAGCGCGGCACCACCAATTTTGCGCCGATCGTGACGCGCATCATGAACGCAAAACCGGAGGCCGTGGATCTCGCGTCCTCGCCGCCCGGCGACGCCGGCATCATGGTCAAGCAATTGCGCCAAGCCGGGTTCGAAGGACCGATCGGGCGCCTCGGTGGCCCAGGCTATGGCGAGATTTCGCGAGTTGCCGGCGGCGACGCCGTGCTGAAGGACTTCTATTGGTACGAGCCGGTTCTGGTCGACGAGAAGGTCCAACTGATCGCCGACGAATACAAGAAGCTGTTCGGCACCGAGCGGCCTGAGAACAATTTGTTTTTCCAGTGGGTGTCCGGCACTCGCATGGTCTTAAAGGCGATCGCGAAAGCGGGCACGATCACCGACACCGAAAAGGTGGCTCAGGCTCTCCGTGCATTGCCCGTGGACGATCCAAATGTCGGTTCAGGACATTGGATCGGCAAGGAATTCTTCGGCATCAACCAGGAGCTATCGTTCCCATTCGGCGTGGGATTGGTCACTGACGGAAAGTTGCAGCCGATCGTTCCGGTCGAAGCGGCCACGGGCAAGTAGCGGAGTTCCTGTGGAAGGCATCGTCGCCACCGGCCTCATCGGCATCAGCCTGGGCGCGCAGTATGCGCTGCTCGCCCTCGGCTTCACCCTGATCTTCGGCATTCTCGGCGTGGTCAATTTCGCCCATGGCGGATTCTACGTGCTCGGAGGCTATCTCGCTTATTCGGCGGTGACCTATCTTGGTCTGCCCTATGCGCTGGCAGTGATCGCCGCCGCGCTCGGCACGACGGCGCTGGGTTATCTCTTCGAGCGTTTCGTCCTCGATCACGTGATCGACGATCACTTGGCGACACTGATGCTGACGCTCGGTCTCTATTTGATGATGTCGAGCGGCCTTCTGGTGATCTTTGGACCGCAGTCGCCTGCATTCAGCTTTCCCCTGACGGGTGTCCTGCGCGGGCACGGCTTCTACGTCCCGATCGAGAATCTCGTGGTCCTTGCCGTCTGCCTGGTGGGTATCCTGTCGATCTATGCCCTGATTTACTACACCGACTTCGGCCGCGCCTTGCGTGCGCTTGCTGACGACCGTGCCGTCGCCACGGCGCAGGGACTACGTCCAAAGCTTCTGTTTCCGACAGCGTTTGCGCTGGCCACCGGGCTTGCGGGTCTCACTGGCGCGCTGGTCACGCCGATCCTGTCGCTTGCACCGCATGTCGGCGATCCCGTGCTGGCGACATCCTTCCTCATTGTCATTCTTGGTGGTCTCGGAAGCATTGGCGGCGCAACCGTTGCGGCCTTTCTCGTCGGCATGGTGGAAGCGTTCTCGGCGGTCTATCTGGGCGGATCGAAAGGCGCTCTCGCATTGTTCGTGCTCGTCCTGATCATGTTGGTGGTCAGGCCGTCCGGCCTGTTCGGCCATCGGGTACGTGGAGCGTGAGCCATGGCAAGCATTGATCTTGGCGCCGCGCGCAGCGGCTCCATCGCCGAGACGGCAAGCGTTGTCATCATCGCCGCTGCCTTCGTCATCCCCTGGATCAGCCAGAACCCCGCGATCTACTCGCTGGCCAATCAGATCCTGATTGGGGTCACCGCTGCGTTCAGCGTCTACATCATGCTGCGCATGAACCTGATGACCTTTGCGGTGCCCACGTTCATGGCGATCGGAGGCTATACCGCGGCGATCCTCGGTCTCCGCCATGGTGTGACGGATGTTCTGCTGCTCGGCATTGCCAGTTTCGTGGTGCCGGCGCTGTTTGCACTGCCGCTCGGCGCGTTGGTGCTCCGTCTCACGGGCGTCCACTTCGTGCTGGTCACCTTCGTCCTCACGGAGATCACACAGCTCGTGCTGTTCGAGATGCCGGGCTGGACTGGAGGAGCCAACGGCTTGGTCGGTATGCCTGCCGTGACATTCTTCGGGATCGAACTCGGCGATAATCGCGCCGTGCTCCTGGTCACGACCGGCCTGGCGCTCGCGGGTGCGCTGATCACGGCCGCAGTCACTCGCCGCTTGCGTCAGCATTTTGCGGCGATCGAAGAGAACGAGTTGCTGGCGCAATCTCTCGGGCTCGTCGTCTGGCACTACAAGGCATTCGGCTTTGCGATCGCGGGCGGTGTCTCCGGGCTCGCCGGCTTTGCGTTGGTCAACATGCTGCTCACCGCGCATCCGACCTCGTTCAGTCCACTCTCATCGGTGAACTACATCGCCTACGCGATCATCGGTGGCAAGAGCACCATGCTCGGGCCGCTCGTCGGCGGGGCCTTGCTGATCTGGGCAGGAGAAATCTTTGCGCTGCGCGGTGAGTTTTCCCAGCTCCTGTTCGGATTCCTCATCGTGGTCGTGGTGCTGGCGGCGCGAGAGGGCATCGTTGGCACCGTGTCGCGGTTTCTCCGGTTCCTAAGTTCGCGCGTTCTCCGCCGATCCACCATCAACCCCGGGTCCGGCGCCCTGGGGGCCCCGGCCGCCACGGAGTCGCAGCCATGACGAGGAGCAGAGAGCCGGTTCCCAGACAAGCGGCACGAACCGAGAGCAGTTTCGGAGAAGGGTTTGTGATGCTCCCGGGCGACGTCCTCGGTGTCATGGGACCGCGGCTCGACCGACGCGAATCTGTCGTTGGCATCGCGAACTCATCGATGCGTCTCGAGGTCACCGGCATCTGCAAGCGTTTCGGCGGACTGCACGTCTTCAACGACGTGAGCTTCTCGATCGTGCCGGGAGAGGTGCTTGGTGTGATCGGCCCCAACGGTGCCGGCAAGACCACCTTGATCAACGTGATCTGCGGCATGCTTCCGCCAACCAGCGGCCGCGTCCTGCTCGGCGGCCGCGACATGACGGGAAAGCCGCTCCACGCCGTGAGCCGCGCCGGCATCGTGCGCAGCTTTCAGCAGACCAATACGTTCCGCACGGCCACGGTGCGCGAGAATATCTCGCGCGCGGTGCGCTTCAGCAATGGCGGAGAGGACGCGTGGCAGGCCATCACGCCGCTGATCGATGAATTCGAGCTTGTCGCGCACCTCGACGAACAAAGCGACAAGCTGCCTTACGGTTTGCAGAAGATGCTCGGCCTCGTGCTTGCCTGCGCGGTGCGGCCGAAAGTGCTGCTGCTGGATGAACCGGCGGCCGGTCTTGAACGGCGCGAGCGCCTGCGTATCGATGCCTTCGTCCGTCATGCCGTAACGGAGTTGGGGTGCGGCGTTCTGATCGTCGAGCACGACATGGATCTGGTGCGCAGGCTCTGCCCGAAGATCCTGGTGCTGGATTCCGGCCGCGTGCTGGCCGAGGGCTCGCCAACAGAAGTGCTGTCGCGCAAGGACGTCATCGACGCTTATCTCGGGACGACGGACGAGGCAGAGGCATGATGCTCGCGGTGCAAAATCTCGAAGTGCGCTATGGCAGCATCACGGCCCTGCGGGGGGTCTCGATCGAAGTTGCGGAGGGCGAAACAGTCCTGCTGGTGGGTGCCAACGGAGCAGGCAAATCAAGCCTGATCAATGCCGTCATCGGTCTTGCCGGCGCTGCGCGCGGCACGGTGCGTTTTGCAGGCCGGGATATCAACGCGCTCGCATGCGATGGCAGAGCGCGGGCCGGCATGGGTTATTCGCCGGAAGGCCGCCGCGTATTTCCGACCATGTCGGTCGCCGACAACGTTCTGAGCGGTGCCTGCGGGCGAGGCCGTGCCGCACAACGCGAAGCCTGGGACTGGCTCTGCGGTCTCTTTCCGATGCTGCGGGAACGCGCGGCCCAGCCGGCGGGACAGTTGTCCGGCGGTCAGCAGCAGATCGTGGCTCTGGCCCGGGCGATGAGTTCGTTTCCCAAGCTGCTGCTGCTGGATGAGCCTTTCCTCGGGCTTGCGCCGGTGTGGATCGCGCGGATCAGCGAGGCGATCCACCACATGCAGGCGCGTGGCACCACGATCCTCATGACCGAGCAAATGGCCCGGCCGGCGCTCAAGCTTGCCACCCGCGGCTATGTGATGCGCGGCGGCGAGATCAGGCGAAGTGGCTCGGTGGCCGAAATACGCGATGTCGCGTTGGCCGAGGAGTATCTGTAATGGCTCAAATCAATGCAACAACGCGTCTTGGCGCCTTTGTCGCATCGGCGGCTGAAGTAGAACTCGCGGCCGAGATCGCGGTGAAGGCGGCGACCTGCCTGCTCGATTCACTCGGACTTGCTTTGGCGTCACGGGACGAACCGACGGCCGCGGCGGCGCGCGCGATGACGACGGATGTCGCACCTAGCTCGCGAAGTGCGCGGATCTGGGCCAGCGGCAAACACGTGCCACTGTCCGAAGCGGTGCTTGCCAATGGCATTGCCGTCCATGCGCATTTCCAGGACGATACCGATCACGATTCATGGACCCATCCCGGATCGTTGATCTCGCCGGTCGTCGTGTGCTTGGGCGAGGCGCGCGACGCGCCGTTGCGGGTCGTCCTCAATGCGCTCACGGCCGGATATGCCACGCTGAAATGGCTCGGCGCGGGCGAGAGCGTTGCGCGCGGTCTGATCGGGCGAGGCGTGCGCACAAGTCCAACATTCGGCACTATAGCCGCGGCCGCGGCCGGTGCCGCGGCGCTTGGTCTCGATTCGCTGAAGGCTACGAGCGCGGTCGCGATTGCGGCTTCCACGACAGGAGGTACGCTTGAGCCGGTGCGCTGCGGATCCGACGAATGGCGTGTGCAGAATGGGCGCGCCGCTCACGGCGGGTTCATCGCCGCTGAGCTCGCCGCGCGCGGCGTGCAGGGTGCACCCGATGCGCTGGAAGGGCCGAAGGGTTTTCTGCGCTCACTTGGTGGCCTCGACCGCACGCCCGAGACCTGGCTGAAAAATCCCGATCCCGCGACGATGATCGGCGTCATGGCCAAACCGTTCGCCACGCTCGGCGATAACATGTCCGCTGTGATTGCAGCCAGCCTGCTCAACCGCGACGGCATCGACCTTGCGCGCACCAGGCGGATCACGGTGACGATCTGGCGTCCCTACACCGAGTATCCCGGAACATCGTTCAAGGGACCATTCACGAGCATCGTCCAGACGCAGGCCAGCACCGCCTTCGCGGTCGCCGCCATGCTCCGCTATGGCCGGCTCGACTACGAGATGGGCGCCGAACACCAGCGGGATCCGGAGATCCTGGCACTGGTCGAGAAGACGACAGTGCTGCCTGACGATGTCGGGACACATCTTGATGCAACCGTCGAGGTCGAGACGGATGACGGCGGCCGCTATCGCCGCATCGCGCGCGAAGCGCCCAGGACATTGGTCTTCCAGGATGAGGCGCGCGCCACCGAAGTGTTCGAAGCCCGCATGGCGCGATCGGGATTTCCATCCGGCGCCGCAAGCCAGCTGGCTGCGGAGGTCTTCGCCTCCGCGCGCAACGGCGGAGCGATGCCGATCCGCGCGCTGCTCGATCGTGTCACCTCGTTTCAGGGAGAAAACAGATGAAACTCGGATTGGAAGGCAAGACAGCCATCGTCACCGGCGGCAGCAAGGGTATCGGACTAGAGACGTGCCGGCTGCTGGCCGAAGAGGGCGTCAAGGTGCTCATCTGCGCACGGCGCGGGGATGCGCTCGCCGAGGCGCGCGCCGACATTGAGAAGACCACGGGCGCGAAGGTCGAGACCTTGTCGCTCGACGTGACTGATTTGAAGCAGATCGAGCAACTGCCGATGGTCGCCCGCGACCGTCTCGGTCGCATCGATATCCTCGTCAACAATGCCGGCACCGGCACCTACAAGCCCTTCCTCGAAGTGACCGACGAGGAATTGCAGTACGGCATGGCGATCAACTTCTTCGCCCAGTTTCGCATCTGCCAGCGCATCATTCCCGTCATGATCCAGCAGAAAGGCGGCAGCATCGTCAACGTCTCGGGCGAGACCGGCATCATGGTGACGATGCCGCCTTTCCTGTCGTCCTGTACCGGGCCGGCCAAGTCGGCTGAGATCAGGTTCTCCAAGATTCTGGCCAATGAATTCGGGCCGCACAATATCCGCATCAACTGCGTGGTTCCGGGCTTCGTCAACACGCCGGAACGGTTCGCGAAATGGGAGCGCGAGCTCGCCAGGCGCAATCTCAGCGCCGAGGAAGGGGAGGCCGAACGGCAGCGCTGGTCGGAGAACAATTCGATGCGCAACACGCGCTGGGGCACGCCACAAGAGCTCGCCAATCTGATCGTGTTCGCGCTGTCGGACCGGGCGAGCTTCGTCAACGGCGCGGTGCTCGTGGCGGACAACGCGATGGACAAGTCCTGAGGCGTGGGGGCGGAAAGCTTGGACGGAATGATGATGGCGAAACGGGGATGCTGCATCCCATCGAGGAGAACGTAATGCCCGAGATCGACAAGCCGCTGAAAGGCATCACCGTCGTGGAGCTCGGTCACAGCGTGGCCGCGCCTTACGCCGGGCTGATCCTGGCCGATCTCGGCGCGCGCGTGATCAAAGTCGAGAACCCGAAGAGCGGCGACTATGCGCGCGGCTGGGGGCCTCCGTTCTGGAACGAGACCGCCAGCGCCTTCCATTGCCTCAACCGCGGCAAGGAGGACGTCACGATCGACTTCAGCGATGGGCGTGAATGCCGCGAGTTGAAGTCACTCATTCTGTCGCAAGCCGACGCCGTGATCCAGAATCTGCGGCCCGGCATTCTCAGCAAGTTCGGGCTCACGGCCGAGGCGTTGCGTGCCGAGAAGCCTGCGCTGATCTGGTGTGACATTGGGGCGTTCGGCAGCAAGGGGCCGCTCGCGAGCAAGCCGGGTTACGATCCGCTCGCGCAGGCCAGCACGGGGATCATGAGTGTCACGGGCGAGGGCGGTCGGCCACCGGTGCGGGTCGGCGTTTCCCTGATCGACATGGGCTCGGGCATGTGGGCCGTGATCGGCTTGCTCGCCTCGCTGGTTGCGCGCAAGAGCGGCGCCGAAGGACGGATCGTCTCGACGTCGCTGTACGAGACCGGCCTTGCCTGGATGACCGTGCCGCTCGCCGGTTACGCCGCATCCGGCGAAGTGCGCAAGCCCTACGGCTCGGGCACGGCGGAGATCGTGCCCTATCAGGCTTTCGAGGCATCCGATAGCTGGCTGATGATTGCCGCCGGGAATGACAATCTGTTCCGCAAGCTCTGCAGTGCATTGGGGCTCGATGCGCTTGCGTCCGATCCGGCCTTCGCCACGAATGCGGCGCGCGTCGTCAACCGCGAGCGGCTGTTGCCGCAGATTGGAGCCGCGGTTCAGCGATATTCGGGTGAGGCGCTCGGCAAGCTGCTTGACGACGCCGGGGTGCCCAATGCGCCGCTGCTTGGCATTGATGAAGTCGCCAAGCATCCGCAGACCCGCGCGCTCGACATGACGGTGCGTTGCGATGACGACGACATCGACCTGGTCGGCATTCCCCTCGCGTTCAACGGGGCCCGCCCTCGGGCGCGCACGCCGGCTCCGACACTCGGTCAGCACAACGCTATCCTTCGGACATCCGCCAGCAGGGAGACCGCCAATGCGAAGTGATTTCGAAACCATCACGTTGGAACGGCGGGACAATCACATCCTGCTGGTTACCTTGAACCGGCCCGACGCCGCCAATGCCATGAACACCCAGATGGGCCTCGACCTGATGGAGCTGTTCGAAGGGCTGACCGTCGATCTCGAAGGACTCCGCGTTGCGGTTCTGACCGGCAGCGGCGCGAAGGCGTTTTGCGCCGGCGGTGATCTCAAGCAGCGTAACGGCATGACGGATGATGCATGGCAGGCCCAGCATCTCGTGTTCGAGCGCATGCTGCGCGCGATCCTGGCTTGCCCGATTCCGGTCATTGCAGCGGTGAACGGCGCCGCATATGGCGGGGGTTGCGAGATCGCGGCGGCGGCCGATTTCGTCTACGCCGCCACCAACGCACGCTTTGCGCTGACGGAGGTGACGCTCGGCATCATGCCCGGGGCGGGCGGGACGCAGAACCTGCCGCGTGCCATCGGCGAACGCCGCGCCAAGGAAGTCATCCTCTCCGGCCTGCCGTTCTCGGCCGAGGAGGCGGAGCGCTGGGGACTGGTCAATCGCGTGCTGCCGCCCGACGAATTGCTGACGGCAACGCTGGCCATCGCCGAGCGGATCGCCGGCAATGGTCCGATCTCGGTGCGCCAGGCCAAGCAGGCGATCCACCGCGGCCTGCAGATGTCGCTTGCGGACGGTCTTGCTTTCGAAATCGAGGCCTACAACCGGCTGGTTCCGACGTCGGACCGTCGCGAAGGCGTCCTCGCATTCAACGAGCGTCGCAAGCCGAACTTTCAGGGCAAGTAATGGAGGCGCGAGGTGCGTGAGAGAGCTCATGTTCGCGAGGTTGGGCCGAGGGATGGATTGCAGCTCGTGAAGGCGATCCTGCCAAGTGCGCGCAAGCTCGCCTGGTGTCGAGGCATGGTCGAGGCGGGCATCAACGACATCGAGGTGACGTCCTTCGTGCCGCCAAAGGTGATCCCTCAGTTTGCCGATGCGGAGGAGGTGGCGCGCGGCGCGACCGCGATCACCGGCTGCCGGCCTTCCGTGCTGGTGCCGAACCTGCGCGGTGCGGAGCGCGCATTGGCGCTGGATCTGGCGCAGGTCAACTATGTGCTGTCGGCGAGCGAGGAGCACAACCTCGCCAATGTCCGTCGCAGCACCGAAGAGTCGCTGCAAGATTTCGCGCGCATCGTCGCAGCGCGTGATCAACACGCCGGCGCGCGGATTGCGCTCGGCGCCGGGATTGCCACGGCCTTCGGTTGCACCATTTCAGGATCGGTGTCGGAGGCGCGGGTCGTCGAGATCGCGGTGCGGCTTGCCGAAACGGGAGCCGATGAGATCATCGTCGCCGACACCGTCGGCTACGGTGATCCGGGCCAGGTCCGCCGGTTGATGAAGGCGGTGATCGCCGCTATCGGCCGCGTTCCGGTTGCCTGTCATTTCCACGATACCCGGGGCCTCGGCCTCGCCAACGTCACCGCCGCGCTCGAAGCCGGCGTTCGTGCCTTCGATGCGTCGCTGGCGGGACTTGGCGGCTGTCCCTTCGCCCCCGGAGCGACCGGCAACATCGATACCGAAGACACCGTGTTCCTGCTGGAGCAACTCGGCTTCGATACCGGCGCGGATATCGAAGCGCTGATCGCATTGCGCGGGGAAGTCGAAAGCTGGCTGCCGGGCGAGCGGTTCTCCGGCGCCATCGCTCGCGCTGGATTGCCGAAGACCTATCGCACGCCTGCCAGGGTTGCCGGCTGAAAGGATACTGCATGAACTATCACGACACTTCCCATCCGGCTGAGGCCGAAGTCACCGTTGTCGTGGGCGAGGATTTTCCGGAGCTGCGCAGCACGGTCCGAAAAATCTGCGAAAGATTCCCCGGCGAATACTGGCGCGCGCTCGATGAGCGCAGCGGCTATCCGGCCGAATTCGTCGCCGCTCTGACCGAGGCCGGCTTCCTCGGCGCCCTCATTCCGGAGGAATACGGCGGCTCGGGCCTGCCGCTGCGCGCGGCTGCTGTGATCCTCGAAGAGATCAATGCCAATGGCTGCACGGCGAGCCCAGCGCATGCGCAGATGTACATCATGGGCACGCTGTTGCGTCACGGCAGCGAGAAGCAAAAGCGCAGCTATCTTCCGGATATTGCCGACGGAAAGTTGCGGCTGCAGGCCTTTGGCGTCACCGAGCCCAACACCGGCTCCGACACCACCCAGCTCAAGACACGGGCGGAGCGCCAGGGCGACGTCTACGTCATCAATGGCCAGAAGATCTGGACCTCGCGCGCGCTCTATTCCGACCTCATGCTGCTGCTTGCACGCACCACGCCGCTCGATCAGGCGAAGCGTCGTACCGAGGGACTTTCGGTGTTCCTCGTTGATTTGCGTGAGGCCAAGGGCAATGGCGTCGAGATCCGCCCGATCAAGGCGATGATCAACCACAACACCACCGAAGTCTTCATCGAGAACCTGCGGGTCCCGGCCGAGAATTTGATCGGCGAGGAGGGAGAGGGCTTTCGCTACATCCTCGACGGCATGAACGCCGAGCGCATCCTGGTCGCTTCTGAATGCGTCGGCGATGGGCGCTGGCTGCTCAACAAGGGCGTCGCCTACGCCAATCAGCGCAGCGTGTTCGGCCGCCCGATCGGACAGAACCAGGGTGTTCAGTTTCCGCTGGCGCGGGCCTACGCCGAGCTTGAGGCGGCCGATATGATGTGCCGCCGCGCCGCGGCGCTCTTCCAGGCCGGCCGCCCCTGCGGTGCCGATGCCAATATCGCCAAGCTGCTTGCCTCCGAAGCGACGTGGAAGGCGGCCGATACGACGTTCCAGACCCATGGCGGCTTCGCCTTTGCGCAGGAATACGACGTCGAGCGCAAGTGGCGCGAGGTCAGACTTTACCAGACGGCCCCGATCTCGACCAACATGGTGCTCGCCTATGTGGCGCAGCACGTGCTCGGTCTTCCCCGATCCTATTGAGGAGGCGACCATGCTTGATATCACACGCGAGACAGCAAGTTTCGTCGCGGGGCTGAGGCCGGCAGACTTGCCCGATCGGTGCAAGGAGGCCGCTCGTACCGGCATCATCGATTGTGTCGGCGTTATGATCGCAGGCGCAGCCGAGCAACCGGTGCGCATCGTCTCGGCCATGCTCGCACCGTCCACACAGAACGACGGGGCGCCTGAACTTCCCTCGGGCCGCAACCTCGCGGCGTCAGATGCCGCGCTCGTCAACGGTGTCGCGGCGCACGTGCTCGACTATGACGACGTGGCGCTTGCTGGTCATCCGAGCGCGGTGCTCGTTCCAGCCATACTTGCCGAAGGCTGGTCGCTTGATTCGAGTGGTGCCGATGCGGTCGCCGCCTATGTCGCGGGCTATGAGCTATGGGCGCAGCTCGCAGATCTCGAACCAGGACACCTGCACGAGCGTGGTTTCCATCCGACAGCGGTGATGGGGGCGCTCGCAACCGCAGCAGCATGCGCCCGCTTGCGTGGGCTCGGTCCCGAGAAAACGGCGCACGCCGTCGCCATCGCCGCCTCGCTGGCCTCAGGTCTTGTCGCCAATTTCGGCACGATGACGAAATCGCTGCACGCTGGCCGCACCGCGCAATCGGGCGTGCTCGCTGCACGGCTGGCGGACCAGGGATTCACCGCTTCGCTGGATGTGCTGGAACACCGAACCGGGTTCCTGCGCGCCCATTCTCCGTCCGGTACCCCAAGGATCGAGGACGGCACGCTCGACATCGGCAGGAACTGGCGGCTGGCCGAGCTTGGAATCAATGTGAAGCGCTATCCGACCTGCTATGCCACGCATCGCTCGATCGACGCGATGCTCGGCCTCGTCGACCTGCACAAGCTGAACCCATCCGAAGTCAGCGAGATTCGGGTTCATACCGGCGTTACGCAAAAACTGATGTTGCGCAACAGCAACCCGCAGACGGGGCTCGAAGCAAAGTTCAGCATGGAATTCGCGATGGCCGCCGCACTCATCGCGCGCCGGGTCGGTCTTGCCGAGTTGACCGATGAATTCGTCACACGGCCGGATGTCGGTGCCACCTTCGCAAAGGTGCGCTGCACGACGACCGATGAGATTATGCCCGGCGACCAGCCTTTTGCGCCGTCGGACCAGGTGAGCGTTGTGCTCACTTCAGGCGAGGTGTTGGAACACACGCCGGTCGTGCATGCCAAGGGCAGTTGGCAGATGCCGCTCACGCGCGAGGAGCTGAGGGAAAAATTCCTGGATTGTACGACGCGCGTGTTCAGCCGCGCCCACGCGAGCGATTTGTTCGAGCAGCTCTGGCGTCTGGAAGAGATCGGCTCGTTGCGCTCGCTGCGCCTGACAAGCGACCGGACCGACGCATGACAAGAGCAGGATACGGCGGAGGCTCGAAGCCTCGCATCTGGCACCAGTCGGTCAACGAACTCGAGCATTTGGCGGTTTACAAGTGCGCGCTGGAGGCGCACGCGGCCGACATCCTCGGTGACGATGCCGAGCTTGTCGTGCATGGCCTTCCCTCGGGGAGCTATCGTGGAGCGTCGGCCACGGCGGTGCTCGGCAATGCCTATGCCTATCACCGCATTCTCGGCCAAGTGATCGATAATGCGATCATGGCGGAGCGGGAGGGCTATGCGGCCTTCGTGATCGGTTCCTTCAGCGAGCCGTTCTTGCGTGAGATCCGTTCCGCCGTCGACATTCCTGTCGCCTCGCTCACGGAGAGCGGCCTTCTCGTCGGTTGCTCGCTCGGACGCTACGTGGCGCTGGTGTCAAATGCGCCGGCCGTGCAATGGATGACGAAGGTTGCGGTCGACAAGCATGGGCTTGCCGCACGTGTGCTCGATGTCGTCGCTCTTGATCCGCCGCTTGATGAGCCGGCGCTGGCCGCCGCTTATGCCGACCCTGCGCCTGTGATCGGCAATTTTGCTGCCGCAGCCGAACGCCTGGTCGCGCGCGGCGCCGATGTGATCATTCCGGCCGAAGGCGTGCTTGCCGAGCTTCTCGTTCGTCATGGCCTGCGCGAGATCGCTGGCGCACCGGTGATTGACGTGTTCGCGGTCACCTGGGCTTACGCGCTCATGGAAGTTCGACTTTGGTCGAAGGCCGGGCTTCGCGTCGGCCGAAGCTGGCATCACAGACGCGACGATCCTGCCGTGATCGCGCGACTTTGGGAGGAGAGTGTCCGATGAGCAGGTTTCCCGAGACGCAAGTCGCTGGCGTCTACCACCGCAGACTGGGAGACGTACTAGTCACGGGCTTAAGTGACGGTTACGTCGACATGGGGTACTCGATCTTCCGCAACATTCCGGAGCAGGAGACCAAGGCCATTCTCGCCCGCGATCACCGGATCTCGCCGCCGCGCATTTCAGTGAATGCTTTCGCGTTGCGGGTGAACGGCCGGACCTACCTGATCGATTGCGGCTCCGCCGATCTGATGGGACCGACCTGCGGTTGCCTGCCTGACAATCTCGCGGCTGCGGGCATCGAGCCGGCCTCCGTCGATGGCGTGCTGCTCACACATGTTCATCCCGACCATTCCAACGGCCTGACCGATGCGGCGACTGGCACGAGACTGTTCCCCAATGCCGAGGTCATCGTGCATGAAAACGAGATCAATCACTGGTTCAACGACGAGGCGATGGCGAAGGCCGCGGAGCGACCCCGCCGCCGCTATTTTGAGGCCGGCCGGACTCAGCTCAAGCCTTATATGGCTGCCGATCGCGTCCGCACTTTCCGCAATGGCGAGGTGCTGCCGGGCGTCACCGCAATTCCGATCCCCGGTCATACGCCCGGCCACACCGCTTACGTCGTCTCCTCCGGCGGCCGGTCGATGGTTGTGTGGGGCGACACCGTGCATGTGCCCGAAATCCAGGTGGCGCTTCCGCACGTCACCATGGAGTTCGACACCGACCCCGACTCCGCGGCCAGGGCGCGCCAGATGATTTTCGACATGGTGGTGACTGACGACATGCTGATCGGCGGAATGCATTTGCATTTTCCCGGCTTTGGCCATATGCGACGCGAGGGCGGACAATATACTTTGGCCGCGGAGCAGTGGGCCTTCGAGATCTGATCGGTGCGTCCGATGGTTGAGGCCGCGGAATTCACTTCAGCGCCGCATGCGCTAAAATGGGTTCCGACCTCAGGTGGACACGATGACAAATCGGCAGATGGTGGGCCGCGGAAGTAAGCTGACGATCCGCGATGTCGCGACCGCGGCCGGCGTTTCGACGGGCACTGTTTCGCGTGTCCTGAATGCCAATGCCACGGTTCGTCCCGATGTCCGCCGAAAGGTCCAGCGCGCGATCGACGAACTCGGCTATGCGCCGAATGCGGTGGCGCGCAGCATGCGGATACGCTCGACGCACACGATCGGCTGCATCCTGCGTGAGATCAATATCCCGCAGCTCGCCGGCTTCGTGAAGGCCGCGCACGACGTGCTCGACGACGAGGGGTTCTCCTTGGTGATCTCCAACTCGGAAGGCCGGGAGGAGCGCGAGCGCGAACTGCTCAGCCGCCTGTCAAGCCGACAGGCCGACGGCGTCATGATGGGCCCTTACACGCCGATCGAAGGCGAGTTTGAAGCATTCCTGCGCGGGCTCGATATCCCCATCGTGCTGATCGATCGTGCCCAACAGCCGTGGGCCGACGCGGTCATGGCGGATCACGCAGGCGGCATGCGTGCCGCTGTCGGTCATTTGCTCGATCTGGGCCATCGCCGCGTGGCACTGATTACAGGTGAGCGCGGGCTGTATCCGGCAAGTGAACGCATCCGCGGTTATCAAGAGGCTTATTCGGCGCGCGGCCTGCAACCAGATCTGTCTCTGATCCAGGCAGGCAGCTTCTTGCCCGGTGCAGGATTCCGTATCACCTCGGCGCTGCTCGGCCAACGCAATCCGCCGACCGCGGTGATCTCCGGCGGCATCGACATGCTCTCGGGCGTGCTGCGCGCGGTGCGGGGAAGGGGCTTAAGGATTCCCGAGGATGTCTCGGTCATCGCGTCCGGCCATTCCGAACTCGCGGAGCTCGTCACGCCGCCGATTGCCGTCATCGGATGGGATCAAGGAGAAATCGGCCGGATTGCCGCCGGCATGCTTCTCGATCGAATCCGGAACCGCGACGTGCAGGAGGCCCATCAGGTGCTGGTGCCAAGCGAATTCATTCCCCGCGCATCGGTCGGTCCGCCGAGACGGGCGCCGTAGTGTCCTGAACCAGAAGTTCAAGGCATTTTGGCCTTGGCTGGCACATTGTAAGCGCAGAAGCGTTCGTCCTCCTCAAACAATAAGGACAGTCCGCCGTCTTCGCGTTGATTTGGAGGCCGTAGAACTTCAGATTCGGGACACTATAGCCCGGCCGTACGGCCGACCGAGCTTCATCGGCGGCGATCAAGTCACTGGGCTGGTGGCCCAACTCTTGCTTCTGACAGGTGACAACAAAGGCTATAGAGAGAGTTGGATTTGAAGAAAGTCCTGCTTCAGAATGTCAGCAATTGGTGCGCGAAGATCTGGCGCGGGATCAAGGATTCCGTCAAGCACGCCCCAATGCACTAGCCGAAAGCGAACCAAAGCTGGCAGCTCGAGGCTACGAGCGCCGTCAATTGGTCGTCTCGTGCTGCGCCGCGGCAGTATTGGTGTTTGGTGACGGCTTCGCCGTCAGCTGGTCGCTGCAAAGAAGATCAATCCTGGTGCCATACTGAAATCCGTCGAAGCGCATAGTTTCTTTTGATTTCTGCTGCGAGTAAAGGCTCTCTAAGCTTTTGCTCGCGCGCGGGGGCCGGCGTCATGTTTGTCCTGAGCGATACCGATTTCCCTGCGACAGATGAGAAAGCGCGGTTATGACCTCTGCCACCGTTTATTTCCTGAATGGTCCCAATGCGAATCTTTATGGGCTTGATAAGAATGGAACCTATGGCCGGGAGAGTTTCGTCTCCATCAAGAAGCGCTGTGAAGATCACGCGGCATCACTTGGCTTGACCGTCGATTTCCGTCAGTCAAATCACGAGGGCGTTTTGGTGGACTGGATCCAGGAGGCGAGGGAGAAGGCCGAGGGCATCGTCATCAATGCCGCCGGGCTGACTTATTCCTCCGTCCCGATCCTCGATGCCTTGCTCGCTTTCGAGGGCCCGATCATCGAGGCGCATATGAGCAATATCTGGAAGCGCGAGCCGTTTCGTCACCACTCCTACGTTTCGCGAGCGGCGACGGGCGTGATCGCGGGGCTCGGCGCGCTTGGCTATGAACTGGCATTGACGGCGGTGTCGCGCCTGATCGCCGAAAAGGCCGCCCAATGACATCGGAAGTCATGGCGTTCTACAGCGCCTTCGATGACTTCGAGACGTGGCGTGATGCGCTTGCCGCAGAGGGTATCGATCTGCGCCAGGCAGACGACATCGCAGATCCCCTCAAGGTCAGGCAGGCGCTGGTGTGGAAGCCGCCGCATGGCTTTTTCGCCCGCTACCCAAATCTCGGGCTCGTGGTCAATCTCGGCGCCGGCGTGGATGCGCTGGTCGGGCGCGATGATCTGCCGGATGTGCCGATCACCCGCCTGTCCGATCCGAAAATGGCGCGGATGATGGCCGGCTATGTGCTATTTGCCGTGACGCGTCATGCGCGCGATATCCCGGCCTTCGAGCGCGCTCAACGCGAGCATCGTTGGCGCTACATTCATCCACGCGATCCTGAGACCATCACGGTCGGCGTGCTTGGCCTCGGTGAGCTCGGGCTGACGGCGGCGTTGGAATGCGCGCGGCAGGGTTATCGGGTGCGCGGCTGGTCCAACACGCTGAAGTCGGTGGATGGCATCGAGACCTCTGCCGGCCTGCCCGCATTGCCGGACATTCTGGGCGACAGCGACATCCTGGTCTGCATGCTGCCCCAGACGCCGCAGACCCGCGGCCTTCTCGATGCCGAACGGCTGGCGCAGATGAAGCCGGGCGCCGTCTTCATCAATGTCTCGCGCGGCAGCATCGTCGATGAGCCGGCTTTGATCGAAGCGCTTCGTTCGGCTCATATCGCGGAAGCGACGCTGGACGTCTTTGCTTCCGAACCATTGTCACCGGAGAGTCCTTTGTGGGCAATGGACAATGTTCTGGTGACGCCGCATCTTGCATCGGTGGCGCTGCCGCGGTCGGCTGCACGGCAGATCGGCGAGAATGTGCGCCGGCTTCGGGCCGGGCAGGAACTGCTAAGCCGTGTCGATCCCCGACGGGGCTATTGAGCCCGGCGCGAACTGGCCGCCAACGGCAAAGGCCTCGCGCGCGTAGTCGGCAAATGTCTGCACCGCCGGCCGCAGCGCGTGACGCTTCAGGCGGAGTGCCATGACATGCGTCGGCGGCAGTTTCTCGGTGATGGGCACCACCGCGACGCGGCTGCCATCATAGCCGATAGTGGTGCGCGGAACGGCGTTATGGATCGAATATCCTTGGCCATGCCCGATCAGTCCGCGGATCAATTCGAATGACCGGGTCCGGAACGAGATCCGCGGTTCGATCCCCGATGCCGTGAACAGGCTGGAGAAGTAATCGCGGGAATGCGGCAGATCCAGCAGGATGAACGGTTCGTCGCACATCTCGGTCAGGCTGATCGAAGACCGGGTCGCCAGAGGATGACTGGCCGACAGGACGATATAAGGCGGCAATTCGCAGAACTTTTCGCCGACGATTTCATCGGGGACGGCAAACGAATAGGACAGCGCCAATTCCGTCCGCCCAGAGATCAGACCGTCGATGATCTCCTGCTGGTCGCCTTCCTCCAGTTTCACCGAGATGCCTGGCTGGCGCGTGCGAAAGCCGGCCAGCAGCCCAGGCATGAAGCGCGTCGCAAGCGTCAGGAAGCTGCCGACCACGATCTCGCCATGCAGCGTACTGCCAAGCGATTGGGCACTTTTGGCAAAATCGCGAGCATGGTTGAGCAGCAGCCTCGCGTCATTCACCAGCCGCTGGCCGGCCGGTGAGAGCGTCACACCCTTCGCGAGGTGACGGATGAATATCTGGATACCGAGTTCCGCCTCCATCTGGCTCAGTGCAGCGGAGATCGAGGGCTGAGAGACGTTCAGGCGCTTGGCCGCCTCCGTCACGCTGCCCGCGTCGGCTGTCTCAACAACGTAACTCAGCGCCCGGAGCGAGAACCTCATCGCATTTTCCTATGTATCTCCAAACATAAAAATATTTTTCTTATGATAGGGCCTCCGGCACCTTGTCGTCCAGTCGAACAGGAGCCGATTAATGATCCGCACGGGTGAAGAGTACAAACAGGGCATTCGCGATGGTCGCGAGGTCTGGGTCGATGGCGAGCGCGTCAACGATGTGACCACTCATCCCGCGCTGAAGCCGATCATCGATATCAAAGCCCGCATGTACGACATGGCGCGGGAAGAGCGCTACAGCGGCGATCTGACCTATGTCGAAGGCAATGAGAAGTATTCGATCTTCTACCGGCCGCCGACGGAACAGAAGGACTGGCACGACAAGATCAAGGCTGTCGACCATGTGATGAAGGATATCGGTGGCGTCGTCACCCGCGTGGGCGACGAGACGATCGGCGAGATGTGGTCGCTCACCGACGGGCGCGACGTGCTGGCCGAGATTGATTCGCGCTTCGCCCCCAATATCGACCGGCATATCCGCGCCGTGATCGAGAAGGACATCTTCCACGTCTCGGCCAATACCGACCCGAAGGGCGATCGCTCGCTGCCGCCGCAGCAGCAGGATCCCGACCTGATGGTTCACGTGACCCGCGAGACCGATGCGGGCATCATCATTCGCGGCGCGAAATATGAAACCGCGGCCCCCTATGCCGATCAGGCCTATCTGAAGCCGACCGTCGGCGCCTGGGCGAATGAAAAGTTGTCCGACTACGCGGTGGGCTGCATCGTCAAGATGGGCGCGCCGGGCGTCAAGCATATTTGCCGCTCTGGCTTCGCCAATCGCAGCAGCGCCAAGGATTATCCGCTCTCCAACCGCTTCGACGAAGTCGAGGCGCTGGTTGTGTTCGACGACGTTCTGATCCCGTGGGAGGACGTATTCTTCTATCGTCATACCCGTGCGGCGCAGTTCGTGCGCTCGACACTGCACCGTTATTCGGCATTCCCCTATGTGCTGCGGCTGCTCTACACGGCTGACATGATGATCGGCGCGGCGATGTGGAATGCCAAGCAGACCGGTCTGGACAAACTGCAATCGGTGCGTGAGAAGCTCGCCGATCTCGTTTGCTATCGCGAAGGCATCAACGCGCATCTCACCGCCTCGATCGCTATGGCGGAGAAGAGCCCCGGCGGTCTTCTGATGCCGCAGCAATCGATGCTCTATGCTGGCCGCGTGTTTGCCTGTTCGCAGCTTCCGGCGATGATGCACGTCGCCCGCGAGCTGTGCGGCGGGCAGATCTGCATCACGCCGAATGCCGATGCGTTTGAGGCCGAGGGTAGCGGTAAGTGGCTGAACAAGTTCTATTCACTCAATGAGCAGTGGCAGGCCGACGATCGCCGCAAGCTGCTCGCTTTCGCGCGCGATCTGCTGAACTCCGACTACGCCGGACACCGCCTGACCTTCGTGCAGTTCGCGCAGGCGCCGCACTTCAATCACCTGGCGGCCGTCTACAACAGCTTCGACTTCGCCGGACCGCTCGACTTCGTGAAGAAGTCGGCGGGTCTGTCGGACCGTATCGACGGGGGACAATCGTGAGCTGCGTGTCTCACGACATCGTCGCCGTCGATGAATTTCGCGACGCGATGCGGACGACCGCGTCGGGCGTCGCGGTGGTGACCACGGACGGTGAGGCCGGCCGGGCCGGTGTCACGGTCTCGTCGTTGTGCTCGCTATCGATGGAGCCGCCGTCGGTGGTGTTCAGCGTTCACCGCGACAATCGCGGCCTCGCTCTGCTGCTCGCCAACGGCGTGTTCGTCGCCAATGTTTTGTCCGATGCGCAGGAGCGTGTCGCCAACAGCTTCGCCGGGCTGATCCCCGAATTGCGTGACAACCGCTTTCTCGCCGGCGAATGGTCAGAACTGCTCACCGGAGCGCCAGCGCTTGATGGCGCGTTGTGCAATTTCGATTGCCGCGTGGCCAGCCTGTTCGATTTCGGCTCGCATCGCATCGTCACCGGCGAGGTGCTGAGTGTCCGCAAACAAGCTGCGCGTCCTTTGCTCTTCTGCGATCGCACATTCCGTCGTCTCGCTGCCGCCTGAGGATTTGGTTCATGACCCATCAGCGTTTCCGCAAGTTCAACACCAAAGATGCCTATCCCGAGCAGAGCCTCGATAACGATGTCTGCATGGTGGTGCGTGCCAACAACACCGTCTATGTGCGTGGCCAGACGGCGATGGATCTCGACGGCAAGATCGTCGGCATCGGCGATGCCGCTGCGCAGACTGAAAATGCCATGTTTTGCGCCAAGGTGCTGCTTGAAGAGGCAGGCTCGGGTCTGCAGAACGTGGTGAAGATCGTCATCTACATCACCGATCGCGCCTATCGCGAGCCGGTCTACCGGGTTGTCGGCAAGTGGTTGAAGGGCGTCTATCCGGTTTCGACCGGAATTATCGTTCAGGGGCTCGCCAAGCCCGAATACCTGATGGAAATCGACATCATTGCGGAAATTCCGACGTAGCACTGTGTCGATCTTCGACGCCGAAGTATAGCTACGATCATTCTGAAATCAGATCTTTCGAATGAAAGGTCAACGGAGTTTCTTGCGCTGGAAATACTTGAAAATATTGTCGAATTCGTTCGCTTGGCATGGTGTTTGCTTTTCTCTCGGGGTCATAATTCTTGTGAGGTTCCGAGATGAAGCGCGCCTTGAAGCTTACTGCATTGATGTTGCTGTCGACGCTCGCGATCGGCGCGCAGGCATCCGCCCAGGAGAAGCTGGTCGTCAGCACCTGGGGCGGAAGTTTCCGCGATTTGATCGATGAGGCGATCGCGCAGAAGTTTACCGCCGAGACCGGCGTCAAGGTCGAATACATCACCGGCGGCACGATCGACCGGCTGAATCAGGCCAAGCTCGCCGCGGCCAAGCCCGAGAGCGACGTCACCTTCACGACGGCCCATGTCGGCTGGCTCTATGCCAACGACAATCTGTTCGAGAAGCTCGACACGGCGAAGATTCCGAATGCCAGCCATCTGGTCGAGCAGGCCAGGATCAGTCCGTACCACATCGGCGCCTGGGCCTATGTCTACACCATCGGCTATTTGCCTGACCGGCTACCCAAGGGCGTCAGCTTCGATAGCTGGGAAGGCCTGTGGAATCCTGCACTCAAGGGCATGATCTCGTCGCCGGATTTCGACCCGAGTCATGTGATGGTCGTCGCGGCCAAGCTGTCGGGCGGTGATGCTGCGAATTGGGAAGTCGGCGAAGCCAAGATGAAGGCGCTGAAGCCGAACTACAAGGCATTCTACACCAATGACGCCAACAGCCAGCAGCTATTCGCCACCGGTGAGACGCCAGTCCAGGTCGTGCTGTCGATGAATGCCTATTACATGCAGAACCAGGGCGTACCGATCAAGCTCGTGATCCCGAAGGAAGGCGCGGTGCTCGGTGTCGACACCATGGCCATCACCAAAGGTTCGACCAAGGCGGAGCTGGCCTACAAGTTCATGAACATCGCCCTCGATCCGGAAGTGCAGGCCAAGATCGCCGAACTGAAAAAGGGCAGCCCGGTGGTCGACAATGCCAAGCTCAAGCCGGAGATAGCCTCTTTGACCGGCGTCTTCTCCACGCCGGATCAGTGGGCAAAACAGAGCCTTGTGATCGACGCCAAGCTGCGCGCCGAAAAGACCGGTACCTGGCGCAAGTGGTTCACCGAGAACATCATGGCTCCATAACATGGTCCTGGTCGCGATCCGGCTGATACTGCCGGATCGCGCTCCATCGCTTTGAGTTTGCCCACGTCGAGTTTGTCCATGAACACACGTCCGTTTCTGGGTTGGTTCGTTTCGCCGGCCGGCCTCGTCGCCGTGGGCCTGATCGCGGCGATGCTGGCCGTCTTTCAGTATAGCGTCCGGGCCTATATTCCCGGCTCGCTCGAAGTCGGTGGGTTCACGTTGCAGAATTTCGCGGCCATGCTGCGGCCGCTCTATGCTTTGGCATTCTGGAATACAGTGTTGTTGTGTTTCGAGACTGCGGTGTTCACGCTGATCCTGGCCTATCCGTTGGCTTATGCGCTGGTGCGCACCAATAGTCCGGCGCTGCGCTCCTTCATTCTGGTCGTATCGGTCACGCCGCTGTTTCTCGGCGAGGTGGTGCGGACCTATTCGTGGATGATCGTGCTCGGTAACAAGGGCTTTCTGAATACGCTGCTGCTCCAGCTTGGCCTGCTGGATCGTCCGCTGCAGATGATGTTCACCGCTGGCGGCGTGGTCGCTGCGCTGGTCCATGTGACCATGCCGATCATGGTGATCATGCTGGCCGCAGCGCTCTCGCACATCGACCGCAACTACGAGAAGGCCGCCGAAAGTCTCGGCGCCGGTCCGGTCCGCGTTTTCCTCACCATTACCCTGCCGCTGTCGATGCCCGGAATCGTCGCTGGTTTCTCCACGGCCTTCGCGTGGACGTTCAGTGCTTTCGCGACTCCGCAACTGATCGGCGGCGGGCGTGTCAGTACGGTGTCGACGCTGATCTATCAGCTCGGCTTCTCGTCCTTCAATTTTCCCTTTGCTGCCAGTCTCTCCATCATTGGCCTCGCATTATCGCTGGCCGTGATCGCCTTGCTGAAGAAGGCCGCGAGCCCACTCGAACGTATGGCAGGCACGACATGAAGCGCTCTCCCGGCACCCTGCTGCTTCGATGGTCGGGACGCATCCTCATCGCCGCCATTCTCCTGTTCGTGATGCTGCCAGGCATCGTAGTGGCGATTTCGGCCTTCAACGATCGTGCGATCTTGTTGTTTCCCCCGCAATCATGGTCGCTGCGTTGGTTCTGGCGCGCGTTCTCTTATCCCGATTTCGCTAAGGGCTTCTGGAATGGCTTGACGGTGACGGTGTGGGCGTCCAGCATCGCGCTGGTGGTCGGCTCGGCCTTCGCCTTCGCCATTCACCGCTACAAATTCAGACTCAGAAATCTTCTCGAAGGCATTTTGCTGTCGCCGCTGATCATCCCGCACTACACAATCGGCCTCGGCGTTCTCATCCTCGCCTCGCAGACCAATCTCGGGCGCGGCTTTCCACTCGTCATCTTCGCCCATGTGGTCATGGTGCTGCCGTTCGTGATGCGCAGCACTTACATCTCGCTGCAGAATCTCGACATCCGGCTTGAACTGGCGGCATCCAGCCTTGGCGCCACGCCGCTGCGGATCCTGTTCACCGTGACGATCCCGCTTTTGATTCCGGGCTTGCTCAGCGGCTGGCTATTCGCAGCAATTCTATCGTTCAACGAATTCACGGCGACTCTGTTCGTCAGCAGCCAGGCCACGCAGACGCTGCCGGTCGCCATGTACAATTACGTCCGCGAATTCGCGGATCCCACACTGGCCGCCCTGTCGGTCATCTACATCGTCGTGACCGCGACCTTGCTCACGATCGCCAATTCCTTTCTGGGCCTCGGAAGAATCCTGAATGTTGATGCGCACTAATCAGATGGCTGCCAATACGTCAGTCGCCGGAAACGACAAAATCCGTCCGGCCGTGCAGCTCGACGGCGTCACCAAGCGCTTCGGCGATTTCATCGCGTTGCATGAGGCCTGGCTGAAGATCGGGTCGAGCGAGTTCATGACCTTGCTGGGACCGTCGGGTTGCGGAAAGACCACGCTGCTCAATCTTGTTGCGGGCTTCCTCGAAGCGGACAGCGGCGAGATCTTTATTGAAGACGCCCTGGTCACCGAAACGCCGGCGCACATGCGCGAGATCGGCATCGTGTTTCAGAATTATGCGCTGTTTCCGCATATGAGCGTCGCGAAGAACGTCGCTTATGGACTGAAGACCCGCGGCGTCGACAAGAAGGAGATGGCGCGCCGTGTCGACGAAGCGCTGGCGCTGGTCAAGCTCTCCGGTTTCTCAGACCGCAAGCCCCGGCAATTGTCGGGTGGTCAGCAGCAGCGCGTTGCGCTCGCGCGTGCGCTCGTGATCAGGCCGAAGGTGTTGCTGCTGGATGAGCCGTTCTCGGCGCTCGACAAGAATCTGCGTGGTTCCATGCAGGTCGAGCTCAAGCAGATTCAGCGTGAGCTCGGCGTCACCACGATCTTTGTTACCCATGACCAGGGCGAGGCACTGTCGATGTCGGACCGCATCGCGGTGATGTCGGCCGGACGCATCCGCCAGATCGCCGCGCCTGACGATATCTATCGTCGTCCGGCCGACCGCTTCGTCGCGTCCTTCGTGGGTGATGCCAACGTACTCAACGGTCGGCTCGTCGAGCGGAACGGCGATGCCGCGGTGGTCTCGATTGGTGATGTGCGCGCGAGCGTTCCTGCAGCATCACTTGCGGAAGTATCGATTGGCGGTTCCGTAGATGTCTTCGTACGGCCGGAACATCTTTCCGTGACGTCGCGAGGGGCATCGGGATCGCTGCCTGGCACTGTGACGACGCAGGTGTTCCAGGGCGGCCATGTCGATCTCTATGTCGACGCGCCAGGTAGCGCGCGCGATCATATTTTGCTGCGGTCGCCGGGTATTGCGGCGCTGTCGTCCTGTCCGGTCGGAGCCGAGGTCGGATTGTCGATCGGCTCCGACGACATCGTGGCGTTTCCGCCGGGCGAGGCGCCGTGAGGCGCCTGCGTCTAGAACGACGGCGCCGCGCCCGGATTCTTCGCGCGTGCGACATAGTCTTTCTGCTGCGGCCGATAGCGCTCCCACAACGCACGCAACTCGCCGATCGGCGCGTCGTGCCAGTCGATACGCAGGTCGACGACCGGCCAGTCGAAGATGTGAGCGACATGCAGACCCGCCGCATGCTCGTCGTCAGTCTCACCGCCGGCGCCGAGGCCGGCTTCCAGCGCCGACATCAACCGCTCCGCCAGTGGCTGGCCAGCGGTCGCCTCGAACCGCGCAATCATCGTGCTGGGCACCTTGTCGTCGGCGAGCAGATTGCCGAGCGCGAGGCAGCCATCGCCTTCGGCAACTGCCGCCGTGGCCAATGCTTGAGCGCCGGAATGCCAGGCCACCTGACCGTAACGATCGATCACGCCGACCTGTCGCCATGCTGGCTGCGGTGTGCCGAGCGTGAGGCTGTTGAGGACGGCAGCGGCACCGAGGCCCTGACGCAGCAGCGCAAGACCGGTCGGGCCGAGCGCCGGGTCGGTCACATTCTGCGACACCACGAGGCCCAGAGGCCCGACCCACGCGCAGCGCGCCGGCACCGCGATACTGGACGACGTGATGGCGATGCCGAATGCGCCGGTCTCCGGACAACGCGCCGAGATAGAATAGGTCATCGTGATGCTCCCGTATTCGTAAAAGTAATGGTAGTATAGATGATCGAAAAGATAGCTCAAATACTTTGCGAGCTAATCAGTATTGAAAGTATAAGCTCGAATTCCAATCTCGATATCGTCAATTATATCGAGCGGATACTTACGTCATCGGACGTGCCGGCGTGTCGCGTGCCGTCGCCTGACGGACGCAAGGCGTCGCTGCTCGCGACCATTGGTCCGGCGGACCGAGCCGGTGTCGTTCTGTCGGCACATACGGACGTTGTGCCGGTGGAGGGGCAGGCCTGGACCGTGCCGCCATTTGCCGGGGTCATCCGTGATCAGCGCGTCTATGGTCGCGGCGCGACTGACATGAAGGGCTTTCTGGCTGTCGTTCTCTCCGCCGTGCCGCGTCTCAAGGCGGCGGCTCAGGCCGTTCCGGTGCATCTGGCGTTTTCCTATGACGAGGAAGTCGGATGCCGTGGCGCGCCGGATCTGGTACGTGCGCTGATGCAGTCCGTCGCGCCGCCGGTGCTCGCCATCGTCGGAGAGCCGACCGCGATGCGCGTCGTTCGCGCGCACAAGGGCAAGGTGGCGCGTCGCTTGACGGTGATCGGGCGCACCGGCCACTCGGCGATGCCGCATCGCGCGGCCAATGCCGTCGATTCCGCGGTGGCGATCGCTCATGCGTTGCGCGGTTTCGCCGATCAGGAGATCGCACGCGGCGGCGATGCGGCCTTCGACCCGCCATTCACCACCATTCATGTCGGATCGCTGCATGGCGGCAGCATGGTCAATCTCGTGCCGGAACGTGCCACGCTGGAATATGAGATCCGTACCATGCCGGGCAGTGACACTGGCGAAATCCTTGCACGGATCGATGAGTTGGTGGCGCGCGAGCGTGACCGACTTCGTGACAGCGCGCCAGAGGCCGACATTATCTCCGAAGAACTGTCGGCCTATCCCGGCCTGGATACCAGCGCCGATGCGCCTGCGGCACGTCTGGTTGCGCGACTTGCAAGCGATACGCGTCCCGCAACGACAGTGGCATTCGGCACCGAGGCTGGCCTCTACGCGGAAGCGGGCATCCCGACGCTGGTTTGCGGACCCGGCGATATGGCGCGCGGGCACAAGGCCGACGAATGGATCGGTTTTGATGAACTCGCAGCGGCGGGCGCGATGATCGACAGGCTGGCCGTTCTGCTAGGCCGGCCGCGTGCAGACTGGATGCGGGAATGAACAACGGAGTTTTGACAATGACGTCCACCATGCAGGCCATCATCGCAACGCAGGCCGGTGGTCCCGACGTGCTGATCCAGGTCGCGCGACCCGTGCCCGTGCCCGGTGCCGGCGAAATCCTGATCGAGGTTGCCGCAGCCGGCGTCAATCGCCCCGATCTGATGCAGCGAAGCGGCGCCGTCCCGTTGCCGGCAGGTGTCACCGATGTGCTCGGGCTCGAAGTTGCAGGGCGCGTTGTCGATGGCGATGCCGGCTTGCGCGGTCAGGCGGTTATGGCACTGGTCAAGGGCGGCGGTTATGCGCGCTATTGCCTTGCCAAGGCATCGCATTGTCTCGCTGTGCCCGAGGGCCTGACGATGGAAGAGGCGGCAGCCCTGCCCGAGGCGCTCTTCACCGTCTGGCACAATCTGTTCGAGCGCGGCCGGCTGTCGAAGGGGGAGGCCGTACTGGTGCACGGCGGCGCCAGCGGCGTCGGTACGATTGCGATACGCATGGCCATCGCGCGCGGCGCCACGGCCATCGCGACGGTCGGCAGCGACGCCAAGAAGAAGGCAGTCGAAGCGCTGGGCGCCACCGCGATCAATTATCGCACCGACGATTTCGTTGCCGCAGCGCGCGGTGTCACCGGCGAGCGCGGCGTCGATGTCGTGCTCGATATCGCGGGCGGTTCTTACGTTGCACGTAATCTCGACGTGCTGGCGCCGGGCGGACGCCATGTCAGCCTGTCCTTCATGCAGGGTGGCGTTGTTCCGATTGATCTTGGGCTGGTGATGCGGAAGGGGTTGTATCTGACATCGTCGACGCTGCGACCGAAGTCGGACGAGGAGAAGACGGCGATCGCCGCCGTGCTCCGCGCCGAGGTGCTGCCGATGGTCGCGTCTGGCTTGGTGAGGCCGCTGATCTGGCGGCAATTGCCGCTCAGTGAGGCCGCACAAGCCCATCGCATTCTCGAAGCCAACGAGAACATCGGCAAGGTGTTGCTTTTGCCGACGGGAGACGGTCATGAGTGATGCCATCGAACTGCTTTATGCGCCGACATCGCCCTATGTCCGCAAGGTCATGGCCTGCGCGATCGAACTCGGCATTGCTGATCGCATCGTGCGGTTGCCAAGCGCCGCGCATCCGTTGAAGCGCGATGAGCGGATCGCCATTTTCAATCCGCTCGCCAAGGTCCCGGCCGCAAAACTGGCGGACGGAACGCTGCTATTCGACAGCCGGGTGATCTGCGAGTATCTCGATGACCTCGGAAATGGCTCGTTGTTTCCGCGCGGGCCGCAACGTTGGCAGGTCCTCACCGAACAGGCCCTCGGTGACGGCCTCCTCGATGCCGCTCTGCTGACCCGCTACGAGAACACCTGCAGAAGTGATGAGCATCGATCGGCTGACTGGATAGACGGCCAGATGACCAAGATCGCCGCAGCACTCGACCAGATGGAAAACACGGTCGCTGAATTCGGCGCACGCATCAGCATCGGCAGCCTCACCATCGCCTGCGCGCTTGGCTATCTGGATTTCCGGTTCGCGTCATTCGACTGGCGCACAACGCGGCCGGCGCTGGCCGTTTGGTTCGAAACCATGTCGCTGCGTCCGTCTTTGCGAGACACGTTTCCAGCGGATGGATGATTGAGACCTTCGTCGGGAGCATGCCTCCGCATGCTTCATCGAGCCGTACAAGGCATGATACCGGAGCTATAGAAAATGGCGATGACCAAACCCTCTCTCAAATTGACACATGACGGCGCGCTCAAGGCGTTGGCTGGTGCCATAGCCAAAGCGGAAGAGCTTAACGCACCGCAGAACATTTCGATCGTCGATGACGGCGGCAACCTGCTGGCATTTGTCCGGATGGATGGCGCCAAACTGCTGTCCCGGGAGACCTCGATGTCCAAGGCCATCACCGCGGCTTCGCATCGTCAACCGACGTCGCGACTCGATCCGGCCAATGAGATCAAGCTTGCCATTGCAGGTAGGGGCCGACTCACCAACCTCGAAGGTGGACTGCCAATCATTATAGGAGGCCAATGTGTCGGTGCGGTCGGCGTGGGGTCTGGCACCGGTGCACAAGACGTCGAAGTAGCCCGCGCCGCATTGGCGGCGATCGGAGCGGAGGATCAAAAGCCATGAAACCGTGCGAGGCGAACCAGGTTCTGCCTCGCTCAAGGTAATAACAAAACCTAGTCACCTGAATGTTTTCGATACGGTCAGGCCGGACGCCTTGATCCTGTTGCTGCGCTGATCGGCAAAGGCAGCGACGGGATATCGACCATATTCGCTGATTATGGTCCGTTTTCATTCGCGCTCGTTGCGTTTTGGCGTCGTTGTTTCTTGTACGAAACTGGTGCGACCCGTGGACATTCGTCACAAAGGTCGTGGATGAGCGTTGAAGGGTTTCCGCCATTGCAGGAGAAGCGGAAGTGACCTGTTCAAGCTGTTTTTGCTCTATAGCGAATGACGAATCCTGCTAGAGCCCAAAGGGAGGTCACGCCGGCAGGCCTGCCAGCCGCAGGCCGGTTTCGAACTGGACGAGATGCTCCGGCCGCCGGATCGGAAGCCAGTCTGTGAGGCGGGTGGCACGAAACGTGGGATCCAGCTTCCGCAAATGTTCAACCGCGATGTGCGCCTGCTCGGTCCGACCAGCGAGCGCGTGACTTGCAGCGATGATGGCCGCGGCCATCAAAAAGCTGGGCAATTGCCTGAAGGATTGTTCGGCCCAGGATGCGGCCATGTCAAACCGCCCTGCAAATAAATGAGATAGGGCCATGCCTGCCTGCATGCGGAACATCTCCGGATCCAGCGGGCTGAAACGCATCGCGCGCGTAAAGAACTCGATTGCAGCATCGGGGTCACCGCGCTCCGCTCTGAGAAAGCCTCCCAGGAACCAGGCCGACGCTAGGTTCGGATTGAGCACCAGCGCCTTGTCGACCAGCGTGATCGCGCCCTCCACGTCGCCAGCGAGATGGGCAAGGGCATGTCCGCCCCTGGTGAGCGCGACAGCGTCGTCCTTGCCCAATTCCACCGCAAGGCGGGCCAGTCGAACGCCTTCCGCGATTTCCTGTGCCCGGTCGGTCATCCAGCCATTTACCTTTCGCCAGAAATGACACCAGGCCGCCATTGCGTGGGCAGAGGCAAACTCCGGATCGAGCTGCATGGCCTTGTAGAACAGCGGCAGCGCCTCGTTCATTGCCTCCCGCGTGCCCCGATGCAAATGAGGCATGGCACGCAAATAGTTGTCGTAGGCACTGAGGCTGCCGGTCGGCTTCCGCCTCGCACGATCGATCTCCGCCCGCTCGAGCTGCGAGGCGATCGCTCCGACGATGCTGGTTGCGATCTGATCCTGAAGTTCAAAGATGTCGTCAAGCGTCCCTTCGAATCTCTCGGCCCAAAGATGGGTGCCTGTCGCCGCATCCACGAGCTGGCCCGTGATACGAATCCGGTTTTCGGACTGGCGCACGCTGCCTTCGACGACGTAACGCACGCCAAGCTCGCGTCCCACCTGCTTCTCGTCTACCGTCTTGTCTTTGTAGGTGAAGCTCGAGTTACGGGCGATCACGAACAGCCAGCGAATGCGCGACAAGGCGGTGATGATGTCCTCGACGATGCCATCGGCAAAATAGTCCTGCTCGACGTCGCCACTGAGGTTCCGAAATGGCAGGACCGCGATCGATGGGGAATCCGGCAGGGTCAGAATGGGTCCGAGCCTTTCGCCTGCGTTACTTGAGTCCATGACCAAAGCGTTCGCGGGCAATTTTTCTTCGGCAATCTTGCCGACGAAGCGGATGCCCCTGCGTGCAACCGTCCGGATCAGGCGCTGCTCCTTGCCGGTGTCGCCGATCGCCTTGCGCACCGCATTGATGTGGCTCGTCAGCGTCGACTCGGAGACGATCCGTCCTTCCCACACGGCCTGCAGCAGATCGTCTCTTGTTACGACCTGATCCCGGTTCTGGACCAGAAAGAGCAGCAGATCGAACACCTTCGGTCCAATGGCTATGAGCTCGGAGCCTCGCTTGAGTTCGCGCCGGTCGGGGTCCAGGCAATAGTCTTCAAACGAGAACAGCACTTCCGCGCTCCCCTTGGACAAGAAGCCAAGCAAAATTCAACCGCAATTCAAGACGCCTACAAGGCCTTTCCGGCCGTAGGGGCGCATTCTCATCAGGAGCAGGGCCATTGGTGGCCACCAAATCGAGGAGCGTCATGAAGATTGTTGTTGTTGGCGGCACCGGCCTCATCGGAACGAAGCTTGCGAGCAAGCTGCGTCGGAAGGGCCACGAAGTGATTCCAGCAGCTCTCGGCAGGGGCGTCAACACGATAACGAGCGAGGGCCTCGATAATGCACTTTCCGGCGCTGAAATTGTCGTCGACGTCGCGAACTCTCCCTCGTTCGAGGACGACGCGGTTCTGAGTTTCTTCGAAACTTCGGGTCGCAATTTGCTCGCGGCTGAGGCTGCCGCCGGCGTGCGTCTCCATGTCGGGCTGTCCATTGTCGGGGCAGACCGGCTTCCGGAATGCGGTTACTTCCGTGCCAAGCTAGCGCAAGAAAATCTGATCAGAGCTTCGAAAATTCCCTACACGATCCTGCGCGCGACGCAGTTCTTCGAGTTGGTGGGCGCGGTCGTCGATTCCTCCACGGATGGACAAATCGTCAGGCTGTCGCCCGCTTTGTTTCAGCCCGTGGCATCGGACGACGTTGCCGATGCGCTGGCCGACGTCACGCTCGCAGCTCCAATTAACGGCATAGTCGAACTGGCCGGTCCGGAGCGATTCAGCCTCGATGAATTCGGCCGGCGTTACCTGACGGCGACGAAGGACCGCCGCAAGGTCGTCGCCGACATCCACGCCCGCTATTTCGGCGCGGAACTAAACGATCGGTCTCTTATGCCGGGCAACAACCCCTGGCTCGGCTCGGTGCGTTTCGAGGACTGGTTGAGAAGGCTTAGCCAGTGAGAAGAACGAGCGACGAACGCTCTTCACGTGCCTACATCATGCGAGCATGAAATCATGAGCAAGCCTATCTTGCGCGATCCCTCGCAGGAGGATCCGCCGGTCGAATCTGAGGCGCGCCAGGGCACCCAGCCCACCGCCGACCGGCATTCTGCCGATGCGGAAATGGCGCGTGTTCTCAACACGGCTCCGCTCCGTATGGCGTTGGACCCCTCCGGTGGCGGGATCGCCCACTGGAAACACGAACCACTGCACGACGTCGTCCAGCCCATGACCGATCACGTCATCATGGCTTACAACGGCTCGATTCAACGCATGGAGCGGCGGTCAGGAAGATCGGCTACGATTGGAACGTTTCGTCCTGGGGTTGTGATAATCATTCCGGCCGGATCAAGCTCCCGGTGGGATATTCCGAAACCTGTCGATGTCGTTCAGCTCTATCTTCCGCACACAACGCTCGATCGCGTTGCACGCGAAGCCGATACTGCCACATCGGTCGATCTTCTGGAGCGAACGGCGCATCCCGACCCGATTACATCCCGATTGCTCTTGAGCGCGGCCGACGTCCTGGAGGGCAATGGGGCTCTGGATAGGTTGTTCAGGCATCAACTGACAGACCTCCTGGCCACGCGCATCCTGGTCGCGCACACCGGCTCGCCAAACACGTTCCGGCCAACCTTGGGTGGGCTTTCGCCGAAGGTCCTGCTCCGTGCCATCGAACGCTTGCGCTCGGACAGCGATGCCGACGTCTCACTGGCTGCACTGGCTGCAGATGCCGGCCTGTCGCGCTTTCACTTCTGCCGTGCCTTCAAGGAAAGCACCGGACTTTCACCTCACGCCTGGCTGCGCCAACACCGGCTCGAGCAGGCAATGAACATGCTTCGCGACACCGACGCGTCGATCGTCTCGGTCGCAGCGGCACTTGGCTACGCCTCTCAAACAGCCTTCGCGGTGGCGTTCAGGCGTTTGACCGGCGAAACTCCGAGCAATTGGAGACGGCGCGCGCGTTAGCAGCAATTCCTCTGCAATTACCTCAATCGCTCGGGGGCGGCTGCACACCTCCTTCGGTAAATCGGCATGTGCACGACCCCTGCCGACCTCGTCAACGCTGAGTTGCTCTCGTTCATCGCGTCCTAGCGTCTCCGGTTTCTTGCGTCGGAAAAACTCAAACCACAGGAGTAGGTCACATGCGACTTGTCATCATAGGCGCCGGCTTCGCCGGCATGTACGCAGCGCTTTCCGCTGCCCGGCTGCGCGACATCAGGGGCGCTTCACCTGAAGAACTCGAGATCGCGCTGATCGCGCCGGACCCGAGGCTGGTCATTCGCCCGCGACTTTACGAGCCGAAGCCAGAGACGCTGACCGCGCCTCTGCTGGAGGTCCTCGAAGCCATCGATGTCGTTTACGTGCAAGGCAGCGCAGAGACGGTCGACACCAAGTCTCGCACGGTGGAAATCGCCACCGCAAAAGGTGCGAAGAAGAACCTCTCTTATGATCGGCTGGTCGTCGCCACCGGCAGCCGGCTGTTCCGTCCGAATATTCCGGGCCTTGCCGAACACGGCTTCAGCGTCGACCAACTCGACGATGCGATGGCCCTCGACCGGCATCTGCACAGTCTGGCCGATCGGCCGGCAAAGAACGGGCGCGACACTGTCGTCGTCGCCGGCGGCGGGTTCACCGGCATTGAGGCGGCAACGGAGATGCCTGCGCGGCTTCGCGCGATTCTCGGCAAAGATGCCAGGCCGCGCGTCATCATCGTCGATAGGAACAGCGCAATCGCTCCCGACATGGGCGAAGGCCCTCGGCCGCTCATAGAGGAGGCATTGCGCAAACTCGGCGTGGAGGGTCGGTTCGGCGTCGGCGTCGCCGAGTTGGACAAATCCGGGGTCACGCTTTCGAACGGCGAACGCATCGAATGCGGGACCGTGATCTGGGCTGCCGGCATGCGTGCGGCTCCATTGACCACGCAGATCCCCGCCGAGCGCGACAATTTCGGCCGGCTGCTGGTCGACCGCGATCTGCGCGTGCTGTCGGTGCCCGGTGTCTTCGCCACCGGCGATGCCGCTCGCGCAGCGTGCGACGATGTCGGCAACTATGCGCTGATGTCGTGCCAGCACGCTACGCGGATGGGCGCCTTTGCGGGCAACAATGCCGCCGCTGAACTCTTGGGAGTTCCGGCTATGCCGTACCACCAGAAGGCATACGTCACCTGTCTCGACCTCGGAGAAGCCGGCGCGCTCTTCACGCGCGGCTGGGACCGCAAGGTCGAGATGGTTGGCGACGAGGCAAAGAAGACCAAGCGGGAGATCAACACCGTCTGGATCTATCCGCCGCGCGCCGAGCGCGCCGCTGCTCTGGCGTCGGCTGACCCCGAGCGTGTCACCGATCTCTGAACACCCAACCAGCATTGAAGCGCTTCCCGCGCGGGAAGCGTGGCCCGCCCAGGATCGAGCACCAAGATCGAACGCAGGAGATGAATCAGATGATCCACAACACTCAGCAGGAGACAAACATGAGCCTAGATATTACCGCACACCCCGTTAGATCGAAGCCCGACGAATTGGTTCCGTCGCGCTACGCGCTGAAGGTCGGCGAGATTGACGTGCTGGTGGTCAGCGATGGGGTACTACCGCTGCCCACCAAAATGTTAGGACACAACGCCGACCCGGCCATCCGGGCGGCCTGGCTGAACAACATGTTCCTGCCGCCGGACGCTTTCGACTGGGCGCTGAACGCGGTCGTGGTGCGTAGCGGCGGTCGGACCATCCTCATCGATGCTGGACTAGGGGGCGACCCGGACTTGCACTTGCCGCGGGCCGGGCAGTTGGTCAAGCGACTGGACGCCGCCGGCATCGATCTCGCGTCCGTGACCGACGTGGTGCTGACCCACATGCATATGGATCACGTTGGCGGGCTGCTCGTCGAGGGCGTGAAGGAGAGGCTGCGTCCGGACCTGCAGATTCACGTGGCTGCCGCCGAGGTCAAATTCTGGGAGTCACCCGATTTCTCCCACACCGCCATGCCGCCGGGGTTCCCGGACGCGCTTCGGTCGGCGGCCAAGCGGTTCGTCAACCAGTACCACAACCATCTGCGTCAGTTCGATGAGGAGCACGAGGTGGCTCCGGGCGTGGTCGTCCGCCGCACCGGCGGCCACACCCCCGGGCACAGCGTGGTCCGCCTGGCGTCCGGCGGCGACGCCCTGACGTTCGCCGGCGACGCCGTGTTCGCGGTCGGTTTCGACCAGCCCGACTGGCACAACGGCTTCGAACACGACCCCGAGGAGGCGGCGCGCGTTCGGGTCCGTCTTTTGCGGGAGCTGGCTGCGACCGGCGAGATGCTGGTGGCCACTCACCTGCCATTCCCGTCTGTCGGTCGGGTCGCGGTGGACGGCGACGCGTTTCGTTGGGTACCGGTTTTCTGGGACTACTGACCGCTTGTTGGCTTAAATCCGAACTAGGGCGCGTGCTCATAACGTAAAGAGTTCACGCCCTAGTTTGCGCGCTGCTGATTGCGGTCCCCGACCTAATTTACTTCCCGTTCCGATCACGGGCCGATAGTTCAGTCGGAGTGGGGCGGAACGCAGTGAACCGCGCCTTGTGGGTGAGCCTCAGCGATCGCTTCAAAGTTGTCACGCCGGACGTCCCAGCGGACCTCACGGTGCGCGCTGCCCTTACCCGTGCAACAGAAACAGACGAGATTGCAGCGGGCATTTCGGTCGCAACCTCGATAGGGGCAAGTTTTGTGGATACGGGCACCTGATGGCGTTGCGACCAATCCAGCAAGATCTCGACATAAATCTGCATCCGCCGAGACAATCCGACACGAATTGTTCTACGCGAGCAAAGCTCTCGTTCTAACGGAGTATCTGCCAGCCGTCGCCGAAGCGGGAGTCCGGCTTACAAAAGAGCGCAGGGTGCAGAATGATAGCTATTACCGAACGCAGGCGCATGAGGATCGCTACCATCGCGGCATTGCCGCCACGGGAAACGTCGTTGTCAGGCGCGAGATACTAATCAGCTCGGAAGTCGGCGGTTTGGCCGTCACCGAAGTGAGGATCGGCTCAGGGGCAGTCGACAACGTTGAAGTCGTACAGGGATTGGATGCCGGCGATCGCATCGTGACCCAGGGCGCCGGCTTTCTGAACGACGGCGACGTAGTGAACGTCAAAACCGCGACCGTTAGAAATGGTGCCGTGCGATGAAAAAGCGCCTACGATGCCGCCATCGATGCTGCCGACGAAATTGGTCTGGCTGTCGTCGCGACGACATTCGCGATCATCGTGGTTTTCGCGCCCGTTGGACTGATGCCGGGCATTCCGGGCCAATTCTTCAAGGCCTTCTCGGTAGCAGCAAGCGTTCGAGGCCTCGATTGGCCGACACCTGTTGACGGTTCCCGGCGTTCCGATACGTCTCGGGGAGGATGGATCATCCGGCGCGAGGATCCAGCTATCGTTGTTGAGCGACGATCCCGTAGCGCTGGCAGACGCGGCGAGGCAATTGGCCCAGGACATGCGTGCTACGCCCGGATTTCATCGCGCGAGGGTGACAAGCAGCGTCCCGAGACCCGAGCTGCAGATCGTGCCCAAAGGGGATAAGGCGGCGGTTCTTGGGGTCTCCACGGCGACACTCGGCCAGACAAATACCCGTCCGTGTGTTGTTGAACGAAAATGCGCGCACCGATCGTTCTCGCCTGTCGCTTCTTCAGGTGCCGGCCTTCGAGAAGTCGGTGCCGTTATCGTCGGTTGCCGACATCATCTTCGGTTCGGGCCTGGTCCAGATCGAGCGGACGGATCGCACGCGAAGCGAGACGGTAGAGGCGGAATTGAGCGGGCTCACCGTTGGGGAAGCCGAACGTTTGGTAGCGAACTTGCCGTCGATCAGGGGACTGCCAACAGGGGTCGTTTACAGGCCGGCAGGGGACTCCGAGCGCATGCAGGAGTTGTTTAATGGCTTCAAGCTTGCGGTGAGTTCGGCAATCGTCCTGCTCTTCGTCGTTCTTGCCCTCCTTTTCAACGGCTTCGTTCAGCCTGTCACCATCCTGACAGCTCTCCCTCTGTCCATTGGTGGCGCGCTCGGCCTACTGCTTCTGACACGAACGTCGATATCGATGCCGGTGCTGATCGGCATCCTGATGCTGATGGGAATCGCGGCGAAGAATTCGATCCTCCTGGTCGAGTACGCGATCGTCGCCCGGCGCGACAGCGGTCTGGATCGTGTGCAGGCCCTCTTGGATGCAGCTCGCAAACGAGCCCGGCCGATCGTGATGACAACGATCGCGATGAGCGCTGGCATGGGGCCGATGCAGAACGGCGCGCACCTATGGCAATTGCTGTGATCGGAGGGCTATTCAGCTCAACAGTTCTCAGTCGGGTGTACGTCCCTGCCTTTTTTACGATCATGGACGATCTGCAACACTGGATCACGAAACGCGTCGGAGCAAGCAAAATGAAAATGGCTTGATGGTCGGATGATCTGATCTCGACGCAACGACGAAGGATAAAGATCATGTTTAGGCGTGGGATACTCATCTTGTGGATTATGGGATGGCCACTCTTGACCGCAGTCGTAGCCATGACGCCGGCTTCCGCGCAGCAGGGATTCGATAATCTGGCCGGCTCATGGATCACGGCATTGCTGGCCGTTCGCACAAAAACGCCAATCGTTTGCGATGGAATCGCCGGGGGCGTGGGTTTCACAAGTCTCGATTGATCTTCTTCGAGATACCCGATGAATCGCCTGAGGTCCGACAGGCACGCCCTGCTGCGTCGTGAGCGTCGGCACATCGCGCTCCGCAATCTGGTGTGTTTCGCCGCCCCGGCCGCGCCGGATACTGGCATCTGCCACGCGGGCGCTGGTGAGTTTGTTGGGTTCGGTGGGGCTAGCCATGACGCCTCGCAGTTCTGTCCAGGGGAAAGCGCGGAAACAGGGTTGTCTGCCGGTTCAAACGCCGCGCGCCGAAGAACGATCAGTTCGCGGCGGAAAAAAAGTTCCGCGAGGTCGGTGCGGCTATAACCCAGGTTAAGTGAGTGCGACCGCATCAGCGCGGATCGACCTGACATGAGCCATAAGAACTTCGCATCGCACGCTGCGTTGTCCAGTCCAATCATGGCACCGCGCAGCGGGGACGTTCCGTGGGCAAGATCGTGCTTGCGGTTGACTGAGTTTCTATTCCCTCGGTCGCAGCGAGCGCGATCGGCGCGGAAGAACCAATTGGCAACCGGAGGTTTTCGCCAATAGCCTGACGCGAAAGTCTGGGATGTTCGTCAGGTCGAACGAGGAAAGGAGGCACCAATGATCGCCAGCCATACCAGGAACAAGGAAAGCGAAGCGCACACCACCATCGATCACGAACTGATCCGCGATTGGGTGGAAGAACGCGGCGGCCATCCGGCAACGGTCAAGGTCACCGAACAGCACGGCGCTGCCGGAATCCTGCGCATCGACTTCGCGCCGAAGGATGAGGCACTTGACGAGATTGGTTGGGACGAGTTCTTCCGCAAGTTCGATGCGTCTGAACTGGCGTTCCTTTACCAGGATGTGACCAGGGAAGGTAGGCCGAGTCGGTTCCACAAGTTCGTGCGCCGATCGCCTGGCAGTAGCTAAGAACGGATCCGGTAGGCCTGGATGGGGACAAGGCGCAACTTCCCTGTTTGGCTTTGCGCCTGCGGAACTGGCGCCGAAGCGGCTAATGCTAATGACTGGCGGATTTCAGCAGCCGGCAATCCGGGATTATGGCATTATTGGAGATTGCCGGACGGCGGCGTTGATCTCGCGCGAGGGATCGCTCGACTGGCTATGTCTCCCTGATTTTTCCAGCGCCAGTGTGTTTGCTCGGCTGCTCGATCGACGCGGCGGGCATTTTTCGATCAAGCCGCGCTCAAGGTTCGCGACCAGCCGCCGCTATCTTCCCGCCACCGCAGTCCTGGAAACAACCTTTGAGACGGATAGTGGTGCGGCGCGGCTCACCGATCTCTGCCCCATTGCCGACAGCCTGAGTGCGCTTGAGCCTATGCGGGAAATCTTGCGCGTGATTGAAGGTATCGAGGGCCGAGTGGATCTGGAGATCGAATTTGTACCGCGCCCGAATTACAGCCGCGCGAAACCTGCGGTTGGTCGGATTGCCGACGGCGTCTGGACATTCGGCTGGTCGTACCAGTTGCTTCTTCTCAATGGCAGTCTCGGCTTTATCCACGATGAAGAAGCGTTGCGGGGAACGGTTAGTACGACCCCCGGCAAACGCGAATACTTGAGCCTTTCTTACACCGAAGGCGACATCGGCACGATTGCGCCGCTGGATTCAGAAGCTGACGCCCGTTGCGAGCGCACCATTGCGTGGTGGCGCGACTGGAGCAAGGCTTGCCAATTCGAGGGGCCGGAGCGGGATGCTGTCCTGCGAAGCGCGATAACGCTCAAGCTCTTGACGTTTTGCCTCTCCGGTGCGGTTGTGGCGGCGCCAACGACCTCGCTTCCGGAGGAGATAGGTGGTGAACGCAACTGGGACTATCGTTATTGTTGGTTGCGCGATGCCGGCCTGACCATGGGTGCCTTTGTCGAGCTGGGATTTCACCAGGAGGCGGCAGCGTATCTCGGCTGGCTCTTGCATGCCACTCGCCTTAGTAGGCCCAATCTCAGCATCCTCTATGACGTCTACGGACGAACAAACCTGCGCGAAAGGAAGCTCGATCAGTTCGCCGGCTTCCGCGATTCTTCTCCAGTTCGAGTTGGGAATAGCGCCGTCCGCCAATTTCAGCTCGATGTCCACGGCCAGGTTATCGCTGCCGCGCAGGCGTTTGCCGCGTCAGGTTGCAAACTCGACCGGACCGAAGCTCGGATGCTCGCAAGCCTCGGTCAAACGGTCTGCAAGCGATGGTCTGTTTGCCGAGGAGATGGAGCCGCGCTCGCGCGCCGCGCTGGGCAACTATCCTCAAGCTTTCTCGCATGTGGGCTTGATCCATTCTGCGCTATCGATCCGGCAGGCACGTCGGGAGGCAGCACGATGAATCCGTTCGGTGCCTCCTTTTTGTTCCCCGCGCTATGGGGGCTCATTGCCACACTAACCATGACCTCCATTCTGGAGGCGAGCCGGGGAGGTGGTTTTTCCCGGCTCAGCCTGCCATTCTTGCTTGGCACGTTTTTCACAGGCCACCGGCGGCGAGCGATGCTTCTCGGCTTTGTGGTCTACGCCATCGGCGGTTGGCTGTTTGCATTCGTCTATTTCTTGCTGTTTGCGAGCGTTCGCATCTACACATGGTGGTTTGGGGCACTGGCTGGCCTCGTCCATGGCCTGTTTCTGCTCACCTGCGCGCTGCCGCTTTTGCCCTTTGTGCATCCTCGAATGGCCTCGGAATATCATTCGGCAACTTCGATCCGGCAGCTTGAGCCGCCTGGATTCCTGGCGATGAATTATGGCTATCACACGCCGTTGAGCACGCTGATCGCCCAGATTGTCTACGGGGCAACGCTCGGTGGGTTCGTGCAGCTTGCACACGGCGCAGGCCTGTGAGTCCAGGTCCGAGAAAACCGCGACCGGAACGATCGGGGGTGTCCACTATTCGGGCAGGCTTACCGCCGCTGCCACTCGATGCGCCGGCGGGCATTTCCTCTTCCGCGGCTCAACGAGCTCAGCGCCAGCAGCGCCGCCGCGCATGCGGCAACCGCAGCCAGCCGGGCAAAGGGACCGGGAAGCACGAGCGCACTGTCCCGTGCCTCGCTTCCGAAACGGCCGCGCGTCCGATGCAGGTCATGGACCGGCTCGATCAGATTATCCTTGCGATCGAGCGCCACAGGCACTGGCGTCTCCTGCCCAGCGAATGTTGTTTTGGCAAGATAATGATCCAGCAAGCCCGGCAGCAACATATTTCCCAGGATAACTTTCAACGTGCTCAACCCGATCCAATACTCCCGCGCTGGATACGACGCTGCGCGGAAGATCGCATCCGCAATCACCTCGGGCTGAACGAGCGGCGCTACCGGCCGGGGCTGGTGGGCCATGTGGGTGCGCGCCCAATCGAATTGCGGCGTGTTGACGGCCGGCAACTCCACGGCGGTCACCCTGATCGGGCTCTTGGCATGCATGAGCTCGGCGCGCAGCGAGTTCGTGAAGCCGCGGATCGCATGCTTGGCCCCGCAATACGCGGCTTGGAGCGGAATGCCGCGAAAAGCCAGCGCCGAGCCAACCTGAATAATCGTGCCGCGATTCCGCCGACGCATATGACGCAAAGCCGCCATCGTACCGTGCACCACGCCGAGATAGGTCACCTCAGTGACACGCCGGAATTCGGCCGGCGTCATGTCCCACACGGGCGAAAAGACGGTGACCATCGCATCGTTGATCCACACGTCGATCGGCCCAAATTGCCGCACAATGGAGTCTGCCGCTGCGAACACCTCATCCGGATTTGAGACGTCAGCCGGCGCGACGAAACCGGCGCCCCCAAGCCCCTCGAGTTCGCCCTTCACGTCATTCAGTGCGTCGGCATCGCGCGCAATCAATCCGACGCGAGCGCCGGCTCGCGCAAAACGATGCGCGGCGGCCCGGCCCACACCAGCGGAGGCGCCCGTGATCACGACGTTGCAGTTTCGAAGCTCACCAGACATGTGCGAACCGTGTCTCACATATGGATCAGTCTCTCCGGGTGGCCGGGCTTATGCCGCATGCCGATCTCACATCAGACCAACCGCGCGTCCAGCGAAGAAGTTCCTGAAAATCGCGGGCTTATAGGAACGGTCCCGGAGTCAGCTTGTTCTTCGCAAAGGGACGACGTTACAACCTTATCGGACGCACCCATGGCATCCTCCACCGCATCAGATGTCCTGGTCGAGACGCTGCTCGACTGGGGTGTCGATACCGTCTTCGGGCTTCCGGGTGATGGCATCAATGGCATTATCGAGGCCCTGCGCACGCGCCAGGACCGGATCAAATTCGTCCAGGTCCGTCATGAAGAAGCCGCGGCCTTCAACGCCTGTGCCTACGCGAAGTGGACGGGCCGGCTCGGCGTATGCCTTGCAACATCAGGTCCCGGTGGCATCCATCTTCTTAACGGTCTCTACGACGCCAAGCTCGATGGGCAATCCGTGCTGGCCATCACCGGCCTGCAATTTCACGACTTGCTCCACACATTCACGCAGCAGGACGTGGAACTTGACAAGCTCTTTATGGACGTGTGCGTCTACAACAGCCGCGTGATGGGTCCACACCACGTCCAGAATATCGTGGAACTGGCCTGCCGGACCGCGCTTGCCTACCACGGTGTCGCCCATGTGACCATTCCGGTTGACATGCAATCGCAGCCTGTAAGCGCCGGCAAGAGATCGGCACGCAACGTGCCAAACCATGTTTCGGATCTGATGGCCCGCTCGGCGCAGACCGCAAGCGACGAGCAGCTCGCCAAAGCATCCGAGATCCTTAAGGTCGGCAAGAAGACAGCCATTCTTGCAGGCCGCGGAGCGCTCGATGCGCGCAACGAGGTTCTCGCTGTAGCGGAGCGCCTCGGCGCGCCGGTCATCAAGCCACTTCTTGGCAAGGGGGCGATCCCCGACGACAGTCCGTATTCGGCCGGCGGCATTGGCCTTCTCGGAACCAAACCCGCGCAGGAAGCACTGGAAAGCTGTGACACGCTTCTGATTGCCGGCAGCACGTTCCCCTACATCGAGTTTTATCCAAAGCCGGGTCAGGCGCGCGCCGTCCAGATCGATGTCGATCCGCAGCGGATCGGGCTGCGGTATCCAGTCGAGGCAGGCCTGGTGGGTGATACCGGCAAGGTACTTCAGGCTCTGCTGCGGCAGCTTGATTATCGTGACGATCGTTCGTTCCTGCAACAGACCCAGGAGGGGATGAAGGAATGGAACGCGTTGATGAGCCAGCGCGGCACCAATAGCCAAAAGCCGATGAAACCTGAGCGCGTAGCGTACGAGCTCAACAAGCTTCTTTCCGATGATGCGATCGTGGCAACCGATTCCGGAACAATCACCACCTGGATAGCCCGACACCTGGTCATGCGCGGCAATATGATGTTCTCGTGCTCCGGCAATCTCGCGACCATGGCGTGCGGCTTGCCCTATGCGATTGCGGCTGCGGTGGCTTTCCCGGGCAGGCAGGTTGTGGCGTTTGTTGGCGACGGCGGTCTCACCATGCTGATGGGCGAGCTTGCCACCTGCGTGAAATACGGCCTCGACGTAAAAATCGTGGTTATCAAGAACAACTCCCTCGGGCAGATCAAATGGGAGCAGATGGTGTTCCTGGGCAATCCGGAATACGTCTGCGATCTGCAGCCGATCGACTTTGCAGCGGTGGCGCGCGGCTTTGGTGTGAGCGCGTTCAGTGTCGACGATCCGGCGCAGTGCGGCGAGGTGCTGCGCGAGGCGCTGAGCACGCGCGGCCCGGCATTGATCGAAGCGGTGGTCGATCCGCACGAACCGCCGATGCCGCCGAAGGCGACTTTGACGCAGATCACGCATTTGGCCGAATCGCTCGTTCGCGGCACGCCGGCGAAGGGCAAGATCGCACTGACCATCGGCTCGGATGTGGTCCGCGAAATCATTTGAGTCGGAGCGATGGGCGAAGAGACAAGGATCAGGCGTCTGGCAGCACGGTCGTATCGCATTCCGACGGATGCGCCGGAAGCAGACGGTACGATCGCCTGGTCGGCTACGACGCTCGTGCTGGTCGAGGTCGACGCCGGAGGTGCAACCGGCGTTGGCTACAGCTATGGCAGCGCAGCTACCGCCGAGATCGTGAATAACGAACTCGCGTCGACCTTGCGCGAGCAGAATGCGCTGGCGATTCCGGCGCTCTGGCTTGCCATGGTGACGGCGGTGCGCAACATTGGTTGGCGCGGCGTGTGTGCGTGCGCAATTTCGGCCGTCGACGTGGCGCTGTGGGATTTGAAAGCGCGCCTGTTGAAAATGCCGCTGGCAGATCTCCTCGGACGTGAACGGGCCGAAGTGCCGATCTATGGCAGCGGTGGCTTCACCTCCTATTCCGAGGGGCGCCTGTGCGAGCAGTTGAGCGACTGGGTAGAAAGAGACGGTTGCCGATTCGTCAAGATGAAGGTCGGAACGGCGCCCGAGCATGATCTGGCTCGCGTCCGGGCGGCGAAAGCGGCGGTCGGCTCCGCGGAGCTTTACGTCGATGCCAACGGGGCCTACCGGCGTAAGCAGGCGCTCGAATTCGCCAGGCAGTTCGCCTCGCTCGGTGTGACCTGGTTCGAGGAGCCGGTGTCGAGCGACGATCTTGAGGGATTGCGACTGCTGCGTGACCGCGCTCCGAACGGAATGGAGATTGCAGCCGGTGAATACGGCTACGAGCCGGTCTACTTTCGGCGCATGCTTGAAGCCGGCAGCGTCGACGTGCTGCAGGCCGATGCCACCCGATGCGGCGGCTATACAGGCTTTCTGAAGGTCGCGGCGCTCGCGGATGCATGGAACCTGCCGCTGTCAGCGCACACCGCGCCAAGCTTGCATCTGCCGGTCTGCTCTGCCGCGCCACGGCTTCGTCATATCGAATGGTTTTACGACCATGTGCGTCTCGAGCAGATGGTGTTCGATGGCGTGCAGCAGCCAAGGAACGGCGTGATTTCGCCCGATTCATCACGCCGCGGCCATGGGCTGACCTTCAAGGAAAAGGATGCCCAACGTTTGGCCGCCTGAGGAGGGGGCAATTGCGGTCGCAGGAGATCCGCATGAGCCACGTCATTGAAATCGATCATCGCAAACGGCGGGACTTGCGGCGCCGCATCGAGTACGCTCCGGGCGGAAGGATCACAAGCGAGAGTGCTGCCGGCCCGCCAAGGCAATATGAAGAGCTTGGCCGCGAGCTCGCCAAAGCCGTGGACGGAGAGGTGCGCTTCGATTCCGGCGACCGAGCGCTGTATGCGACCGATGCTTCGAATTACCGCCAGGTGCCGATCGGGGTCATTATCCCGCGTACCGCGGCAGCGATCGCAAAGACGGCTGAGCTGTGCCGCAAATTCGATGCTCCCATTGTCATGCGCGGAGGCGGCACGAGCCTGGCCGGCCAGGGATGCAACGTCGCTGTTCTGATCGATTGCTCCAAATATTTGAACCGGGTGATCTCGATCGATGCCGTTTCGCGGCTTGCCGAGGTCGAGCCCGGCTGCATTCTCGACAATTTGCGCACTACCGCTCAGCGGCATCAGCTCACCTTTGGTCCTGATCCCGCGACCCACGATCACAATACGCTCGGTGGTATGATCGGCAACAATTCGTGCGGCGTGCATTCCGTGGTGGCCAGGCGCACCTCCGATAACGTCGAGGCGCTCGACATTCTCACCTATGATGGTCTGCGCTTCGAGGTCGGGCCCACCGGAGAAGAGGCGCATCGGCAGCATCTGGCGGCCGGAGGGCGCCGCGCGGAAATCTTCCGGCAACTCGACGAGTTTCGTCACCGCTATCGCGATCTTATCCTGGCGAAATACCCCAAAATCCCCCGTCGCGTATCCGGCTACGAGAATCTTGACGAATTGCTGCCAGAGCGTGGCTTCAACGTGGCGCGCGCCCTGGTCGGAACGGAAGGCACATGCGCCATCGTTCTTCGTGCCACGCTCAACCTGATGCCGTATCTCAGTCATCGCGTGCTTGTTATCATCGGCTTTGAGGACGTCTATGCGGCCGCCGATGCTGTGCCGGACGTGCTCGGCTTCGAGCCTATCGGGCTTGAAGGCATCGACGATCTGCTGGTCGAGTTCATCCGGAAAAAGCATCTTCACCCTGAGGAACTGAAGATGATGCCGGGGGGCGGAGGCTGGCTTGTGGCGGAATTTGGTGGCGACAGTGCCGATGCCGCGACTGCCAAGGCCAATCCGCTGGCCGAGGAATTCAAGCGGCGTGGACACGACGCCAAGCTGCTGGACAAGCCGGAGCAGCAGAAGGAGATCTGGGAAGTTCGCGAGGCGGCGCTGGCGGCCACCGCCCACGTGCCCGACTGGCCCGAAACATATCCCGGATGGGAAGACAGTGCTGTCCGCCGAGAGGACTTGGGGCGTTATCTGCGCGAGCTGAAGGCGCTCTATCGCCAGCATGGTTATGATGCATCCGTCTATGGCCATTTTGGCGACGGCCTTGTGCACTGCCGCGTGCCCTTCGATCTTCGTACAGAAGCCGGCCTGTCGAACTGGCAGCAGTTTTTGGACGAAGCCGCTGATCTGGTGGTGCGTTACGGGGGATCGCTATCGGGCGAGCACGGGGACGGCCAGGCTCGCGCCAGCCTGTTGGAGAAGATGTACGGCCCCGAATTGATGCAGGCATTCCGTGAGTTCAAGGCGATATGGGATCCCGATGGGAGGATGAATCCGGGCAAGGTGATTGACCCGTTTCCGCCGACTTCGAACTTGCGGCTTGGCCCGAGCTACCAGCCGCCGGATGTACCGACCTACTTCGCCTACAACGAGGACCACCAGAGCTTCGCCAGGGCGACCCGCCGCTGCGTCGGCGTCGGAGCTTGCCGCCGCCGCGACAGCACCAAGAGCGTGATGTGCCCAAGCTACATGGCCACCAACGAGGAGAAGCATTCGACGCGAGGTCGTGCGCGGCTCCTGTTCGAAATGTTGCACGGCGGGCCCATCGACGATCTCTGGCGAAGTACGGAAGTCGAGGAGGCGCTCGATCTCTGTCTGGGGTGCAAGGGCTGCAAGCACGACTGCCCCGTCCAGGTGGACATGGCGACCTACAAAGCCGAGTTCCGTGCACACCATTATGAGGGCCGCTTGCGGCCGCGCGCCGCCTATTCGATGGGCTTGATTCATGAATGGTCGCGTCTCGCCAGCTCGGCGCCGTGGCTTGCCAATGCGCTGTTCCAATGGCCGGGCTTGTCAGCGGCGACCAAATGGGTCGGCGGAATCGCCCCGCAGCGGACAATGCCGAGCTATGCGCGCCGATCCTTTGTGCAATGGTTCCGGTGGCGCGGCGAGCGGGCAGCCGGCTCGCGGGTCATGTTGTGGCCTGACACATTCAACAACTATTTTCGTCCGCAAACCGCTATTGCCGCGACACATGTGCTGGAGACGCTTGGCTACACCGTGCTGATTCCCGACCGTCCGCTTTGCTGCGGACGACCGCTCTATGACTGGGGCATGCTTGATCGTGCCAAAGCGCTTTGGCTGCGTGCCTTCGCTGCACTTGAGCCGGCGCTTAGGCTCGGCATACCCATTGTCGGGCTGGAGCCGGCCTGTGTCAGCGCATTCCGCGACGAACTGCCAAACCTGTTTCCGGGAAACGAGCACGCCCAGCGCCTGGCGCACCAGACGCTCTTCCTGACTGAGTTTCTCGACCGCGACGCTGCGAACGAGGCGCTTGGTCGGGTTTCGGGCGCGGCACTGGTTCAGCTGCATTGCCATCATCACGCAGTGCTCAAGCCGCAAAGCGAACAGAACGTCCTCGATCGCCTCGGCCTGGAGTATCAGGTCATGAAATCCGGCTGTTGCGGAATGGCCGGAGCTTTTGGATTTGAGAAGGAGAAATACGACATATCCATCTCGGCAGCCGAACGCGTCCTGTTGCCGACGATACGCGAGGCGGGCGCCGACACGATCATTCTCGCCAACGGTTTTAGTTGCCGCGAACAGATCGAGCAATGCACGGGCCGCCGAACGAAGCACGTCGCGGAAGTGATCGCTGACGCCATGCACTGAGCTCTGACGGGCACCGGCATTGCCGCCTTTTCAAGTGAAAGGCGCTATCGGAATGCCCCTATGGGCAATCCTGCAGAGCGAAACGGTTGCTCCTCATGCGCTGACCACCATTGGGCCACGGCTTGCGCGACGCGATCCCAAATTGATGTAGGCAAGTCGGGGATCGCGATTCTGACGAGGTAGCGATTGCGTGTCTTGTCTTGGAACCACTCCGCTGCACCGAAATCGAAACCAAAGCTTCCTGCGTGACGTAACGGCAACCCGGCCTTCCTCAGGTCGCCGCACAAGTCCGCTGCCATTTGCCTCGTTTGCCTCTCATCAAGCATCCGCTTTGGCGTGAGCGTCACATACAGCCCGTGGCCAAAATGAAGCTCTCCCGACGAGCCGGCGAGCGTGGATGCAAAATAGCGCGCAGTCCTTCTGCCGTTCCGCAAGATTGCTGAGACGCGCTTATTGGTGAGATCCCGATAGGCTCTCGTTCCGACATAGGGCGGGAAATGCGCCGGCAACGCTGCGCTGCCGAACAGTCGAACGGCCTTTCGCATCTCCCTCGCAAGCGCCTCCAGTTGTGCCTGATGCACACGGTGCGCTTCGCAAGCGACAAAGACAGCGGAGCCGAGCCGGCCGTATTCCAACCCAAGGGAGTCGAGCTTGGTGTGGCTGCGTACAAGCACGATCGGAATTTCCCAACGATGCGCCCAATTCAGGACGCGGCGGATGCGCCCCGAGCCGCTGGAGAAGCAGGTTGTGTCGAAAACGATGAGATCAAGGCGCGGGTTTGCGCCGCGAAGCGTCGTCTCGAATGCGGCCGCGGGTGCACATGAGTCCAAGAGAAGCACCCGCAATCGTCGCGCCCGAGACGCGACCTCGCCGGGTGAGCTTTTCAGCAGCATCGGCCGCAAATGGCGGGCATGACTTTCGATCAGCTCCAGCGTTTCACTATAAGAGCCAGGTAGTACCAAGATGTCCGCCTCTGGCATCATTTGTGCCGATGCCAGCAGCAGCGCCGATATCGCGGCCATCCCCGAGGAGGTATAGATCGTCTCATTGGCTGCCGCGTCGTCGAATTGATAAAACGACGGGCCCCGTACGTCCAGGTCGGCGCGCTGGTAGCCATAGCTGAATTCGAATGGTCCCGCGCGCAGTCGATCCGGATACGCCCATGCAGTCTCCGTGAGCGCCCAATCGTGCAGCGCATGCTCAGCCTTCAGGGCCGCGGCCAGTTGAAATTTCCGTTCAATGACCTCAGCGACCGAGGCGGGATGGCGCAACGACAGAGGAGTGCTGAGGAAGCGGTTCAGCAAGTTGAGCTCTTCGTGCTTTCTGTGGAGATATGCCTCGAGGGTTTCCATGCCCGGCCTTCATTTTTGTCCGCGCATTATGATTAACGTATCTACGAGGAATTGGGTCCTTGGCCGGTCCGGTCGGCTCACGAGCTATGGAATGCATTACGGCTGGGGCAGGCGACTTCCGCATTGCCGCCATGAAACCGGGCTGCAGCGAGCCTTAGGTCCGGGTCAGGAAGTCCATTAGTCCGAGCCACAGCAGGATTGCCAGCCAGAACAGTCCGGCAGCCGCAAAGATCAGGGCCCGTGGCCCGCGGTGCCAGAGTTCCATGAATACGGCAGCAACGACCGAAGCCTTCAGAGCGGCGATGCTGAGCGCGACCATCGCGTTGCCGTTCCCAAGCGGGATGTAAGACAGGCTGACCGTGAGTGCGAGCAAAGCAAGCAGCACAAGCCAGGCGGCGAGCAGCGGAATTGAAGGGCGCGAAGGCATCACGAGACCGATCTCCCGGGAAGATAGATGAGAGCAAACAAGAAGATCCAGACTACATCGACGAAGTGCCAATAGAGTGCCGCGCTATGCAAGGCCGCTCGATGGCGCAGGTCCGCTGATCTGCGGATCAGCACGACAAGCGTCGCGAGGATGGCGATGCCAACGATCATGTGCAGCGCATGGATCGCGGTTGCGATGAAATAGAACGCGAAGAACAGCTGGACGCCGTTGGCGAGCGGACCGTCGAATGTAAAGTCGATGCCGGGAACGAGATGTTCGTCATATTCGCTTCTATATTCGACGCCCTTGAGCACGATGAACACGAGACCGAGAATGATTGCGCCGGCAAGCAGAGCGGGGCAAGCTCTTCGAGCCTCCGCGCTATAAGACTCCACCGCCCAAGCGACCAGAAAGCTCGACGTGAGCAGGATCGCCGTATTGGCCGTGCCGATCAGAAGATCGGTGTGTCGGCCTGCCGCCAGGAAGCTTGCGGGATAGGCGTGCCGGTAGACGAAATAGGAAAGCACCAGGCCGCCGAACAGAAGCACCTCGGTCGCAATGAAGACCCACATGCCGAGTTCAGCGGTGTGATCACGATGCTCAACGGAAATGAACTGCGGCGCAAACGAGCGGGTCTCAGGCATTTTGTGGTTCTGCCTTGAAGTCGGAGGAATACTGGTACGGCGCACGCGTGACGACCGGCTGCACCTCAAAGTTAAATTCCGGTGGCGGCGAGGGTGTCTGCCATTCCAGTCCCGGCGCGTTCCACGGATTGGCCGGCGAGCGTCGCCCGAAGAAGGCGGAATAGGCGAGATAGAGTAATGGGAGGAGGTAGGCGACCGCGAGAATCACGGCGCCTCCGGAAGACAGCACATTCCATAATTGGAATTCGGGCGGATAGACATGGTAGCGCCGCGGCATCCCCTCCGCGCCGAGGATGAATTGCGGGAAGAAGGTCAGGTTGAAACCAACGAAAATCAGCACCGCCGCGGTCCGCGCCCAATATTCCGAGTAGAGCCGGCCACTGATCTTCGGCCACCAATAGTGCAGGCCGCCGAAATAGGCGGTTACCATGCCGCCGACCATGATGTAGTGGAAATGCGCGACGACGAAGTAGGTATCGGTCGCATGCACGTCAAAGGCCAGGCAGGCGAGGAACAATCCCGTGAGGCCGCCGATGGTGAACAGTCCGATGAAAGCTAGCGCATAGAGCATCGGCGCATCAAAGCGGATCGAACCCTTGTGCAGCGTCGCGGTCCAATTGAAGACCTTGATGGCCGAGGGCACCGCGACCATGAAGCTCATGAAGGAGAAGACGAGACTCGCCAGCACGGATTGGCCGCTGACGAACATGTGGTGTCCCCACACCAAGAAGCCGATCGCCGCGATGGCAAGGCTTGCCCAAGCCACGAAATGGTAACCGAAGACTTGTTTGCGCGCGAAGCAGGAAATCAGTTCGTTGACCACCCCCATGCCGGGCAGGATCATGATGTACACTGCGGGGTGTGAATAGAACCAGAACAGGTGCTGAAAGAGCAGGGGATCGCCACCGATCCGTGGATCGAAGATGCCGACACCGAAAACGCGCTCGACTGCGATCAACAGCAGCGCCATCGCCAGCACCGGCGTGGCCAGTACCAAGATCAGAGAGGTCGCATAGAGCGACCACAGAAACAGCGGCAGCCGGATCCAGGTCATTCCCGGCGCGCGCAACTGGTGGATGGTGACGATGAAGTTCAGCCCGGTCAGGATCGAGGAGAAGCCGGAGATGAAGATGCCGGTCACCGCCGCAATGACGTAGCTGTTGGAGTAAAGTGTTGAAAATGGCGCGTAGAAGGTCCAGCCAGTGTCGACGCCGCCGGCAACAATCGCAAACAGCGTCACGGTGCCGCCGAGCATGAAGAGATACCAGCTCATCAGGTTGAGCCGAGGAAAAGCGAGATCGCGCGCGCCGATCATCAGCGGCGCGATAAAGTTGCCAAGGGTGTTGGGAATGGATGGGATGAGGAAGAACCACACCATGATGATGCCATGCATGGTGAACAGGCGATTGTAGATGTCGTCGGCGACGAGATCCGCCTGCGGTGTCGCGAGCTCGATCCGCATCGCGGTCGCCGCTGCGCCGCCGACGAAGAAGAAGAACGTAATGCTGGCGAAATACAGGATCGCGATGCGCTTGTGGTCAGTGGTCAGGAACCATGAGCGCAGCGTGTAGTCGGCGGTGAGATAGTCCTTGGTGCTCATGGCTGGCTTCCGATCGATTTGATGTAGCTGGCCAGGCGCAGGAGCTGATCCTCGTTCACCTTGCCGGCGAAGGAAGGCATATCGGCCTGGTAACCCGCGACGATCTGGCTGTCCGGCAACAGGATCGAGTCCCGAATGTATTTTTCGTCGGCAATCACGATGCTGCCGTCAGCCAGCGGCACTGGGCTGCCATAGACGCCCTCGAGCGGTGGCGCGCGGATCTTGCTGCCGGCGCCGTGACAACCGCTGCAACCGAGCTGCCTGAAGAGGCTGGCGCCTTCCTGGGCGAGCGGGCTGGACGGGCCTTGCTGCGTGAGCCAGTTGGCGAAGTCGGCGGCTTGCATCGCGACGATCTCGCCGGTCATGCCGGAATGAGCGGTCCCGCAATATTCGGCGCAGAATAGATGATAGTGACCGGGCGTTGTGGCCTTGATCTCGAGATCCTGGTAACGGCCCGGAACGACATCGTGCTTCAGCCGCAGCGCCGGAATGAAGAAACTGTGAATGACGTCCTGCGACGCCATGACCAGACGGACCGGGCGCCCCACCGGGATGTGCAGTGCATTGATCTCGGACTGGCCGCCGGCGTGTTGGACTTTCCACATCCATTGCTTCGCTACGACGAAGATCGACACGTCGTCCCGATGAGCGTTGTAGCTGTCGAGAAAGAGCGTGGCGCCCCAGATGAAGAGAGCGAGAAAACCGATCAGCGTTGCAGCGGTCCAGGCGATCTCCAGACGCCAGGTCTTTCCGATGCGATCGCCGCGCTCGGCCGGATTGCCGGCGCGATAGCGCACGCAAAACAATAACAGAAGAAAGAACAATAGCCCGAGCACCAGCAGGCTGACGAAAATGAGACCCGCAAACAGAAGATCGACGTCGTCGCCGTGAGGCGATACGCCAGACCGCCAGAATGGAATCCACTGATGCCACATCGCCGGCGCTCGTTACCGGGGCTTTCGTGGGCTCGACTGCAAGCGAATAATCATGGCTTTGGCCAACCGGGAAGCCCACGTTTCGAGAGAACTTCCATGGCGCGGGAAACGGGAAGCCGAACGATCCCCCGATTGCGATCGACCCAGCCATACGTCTCGGCGATTTGATCATTGGCGCGCCGGACGATCTGAAGTTCCTCGCCGGGTGCGATTTCGAGCGGGGGCGCGTCCGAGCTGAGCGCGGGGCGGGCGTTCGAGGTGACGTGTCGCATCGACGCCGGAAAAGCGAGAGGCATCATCAGCGGTACCGCAACAACAAAGGCCGCGAGGCCAGCCGCAATGCATGCGATCGCTCTGCTGCTCATGTCGGATCGCTCGTAATCGAAGCTGGCTTGCGCATCCATTTTCCGGCCCTCGAGCGTGGCATGACAATTCCGGCGAGCGACCGCAGTTCCAATTTAGGAACGATTCCGACGCACATGGATTGATCGCGCGTGGAGCGTTCGTAAGCGGGTCAGGGCCGGATGACCCAGATCTTTTCTCCCGTTGCCGATACTTGGCTACGGCTGTTTTTGCTCGGATCTGTAGCGGTTCTTGCCGGCGGGACGGTGGGCATCATCGGCTTTGCGCGTTCCGCTTACATTACCTCGACTGAAGTCCGCCCCGCCCAGCCGGTACCGTTCAGCCATCGCCATCATGCGGGCGAGCTCGGTATCGATTGCCGCTACTGTCACAGCGGGGTTGAGACCGGTCCGCAAGCTGGATTGCCGCCCACTGAAACCTGCATGACCTGTCATTCGGAGATATGGACCAACTCGACCATGCTTGCGCCCGTGCGGCAGAGTCTTGCGAGCAACACGCCGATCCAATGGACGCGTGTTGCCAAGCTGCCGGACTACGTCTTCTTCCGTCATGACGTCCACATCGCCAAAGGTGTGGGCTGCGTGAGCTGCCATGGCCGCATCGACAAGATGGCGCTCACCTATCGCGAGAACTCCTTCACCATGGATTTTTGTCTCGATTGCCACCGTGATCCGGTACTGCAGCTGCGCCCGCAGGATCGCATCGCGGACATGACCTGGAAACCGTCCGCGGACGCGCGCGCAGCCGGCGCTGCGATCGCCGCGCGCGAAGGCGTTCGCCTCGGCGAGCTCACCCATTGCTATGTGTGCCACCGATGACCCGCAACCGACCACAACAGCCACCTGGCGCGGGCGCGAGCGGCGGGCGCCTTTGGTCCGGAATCGAAGAGCTGGCCGACGACCCCGCCTTTCAGGCGTTCCTTGACGCTGAATATCCGGCGGCAGCGGATTTCTCCCCAACGGCGCGGCGCGAGTTCCTCAAATTGATGGGGGCGTCCTTTGCGCTGGCGGGGCTTGCTGGCTGCGAGAAGAGCCCGTTCGTGGCGGCGCTGCCTTACGTCAATCAGCCGGACAATGAGACAATCGGCCTGCCACGCTACTATGCAACGGCGGTCATGCTTGATGGCTTCGCGCAGCCGGTCGTTGCGACGACCTTCGCGGGCCGTCCAACCAAGCTTGACGGCAATCCAGACCATCCGATGACGCAAGGCCGCAGTGATGTCTTCATGCAGGCGGCCGTGCTCGGTCTTTACGATCCGGACCGCGCTCAAGGGCCTTCGCGTCGGGGAGAGCCCGCGTCCTGGAAGGAGGTCGAGGCTGCGGTCGTCGCGCTCAGAAGCGGATGGGCGGCAGCGCAGGGCGACGGGTTGCGACTGCTGACGTCGCCGATCACGTCGCCGACCTTGCTCCGCCAGATCGACGCGCTGATAGGGCAGTTTCCGAAGGCGCGCGTGCATCTCCATGATGCGACGGGAATTGCATCGCGGCGCGATCTCACCATGGCCGCCTATGGACAACCACTCGATCTGCATTACCAGCTCGACGCGTGCGACATCGTCATCAGCTTCGACGATGACTTTCTCGGACCGGGACCAAACCAGGTGCGCAATGCCCATGGCTGGTCGACGGCGCGGCGACGCTTCGCCGATCGGCCGGGGCTAAAGCTGCACATGGCGGAAAGCGTGCCTTCGGCAACGGGAGCGATAGCCGGGGCGCGGCTGATTGCCGATTCGTCGCGCATGCCGCTACTTGCCCAGGCGCTCGCCAGGGAGCTCGGCATCGCCACTGCAGCCCTGCCCGACCTGACATCGGAGGAGCAGAGTTGGATCAAACGCGCGGCCGCTGCCTGTCTGGGCGCAAAGGACCGCGCGCTCGTGGTTTCCAGTCCTTTCGGCGAAGCGGTGACGGCTGGCTGGACGGCGCGCATCAACGACCATCTGAACAGCGCGGGCCGGGCGCTGCTGTTGACCGCCCCTGTTTCGGGGCCGGCGAATGCGGGCACGCTCAAGGAATTGGTCGCCGATATCAGTGCCGGTCGCGTGGATTCGCTTGTCATTGTCGATGCCAATCCAGTCTACAGCGCTCCCGCCGCGCTCGGCTTTGCGGATGGGTTGCGGCAGGTGCGGACATCGCTGCATCTCGGTCTGCAACGCGACGAGAGCGGCGCACTCTGCGAATGGCAATTGCCGCTGACGCATGCGCTGGAGAGCTGGAGCGATGGCCGCGCGGTCGACGGCACGGCAACCATCATCCAGCCGACGGTCACGCCATTCTACGACGTTCGCAGCGCGCACCAGATTTTTGGCATGATGCTCGGAGAGATGAATCCTGCCGCAGATAGTGCGGTGCGCGAGACGTGGCGGTCGATCTTGTCGGATAATTTCGATGTACGCTGGCGACGCGCGTTGCGCGACGGCTTCGTCGAAGGGGCGGCTAACCCGGTGGAGGCGAAGCCGACCGCCGCCGCCGATCTGCCCACAACAGCCACCGCGAAAGGGCTGGACGTGGTGTTCCGGCCAGATCCGACCGTGTGGGACGGCACGTTCGCCAATATCGGCTGGTTGCAGGAACTGCCAAAGCCGCTGACCACGCTAACGTGGGGCAATGTCGTTGCGATCAACGCAGCGCTCGCCAAACGGCTCGTCGCCTCAAACGGCGACCGGGTCGAGGTGACGATCGGAAATCGCCATGTCACAGGCCCGGTCTGGATCATGCCAGGCCAGGCGGAGAATACGATCGCTCTCTACCTCGGCCATGGCCGGACGGGAGCAGGGCGCGTCGGCAACGGAGTTGGGTATGACGCCTATCGCGCGAGGCCGCCCGACCAGCTTTGGTTGGCGAAAGCCAGCCTACGCAAAGTTGGGAGCGCCGAGACGCTGGCAGTGACTCAGATGCATCATCGCATGGAGGGCTTTGATTTTGTTCGCGAGGTCAGCGCGAGCCGTCCCGGGTCGAAACGCGCGGAGGCCGAACCAAGTATTTATCCGTCCTGGCCTTCTGCGAGAAATGCCTGGGGCATGGTGATCGACCTCGATGTCTGCATCGGCTGCAATGCCTGCGTCGCGGCCTGTACGGCGGAGAACAACATTCCGGTGGTCGGCAAGGAGCAAGTCGAGGCCGGGCGTGAAATGCATTGGATCAGGGTGGCACGCTACTACGAAGGCGAGATCGAGCGACCGAGAAGTTTTTTTCAGCCGGTGCCATGCATGCATTGCGAGCAGGCCCCCTGCGAAATGGGATGTCCTGTGCACGCCACGACGCACAGTCCCGAGGGCGTCAATCAGATGGTCTACAATCGCTGCATCGGCACGCGCACTTGTTCGAGCTTTTGTCCCTACAAGGTCCGCCGATTTAACTTCTATGATTATCGCGCGCCGCCGGATTCACCTGTTCACGCGGCCCACAATCCGGAGGTCACGGTCCGGTCCCGTGGGGTGATGGAGAAGTGCACCTATTGCACGCAGCGGATCGAGGCAGCCCATGCTGCGGCCGACAAGGAGAACCGCCCCTTGCGGGATGGTGACGTTGTCACCGCCTGCCAGCAAGCCTGCCCCACCAGGGCGATTGTCTTTGGCGACATCAACGATCCAGAATCCGAGGTGTCGCGGGCGCGGCGCGAGGGGCGCAACTACACGCTGCTTGAGGAATTGGGTACGCGGCCGCGCACCAGCTATCTGGCGCGCTTCCGTGACGGTGGAGACGACCAGGGATGACCGATAAATCGGCCGATATCCTGCCCATCCGCCAGAGCATGGGCGGCATCACCGAACAGCTCGCTGGGATCCCCCTGCATTTCCCGGTCGAGCGGCGCTGGCTGATTGCGATGATTTTCGCGAGCTTGCTGCTGCTTCTGCTGGTGGTCTCGGCAACAGAGCTGTTCACGGTTGGCGTCGGCATCTGGGGCATCAATATCCCCGTCAACTGGGCGTTTGCGATCCACAATTACGTCTGGTGGCTCGGCATCGGTCACGCCGGTACGCTGATCTCGGCCCTGCTGCTGCTCACCGGCAGCGAGTGGCGTAACTCGCTCAATCGGTTCGCTGAAACCATGACGCTGTTCGCGGTGGTCTGCGCTGGTATCTATCCCGTCCTGCATCTCGGGCGCCCCTGGTACGTCTATTGGATGTTCCCCTATCCGGCGACCATGCACATCTGGCCGCAATTCCGCAGTCCGCTGGAATGGGACATCTGGGCGGTGCTGACCTATCTCACGGTGTCGCTTGCGTTCTGGTACGCCGGCCTCATTCCCGACCTCGCCGCCGCGCGCGACCGCGCCACAAGGCGCGGCTGGCAGATCTTCTTCGGCATCACCTCGCTCGGCTGGCGCGGCTCGGCTTCACACTGGGCGCGCTGGCAGCAGGCCTATCGCATCACCGCGGCGCTCGCCGTTCCGCTCGTCGTCTCCGTGCATAGCGAGGTTTCGCTGCTGTTTGCCTCGGGTCAGATTCCCGGCTGGCATTCGACCCTGTTTCCACCGTACTTCGTGCTCGGCGCGGCATTCTCGGGCTTTGCCGTCGTCTCGATCATTGCGGTGTCACTGCGCACCTGGTTCGGTTTGGGTAACCTCGTGACCGAGGACCATCTCGACGTGCTCGGGAAGGTCCTGCTCGCAACCGGTCTCATGACCGGCTACGGTTACGTGTTCGAGGTGTTCGATGTGCTGTATTCCGGCAACGCCCACGACATGCAGACGTTGCTGGATCGGATAGGCGGCGCCTATGCCTGGACCTATTGGGGCGCGATTGTCTTCAACTTTATTCCTCTGCAATTGTTGTGGTGGAGAGGCGTGCGCCGGCGCGGCTGGTCGCTGCTCCTGATCTCTGTTTCGGTCGCGGTGGGAATGTGGTTGGAGCGCTACATGATTCTCGTGACCAGTCTCTATCGTGATTTTCTCGTCTCATCCTGGAGCCACTTCACTCCGACATTTTGGGATTGGTCGACCTATGTCGGCACCATCGGGTTGTTTCTGGTGCCGTTCCTCATCGCGATCCGGTTGATACCGGCGATCTCGATCTTCGAAACCAAGGAACTCCTGCACGAAGAGAAAGAGGAGCAAGCCCATGGCTGATCGCGCCTACGGACTGCTCGCGGAGTTCGAAAACCCGGAAGCGCTGGTCGCGGCAGCGAAAGAGGCGCGGGAGCGGGGCTACCGAAGCCTCGACGCATTCACCCCGTTTCCTGTCGAAGGGCTTGCACAGACCTTGCGCCTTCCTGCGCCAAACATCGGCCTTGTCGGGTTGATTGGCGCATTTTCCGGCGCGGCGGTAGCGCTGCTCATGCAGTGTTACGTCAACTATGATTTTCCCCTCAATGTCGGCGGCCGTCCGGTCTACGCGCTATCGGCGTTTGCGGTGGTGACCTTCGAGCTCACGATCCTGTTTTCCGCGCTCGCGACCATCATCGGCATGCTTGTGCAGAACCGATTGCCGCGGCTCAGCCATCCGGTGTTCGCTGCAAGTCGCATCCATCTCGCCAGCAATGATCGCTTTTTTCTCTGCGTCGGCGGCGACGATCCGAAATTTGACGAGAGCGGCACAAGATCCTTCCTGCGGACGACGGGGGCATTATCGGTGGAACTGGTCCCGTCATGAGGAGCATCGTTCTTGCTATGCTGGGGCTATGCCTCGCCGGCTGCGACCAAAATATGGAAGTGCAGCCGAGCTATCGGGAATATGCGCCGGCGCCGCTGTTTCGTGCGGGCACGCTGCGAAATCCGCCCGCCAACGTCGTAGCGCGCGACGATCTTGAGCGAGACAAGGAGGTCAGGGACAAGCCGGCGCTTACGGATGGGGTGCTCAAGCGTGGCCAGCAACGGTTCGGAATCTTCTGCTCTCCCTGCCACGGCACTGCCGGTGATGGCGATGGCATCATTGTCCGGCGCGGCATGCCGCATCCGACCAGCTATCACGACGAGCGCCTGCGCGCCGCCGACGATCAGTATCTGTTCGACGTGATCACGAATGGCCACGGCGCGATGTATTCCTACGCCGCGCGGGTTCCGCCGCGCGATCGGTGGGCGATCGTCGCCTATATCCGAGTCCTGCAGCTGGCTCGGCACGCCTCGGTCGACGAGGTGCCGCCGGACAGGCGCGACGGCCTGCAGGCGGCACAATGAGAGGCGGGCGCATCGCGTGGGCGGCTGCGATCGTCCTCAGCGCCATCATCCTGATCGCCGGCCTTGTGCTCGATCGCCGCGCCGCGCTCGCCGCCTATCTCGTGGCATGGATCGCGCTCGGCGCGATCGCGATCGGCGCCCTCGGCGTCCTGATGACAAGCTATCTGGTGCGCCGCGCCTGGACCGAGGCGCTGCATCCGGTGCTGGTAGCGGCGACTGCGACGCTTCCGGTCGTCGGAATCTGCCTTGTTCCAGTGCTGATCGGGATGAAGGAGATCTATCCCGCGGCCGCCGATACCAGCACTCTGCCGCCGTTCAAGGCCGCCTATCTTGCGCCGTTGTTCTTTACTTTGCGCAGCGTCATCTACTTCGTGATCTGGTCAGCTTTAGCCGTGTGGCTGCGCAATGCCTGGTCTCATAGCGAGCGCATGACCCGCGCGGCGTCCGCGGGCTTGATCGTGTACGCGCTGACCGTATCGCTCGCCGGCATCGACTGGATGGAATCGCTTGAACCGCACTTCCATTCGTCGGTCTACGGGCTTCTCTACCTCACTCTTGCATTGCTGAACGGCCTTGCCTTCGCGATCGGCTGGAGCATCCTGACAGGACGGCAGATCGGCGGGTGCGCGGGCTACAGCGCGCTGCTGCTCTCGACGATCCTCCTGTGGGGGTATCTGCATGCCATGCAGTACATCGTGATCTGGGCCGGCGACATTCCGGATGAGGTGATCTGGTATCTGAAGCGTTCGGAGAACGGCTGGCAGTTTGCACTGGCTATCCTGGTCGCCGGTCAGTTTGTGCTTCCGTTTTTCGCCCTTCTGAGTGGGCGTGTACGCGCCGATCGGCGCTGGCTTTTGGGATTATGCGGGCTGACGCTGCTGATGCGCGTGCTGGAGGCCGCCATTCTGATCCTGCCCGCGATCGACCACGTCGCGCCGCTAACCGCGGCGGTGATGCTGGCGGCCGCGCTGGTCTTTGTCGGGGCGCTTCTGCTTTGGATGTTTGATGCCATGCTGTGTGAGCGCGCGCGTTGGATCAACGCGACGGTGCAACATGTTCGCGCCGAAGGAGAACCAGGATCAGGGCGGCCAGCCCGATGATCGTCATGAGGGCCGTGCCGGCGAGCAGCCGCCCGACAGCGAGCGTATAGGTGCCACTCACAGGATCGAAGCCGTAATAGATCAGGCCAATGTGATCGGCAACCGACCCAACCTGTCCCCGACCGGCATCGACCAGAGCAAGGCGCAGGCTCGCGGCATCCAGCGCAAGTGCCCAAAGGCCGCGGACGACGCGGCCATCCGGGGTGACCACGAAAGCGGCGAGGGGATGCGCAAACTGATCGTGTTCACTGTCGTAGCGGAAATGCAACCCGAAGGCGTTGGTCAACTCGCGTACAGCAGCGGCGTTCGTGCGCAAGAAGTGACTGTTGCGGACCAACTCCCCGTCGCTACCGATTTGCTCGTGCTTCATTGTTAGCGCATCGGCCACCGAATCCTTCGGATCCAGGCCGACCACCAGGAATCGAAAGTCCGCGCCGGGTTTCAGGCCGCTATTTTTCAGCGCCTCCGCCACGATGGAGATCGTCGATCCGCAGAGGCTCTTGCAGGTGTAGTCGGCAAGCACCCAGACGGATGGCGTCGCGCCCAGCCACTCCCGCAACGGCTTGATGTCTTTTTCGCCTTGCAGGAGCAGCGATAGCGGAAGAGACCCATTCGGCGGTGGCACGGCTTCCACCCCCGCCATTTCACTCACGTTAACGCGCGCCTGCGCCGGGACTCCGGCGAGCAATATCGCAACAGTTGCGATTGCGGCAGCTCGCATCATGAGCACGTCGACCTTTCAGCCAGTGCCTAACGCTGGGTCTTGAACGGGGTTCCATTTGCGGCATTCAACCCGAGGCGGTCATCTCAAATAAAAAGATGCCGGCGGATCTACCGGCATCATTGAGTTTGTGCGTCTACTTGCTGGACTGACCGACGCTCGGTGCCTTGTCGAGCTCTTGGGCCATCTCGAGGTGGTGCTGCAGCGTGGGCAACGTTTTGCCGGCCCAGTCTTTCAGATCGGCATTGTCGCCACCCTTGGCATAGCGTTCGAAAAGCGACACCGCGTCCTTGTGAGCGCTGACCTGGTAGGAATCGTAGTCCGAGCTGAAATCCTTGCCGGATGCATCCTTCAGCTTGTTGAGCTTGCTCTGGTGCGAACTGTCGAGCGCCGCGGGCACCTCGGCCTTGACCTTGCCGCTGGTGACCAGTTGCTTCAGCTCGGCTGAGGTCTTTGAGTGGTCGGTTACCATCCGCTGGGCAAAGGATTGCTCCCGCGCATTGCCCTTTTGTTCGGCGAGCTTGCTCGATTCGATTTCGAACATGTCGCTGATTGCGACCTCCTTGACGAAGTCGGCCGTGGTCGGCGCAACACCCAGCATTGAATTGACGCCGGTCTTCTCGCCGGCGGATTGAGCAAGAGCTGAGCCTGCCAGCAGAACGCAGCCCAGCACGATGATTGCACGCGTCATGATTTTTGTCCTTCCGGATTTCAGTGGCGCCATGGTTGCAGACTGAAGGTGCCCATCAACCCGCGGAAGAGGCTGTTGTTCCTCAGGGCTGGCTGCGGCAGGGGCGTTTTGATGGTACGGGCTGGGCTGGTCGAGGAGCAGCCGCGCCTATCGCGCGGTGATTCTTGGCTCGAACCTGTCGGCAAAGGCCATCCATTCCGGAAGCGGCGCGCCGTCACGGTGTCGACCGCCAGCAACAGCTGCCGCCCAGGCGCTGACGGCTCCGAGCAGGGCGGCGACCGCCAGTGAAAAGGCCAGGATGATTGTGCTGCGACGCGCATGAGCAATTGCCGTCCTCGAACTCGCAATCGCCTGATCGGTTCGCCGCTCGGCGTCGCCGGCGGAAAGACCCGTAAGTGTCTGGACCTGCTGAATCAGATAGGTTCGGTCATCAGCATTTACCCCGCTGTGGCTCGACGAAGTCATGAGTATCCGGCCGGCTTCGGCACGTTCGACGCTCATATCGACGTTCGGGGGTCGACGTGGTTGGCGGAGAAGCCGATCGAGTTCGTAGCTCAGAAGTGGTTCGGCTGAGGTTCTGTTTCCCATTGCAAACGATGGAGATGAGCGATTGACCGCTGCTGCGCTCACGATCGCCGTCAATCCGGCCCCGATTAGAACCGCGAGTGCCCAAGCCGTCAGGCCATGAAGACCATCGCGCGTTTCCTCCGAATTGGCGGCAGCGCCAAGGTCATTGCGGACAGCGCCAACGTCGCCGCGCGTCCGGCCAGCAATGTAGCCGCCGAGACCGAAACTGACGATCGCCTGCAAAATCAGAAAAAGGCCTGATAATAGCGACAAGGCGGCCGATGCATCTCGCCAAGTTGGTGAAGTCGAGCTGATCCCGAGACCGATAGTGACGCCAAAGGTCAGTAGGGTGAAGGCAAACGCCCCGGCGACTAGCGCGCCTGCGATAATCGGCGTCCAGCGCAGATATCTGGAGTCATCAGGAAACGTCGGCACTCCGTCTTCGACGAGCGTGGCAGCCTCGATCGTCATGGTCGAATCCTTCAGCGCAGACCGAAAAACGAAAGGATGGCCAGGATGACGACGATCAGGCCAACCAGATAGATCAGCTGGTTCATTTCAATCCTCCTAGATCGCTTGATAAGCGCAGGCGGGTTCGGAAAGTTCCTTTCAGACCTGATGATGCGGCGCAAAACGTTCTGTGATGGTTTTTCGTTCGCGGTGATCGCGCTGGAACGTTGCGGGCCGGAAAAGCCGAAAGGCTGCACACCGCTACTGATGCAGCCTGCACCCAGCGGAGCATCAAAGACCATTGTCGATCACAATCCGCCCCGCTGATTTTCAGGCGTCTGGGGATCCTTCTCGTTCGGATGCAACCCGATCGTCATTTGGACTTGGGGAACAGGATGCTACGGCTTCTTCCACTTCCTTGACCAGCGCTCGGTGGTGTTCAGCGAGCTTGGCAAATAATGCTTTCTTCGTCGCATTGGTCGCCAGCTTGCTGATTAACTCGCACTCCTCGGCTTCATTCCGAAGCCTCTCCAGGTGCGCCTGCATGTCTTTCATTTTGGTGTGCCCAAACTTAGAGCTACGTCCAGCTCAGCAGCTTGTTCGATTTGCCGCGCTTGGCGGAGAAGCTTCTCCCGCTCGGCGCCCGGAGACAGATTTCTGGCGCGCGTCCGAGCCCGTTGCGCTGAGCTGATCAGTCGCTCATGCAATGAGCCGATCGGCTTGGACCGATTGCGCTTTCGTTTATTGCTCATATTGAGAGCTTAGCATCGGGCTGCCAGGGAAAATTCAACTATGTAAAGACCCTGCGCAAGGCTGCGATAAAATTGGATTGATTCTCCGACAATGGCGGCCATCCATCGCTGTCCGCTATGCCGCTGACAGCCGATCTGTTCGGGCCCGCAGCCGATCAGGGCTAGTGCCGCTGCAAAGGCTGACCTCACTTAACATGTATGATTGTGCCGCCAGGTCGCGCTGGCACAGGCTATTGCGAGGCGGTCGCTAATGCCGAAGGTAAGGGGAAGAAATGATGCTCAGCGAGGAATTTAGTCAGAAGACGATCGCCGCAATGGACCTTGCGCTGGAGAGGGCATGCAGATTCCTGCCTATCGGACTACCAGAGCATGAAACAAGGAAGTTCGTCGCAGAGAAGATCATTGAATGCGCCAAGAACGGCAACCAAACTCTTGCCGGCCTTACGGAGGTGGGACGCCGCGCGATACATGAGCTGATCGCAAGAAGGAACGAGACCGCTGATGAGATGACTTTGACCCACCCTGATGGCAAATAAGCCATGCATCTTGCTCATCGGGCTGAGGAGGTGTCGCTCAGAAGCCTCAAGCGCACCTGTTCTCGACAGGGGGGAGCGGGTTAGCGTGCCCCGCCCAAAGGGCGAGGCCGACTTTTTGCGCTGCAGCGCAGGTAATTGCCACCAGTTCAATGATGGTGCTGCCCTTGGCTTCGCCACCTCTCGCTGATCAAGCAACTCCTGCCGAGAGGAAGCGGGCTCTGGTGTCGACGCCACGATCGAGCGGGGTGCGGCGCGCCCAGAGCCCGGTTAACATAGGTTGCGACCGTAGTCGGGGACTCGCATAATCTCTGCTCAGTCACGGCCCGGTCGATCGGCGCGCACGCCGCCCCCTTTGGGCCGATGTTCCTCCCGCTGAACTCCCGTGCGCCTAAATTCCGGCGTTTACCCTCGGTCGCGACAGGACATGGCGCGCCTCGACGCTCGCTTTGCCCTTATGTGGACAGCCGCTTGATGGTCTTGACGGCCTGGTTGGGGCCGCGCCAGCCCAGGAACTCAAGCTCCTTTTCCTCAAGCGCATTCGTTGCGAGAAAGAACTGCTGGAGCTCCTGGTGCGCTCGAGAGGGAAGATCGCGGATGTCCTTCAGATCGGTCTCGAGCGGAGTGCGGTCGGGCACCGCGAACAGGCGATCGTTTCTCTCCGTCTTGCTCTTGCCTTTCTGTTCGACTTCGAGAATCCCTATCGGTCTGCACCGCAAGACCACGCCGGGATAGGATTGCGCATCGTGAATCACTAGGACGTCGAGCGGATCACCGTCCTGCGCCTTGGTCGATGGGACAAAGCCCCAATCGTACGGATAGCTGAGACCGGCCATCAGAGGCTTGGCGAGCGTAAAGACGCGCAGCTTCGGATCGAAGTCAAGCTTGCAGGTGCTTCCGCGAGGAGTCTCGATCACTGCAAAGATTTGGTCATCGCCGGCCCAGGTCGGAAGCTTAAAAAGGTTCGTCATCTCATCTTCCTGTTATCTCGCGCGGTCTGGTGCGTCAGGCCCCTGGCCGGGGGGCTGACAAAGCTTGTCGCGCCGACAAACTTATCTGTCTGCTCTTTGAGGACGCCATCAAACCATTCCTTAGCTATCGACCGCCCTCCGTTGGTTTCTCGGCCCTAGCACGGCTGCGCGCCATGCCAGCTCTCAAGAAGCGTCTCCATCGTGATCGTTTCGACCTGCTCTCCGAATCGGTTCATGTAGATATTCATCATCGCGTCGTGGGTCTCGTCAGCCGAACTGCAAAGCGCGTCCTGGACGAGAATGACGCGGAAGCCCCAGTCGACTGCGCCGAGCATGGTGCTCAGAACGCAGACGTCAGTCTCGCCGCCGGTTATGATGACCGTATCTATGTCGGCGCCGCGCAACTGCTCGTGCAGGTCGCTGCCGGTCCATGGCGAATAGACATGCTTATCGAAGACTTTGGCGGGAGGAACAAATGTCGCAAGGTCTGGGACGAGGCCAACCATGTCGGGGCCGATCTGATCGATGGTCATCGACGCCCAGCGCTCATAGTATTGCCGCCACATGCCGACGCCGTGCCCGGGCTTCCGGGCGGGAATGAAGCGGGTAAAGATGGTTCTCTCGGGGTGAGCGGACGTGATCGCGATGATGTTTGGCAAGACGCGTTCAAGCCAGGGCATCTTCCACTCGGTGCCCTCCGCAAACATTCTCTGCATGTCAACGCAGAGGTGAACCGCGCTATCGCCCGGCGCGCCATACCGAAGTGTGTCGCTCTTTGACATGGCAAATCCTGAAAACGGTCCAATCGGCGGGCTGGCTAGTTAGTTCCAATCGCCCGTGATCGCGTGCCAATGCCCCATCGCGCTTTAGGCCGCTTCCGAAACCTCCTCTTCCTCGGCTTCGAGATTGATCACCGAAGTGGCTAGTTCTGTCAGCGCTTGATCGGTCGCCTCTTCCTCGGCAAGGGTGGCCTGCAGCAGCTTCGCCGCATCCGCCATGCCAAGTTCTTCCGCCCAAGTCCGCAGGGTCCCGTAGCGGGAAATTTCGTAGTGCTCTACCGCCTGCGCTGCGGCCAAAAGCCCGGCATCGAGTGCTGGCATTCCCTTGAAGTCGCGCATGATCTCAGCGCCTTCATCGGTGATGCCATTGATGGCCTCGCATGTTTTGCCGCGGGCCGGCTTGCCAAGCATCCGGAAGATCTGATCGAGCCGCTTTACCTGTCCCTGGGTCTCGCGCAGATGTTTGTTGAAGGCGTTCGCAAGCTGCCTTGAGTGCGCTGCTTTCGCCATTTTCGGCAAGGTCTTGATGATCTTGTTTTCGGTAAAATAGATGTCCTTGAGGGTCTCGTGGAAAAGGTCGCTCAGCTTCTTCGGTTGTCGCGTCCGCCGGGATGTCGCTCGCTTGGCCATAACTCCTCCGGTGTAAGTATCTAGAATTTGACACGTCACTTGTCCTACTCGGCCGGTCAACCTGCCGTGTGCTTAAAGGTTCCTAGTACATGGGCTGTTCATCGCGAGCCAAGACAACCAGCGCAGCCCGGTTGAGCCGCGCAAGCCCTCGCGACGACCCGCCGGCGCCAACGCCGCCGACACAGATCCAGATCGAAAGATCCTGGTTCGTTCAGAACGTGATGCAGATTCAGCTCGATATCGAGATAGTTAAAGAGCCAGCTCGGCATGCCGTCGAGCCAAGTCGCGCCAATCTGCAGCGCCATTTCCAGCGGCGTGATTCCAGGCGGCCCACCACAGCAGCATCACACGATCCGAACCACGATCCTGGCCCGCCAGCTTGGCCTGCTCGGTGGCCGTGTCTCCCGATGGTCTAATCTGCCGCATCCAGGTGGCTAACGATGCAGCGGCCGCAGTTAGGTATACCCAAGGTTTATTGTTGTTTGTGACGCGTCATTCAAGTTGATCTTAATTCCGCCGTTCGGAGGCTCGATTCCTCCCGCCCCAGCCGGTCGTTGCTCAACGCAAGACGGTTTAACAATCCTTGTGTCGGCGATCTTCGGGGGGTATGCCCTGGAACGGGCCGACCGCGATCAATCTCGTATTCGGCCCGCCGCCGCTATAGGGAATTTGGTCGTATCCCCGCGCACCGGTGCACCCCGCTATTTGTCGATCAAAAAGAGCCGTTTGCTTGGAAGGAATCTCGCCGTGACAAAATCGAAAGCCGTCATCATCGACCGGCATCCAGGCCGCTCCACCCAAACCATCGGGATTGCGCGAGAGCTTGGCACCGATCCGGATCTGATCCACGAGCCGTCGGTTGGCGTGGTCGGCACCAAAGGCGACAGCCAGTGCTACATGGGCGTGACGGCGAAGGTCGATGCCATCCACGACAGTCTCAAGAGCCGCATTGGCAAGGGCGCGGGCCAGTTGAAGCTGCGCCTGGTCCAGCCGGAATACACGATCGCGACGTCGGACGGCATCCGCAATGGCACCCGCGAAATGCGCTATTCGCTGATCGGGCGTGAAGTCACTCACGATGCGCTCTGTGAGCATCTGAGCGCGACCGGTCTCGCCGGCACCATAGCCGTCGTAGCCTGTGACAAGCCGCCGGTCGGCACGCTGGCCGCTCTCCTCGAGCACAATCAGCCCGCGATCATCATGTCGGATGGGCCGATCCATCCCGGTACCGACCCGAACACCGGCGAGAAACTCGACATCGTCAGCGCCTATCAGGTCGCCGGCAACCCGGACGCCGAGTACCGCGATCACATCGCCTGTCATGCCTGCCCCGGATACGGTAGCTGCGGCGGCATGTTCACCTACAACACCATGCAGACATTCATCGGTGTCGTCGGCATGCAGCCGCTGCACATGGTGGCGCCACCGTCCGACGATCCCCGCCGTCTCAAGGAATTCCCGGACCAGCTGGTCGAGTACCTCGCGCAAATGATCGCGAAGGACCTGAAGCCACGCGACATCGTGGTTCGCGATTCCATCCGAAACGCCGTCATCGTCGCAATGGCGGTCGGCGGTTCGACCAACGTCACCCTGCATGCGCCGGAGATCGCGCGCGCCGCAGGCTTTGCGGACTTCTGGAATGAGGTGATGACGCCGGCCGAGTTCAATCATCTGTCGCAGTATGTCGTTCCGGTCCTCACCGATGCCCGCCCGTACGGCAAGTATTCGATGGTCGACATCGACCAGGTTGGCGGCGTGCAGGTGATCGTGCGCGAATTGCTGGAGGCCGGGCTTCTCAACGGCGACGTGATGACCTGCACGGGCGAAACGCTGGCGCAGCAGGTCAAGCGCCTCGGCACCAAGGCCGTCGATGGCAGCGTGATCTATCCCGTCGCCAAGCCTTATAAGCCGACTGGAGGCCTGCGGGTTCTCGGTGGCAATTTGTCGCCGGAATTCTCGGCGATCCTGAAGCTTGCCGGCGTCGAAGGCGGACTGGAAAACAATCTGTTCCGCGGCAAGGCACGTGTGTTCGAAGGCGAGCAGGACCTGCTTGACGCGCTCGACAAGACGCCCGAGCGATTCCAGAACAACGACATGATCATCGTGCGCTACGAGGGGCCGAGCGGCGCTCCGGGCATGCCGGAGATGCTTGACCCGACCTCGCGCATCACCACGCTGTGTCGCGAGCGGGGAATCGTGGTGGCGCTGATGACCGATGCGCGGTTCTCCGGCGGATCGGTCGGCCTTGTCATCGGCCATGTCGGCCCCGAAGCGGCCCTTGGCGGACCGATCGCCCTCGTTCAGGACGGCGACGAGATCGTCGCGGATTTGAACAAGAACGAGCTCAACTGCACGGAGCTGTCGGATCCTGCCGTTCTCAGGCAGCGCAAAGCCGCATGGGACAAGGTGGTGGCTGATAACGACGGCATCCACCCGAATTGCGGCGACGCGGACACCCGCCTGCTGCACCGCGCACGGCTCACCGCCGTTCCTGCCACCCGCGGCGGCGGCCTGCATCCGAATCGCGAGGTCTGGGTGCGCCAACCGCGCGAAGCAAAGCCGTCGGGTTTTGTGCCGACGAACAAGCACCGGCCGGAGACGAAAAAGGCGTTCTAGGAACGGCGACACGGCGCCCCAGGGCGTCGTGCCCGTGCGGATGCGCGCGGTCGCCAGTATGATGCGCTCGCCCGAAGCGCGTTTGCTGGCGCCGGCGTTCCAAATTCGCCATCAACTGCTCGACGGACGTCCTCGAGTACACCATCATTGATTTCACTGGTGGGCCCGGCGGGACTCGAACCTGCAACCAGACCGTTATAAGCGGCCTATTGGTCAGCTTTGTTGATTTTGCTGCATTTCGTCCGAGTTCGATCGCTATCGTTGCGTTATGTTCTCGCCATTACTGTGCGTAGACGACCCACTCGGTCTTGCGCAGCGGCGCGAGATAAGCCGCGAAAGATTGCGCATCGGCGAGATGGGCGTCATCGCCGAAGAAGCTCAGGGCGAGCGGCGTGGTGCGTGGCGACGAGCTTCTCCAGGAACAGTCGACGGAGCAGGCGGGAGAGCACGCCTACGGGGAGGAAGAACCTCGGCCGACACGACACCCAGCGCAGGCCATCGGGCGAGATGCCGCCACCTGGCACGATCAAGTGCACATGGGGGTGATGTGGGTGAGCGCCGAGCTCCAGGTTTGCAGCACGGAGGTGATGCCGATGCGGGCACCCGGATGCTTGGGATCGGCGGCGATCGTCGGCATGGTCTCGGCCGAGACCTTGAACAGCAGATCGTACGACAGTCTTGTTCTGGTAGACGATGTCGGCGATGGCCGGCAGCGTGAACACCACATGATAGTACGGCACCGGCAAGAAGTCGGCCTCGCGGTCAGCGAGCCAGTCCTTGGCGGCGGCGCCCTGGCGTTTCGGGCAATGCCGGTTGCGGCAGGAGTTGTAGGCGATGGTCGTATAGGCGCAATCCGCGCAGTGCGCGACACGCCTTAGGCTCAGCCGAGCGGCCGGACCTCCCTGAGCTTGGGTGCGACATACTCCAGCAGGCTCATGCCCTCGCTGATCGTCTTGGTGGCAACGCGGGTATAGGGGCTCTCGTACACCGACCAAGACAAGCGTGAAGGTCGCCCTGTCGCTGGCCGCTCCACAAAGCAAGGATCAACGCCACTTTGATCTCGTCGGATGCGACCGCGAGTATGGCGGCTATGTTTTGCTCGGTCCAAAGCTTGTCTTTGCGCCTGCCACGTAAGCCGGCCGCCTCGTTCGCATGCGTTCCTTTGCGAACGACCTGAGCCGCGCCAACGTCGTCCAGGCGTAGTCTGCCTTGCGTGGCGTTGCGGCGAAGGAATCGCGCCGGGTTTTGAATTCACCGCGGGCCCGACGATCCGCCAATGCTGCCAACGGCAGGTCTCCGAACTCGTCTTCGATCAGCTTCATATAGGCGAGGAGAGCTGGTCCCGGGTTGTCTGAACAGAATCTCCGTATCGATAAGTGGAGCCTCTGCCGGGGTTAGGCTGCCGCGCGGAGCGGCAGCGAGGTCAAAGTAGGCTTGATCGGGAGTGCTGCCGTCAAGGCTCGAATGTGGACCGCCTCCAGATCAACGTAGCTGAACAGCTTGCCCGTTCGATTGTCGCCGCCGCACACGCACCATCTCCGAATCTCGTGGAGCCAATGAATGATGATCACCGACCGGCGGCGAGTGTCATTTTTTCAACGGCCTGCTAAGTGTCTCTTAAGAGAAGCGGGTTTAGCTGCAACTCAGCCAGCCTGCGAGATAGGACTATCGACCATGACCAGAGATAGCGATAATTCGGTTGCTTTGACCGATGATGAACTGGACAACGTTGCGGGCGCCGGCGTAGCAAGCACGTTGGCCAAGAGCACTGCCTATAAGATCGGTGGAATCTTCGCGATGATCAGTGGAATCGTCGTGAAAGGCGTTGGGATGGCCGTTAGAAGCGAGAGTCTTACTCAAGATGGTCGCGAATTGATGGCCGAATCATCGCGAATGATGTCGGTGACGGACAAAAACGCGTAACTGAGGTCACCTCGGCTGGCGAAGCGGCTATCGCGTCTGGGAGGCGGGAAAAAATGAATAACGGAAAAGATGAATTTGGCAAAAATTGTAAAGAGATGAAACTTTCTGATGAAGTATTAGAAAATGTCAATGGAGCAGAGAGATTAAATCTATCAATTCTCCACCCAATTGATAGTTGGGGCAAAGTGTTCGGAAAATTATTCGAGCCGTATGCGAAAACATTGGATACGCTCGCGGAAAAATCAAAGAGGAATAAGTAGTACTCTGTGAAGAACGCGGGCGCGCGCTGATTTAAGCGATCTTTTGAGCCGGGACAGTTTCGGCGAGGGATCGGATGTTGGCGCCGGGCGCGTTTGAACTGGCGGGCGTGGGTATAGCGGCCGACCATGATGGTGGCGCGCTTCGGCAGGCGCAAGTAACTCTGGCGCAGCGGCGCGCGGTTGCGCTTAGCGAGTTCGACGAGCTTGGTGATGGCCGATGCATCAGCCGCGCATCGGCCGGATGCGCAACGGCCTTGGGCTGCACTGTGGTATCGACCACCACCCATTCCAGGTCCTTGGGACCGATCGCCAGTTTTGTGCGCCACCAACAGACTTTCCTGGATCGGCGCTACGAGTTGCTCCTCGCCGAGCCGCTGGCGCCAGCATCGATGATCGATCGAACGGCAGCCGGTGGCAAAAGCTCAACTCACCGCAGAAGTATTGGTAATAGGGGGGCCTCGATCCCGCGGGCGCACAGCACCTCATCCGAGAGATTGTGCATGTGCTTCAGAATGAACAGGCCGGCGACAAGCCGCGTCGGCAGGCCGGGCTGCCTTTACAGCAACACGCTGGTTTTTGATGTATTCGCCTTATGTGAACGGCGCCGCTATTTCCGCCCCTCCCGAGGGAGGCCACCCAAAACGACAACGCCCGCGGGCCTTTCGGTTGGGGGCCACGCGGGAAAGGTCAGCGACAGTTCACGCTTATTTAGGGCCTGCAATTCTACCTTCTGTCTATACCCGCGGCGCTTATCGGGGCTCATGCGTGCAGAGCGATACATGACAAGGAGGCTTCTTTGACCGATCACAGTTGCGGCTTCTCGGACGCAGCACGATTCAAAGCGTTCCGGGAAATGGCTCTCGCCGTCCAGAACGATCCGGACGATTCCGCCCGGTTCAATGCCAAGGTCGCCACGCCGCGAGAGCTGGTCGCCTATTCAGCTTCTCGGGGCGTGACGATCAGCGAAGCCGAGGCTCAGAACGTATTCGAGGCGGCACAGCGGCTCGTCGCGGCTCAGTCCGATGCCTCCCGCGGCGAGACGAAGCTCGACGACGCCATGCTGAACGAGGTTAACGGAGGGGTGAACTGGGCGGCAGTCGGCGGAACCATCACCAAAATTGCCAGTGTTGTCGCCGGAGGCTGGTTCGAGCGACTGATCCAAGCCGCGAGGCCGCCGGAGAAAGCTGTTCCGACGGACTTAGTGGCGGGGCCTAGCAGTTCATCCACGACAAGATAACCAGCTGTGGAGGGCCGTGTCCAGTTCAGCCAGAGCGGGCACGGTTCTCAAGCGCGATCTCTTTAGTGGACGCCGCTGCGACGAACCAAGGCATGCGTCAGCAGAGCGTAGGGGCGGCCGGAACTCGGTGTCGTGGCGTTCCGAGATGATTTGTTTTCAAGCCTTAGAGCTTTTCCCATGACGACCACTCTCTTTCGCAAGGAAGCGCTCGACGGGCTGGTGGGGCCGGAGCAGCTCGATGAGATGGTGCGCGTCACCTCACCGCTCGGCTGGGTGGCACTGAGTACGGCACTCGTCATCGTCGGCGGCTGCTTGGGCTGGTCGATCTTCGGCAGCTATCGCACGACAGTTAGCGGCCAGGGCTTGCTCGTGCCGGCTGGAGGGGCCTTCGTCAGCGTTTACGCGCCCAAGGCAGGCTGGCTCGACAGTTACCGCCAACGCGGCGACACCGTAAAGAAGGGCGAGTTGCTCGCCCGGCTCAGTGCACCTGAGGACGCCGCCCGCATCGCCGACGTGGATGACCGCGTCAATCAACTCACGACACAGCGCGCGGCGCTCGCCGCTCTGCTTAACGACCACATCGAGAAAGAGACAGTCGCCGCCCGGCGCAAACGGGATGCCCTGCAGGAGACGATTGATCTCGGCGAGGCGCGAGTACGCGAACTCAACGGATTGCTGGAGCAACGTGAATTCCTGCAGTCCAAAGGACTGACACCATCCGAGAGAGTGATCGAAGCCCGCGAGCGACTCTTCGCTGCCCGCGAATCGATTTCGCGGGCTCGCACTGAATTGCTCTCTCTTGACGCCTCACTGCTGTCTCTGCGTCGCCAGTCCGACCAGGAACTTGCCGCCATGGACCGACAGCTCCGCGACGCGGAAGGGCAACGTGCTCAGACGCGCCTAAGCGAGAATCTGGCGACCACCATCGTGGCGCGGGCCGACGGCATCATCACGACCAACGAAGCCGGCGACCATGCTCTGGTCAGCGCGGGCCAGAAACTGATGGTGATCGAACAGGGCGGCCCGCGGCTTGATGCGCTGCTCTATGTGCCGGCCGATAGCGGCAAGGAAGTCAAGCTGGGCATGGAGGTGCGCCTGTCGCCCTCGGTTGCCAAGAAAGAGGAGTATGGGACGCTGGTCGGCACTGTCGTGCAGGTCGACGAGAGCCCGGAAAACGAGGCGGCGCTGGCCCAACGCCTCGGCAATCCCGACCTCGCCCGTCTCTTCACCAAAGCCGGACCTCCGCTCCAGCTCGTCGTACGGATCAACCCCGGTGCTCATGGACCCGATAGTTATGCCTGGACCTCAAAGCGCGGCGAGCAGATAGCGCTCACCTCGACGACCCTCCTGGAAGGGCAGGTCACGGTGAAGTCTGGCAATCCGATCGAATTGTTCATCCCTGCACTACGGCGGTTCGTCGGCCTATGAGCAGGAATTTCCTGACGCGCTTTCCGCGCACCTCCCGCAGGCCGGTTCCGACCGTTCTGCAGATGGAGGCCGTCGAGTGCGGCGCTGCCTGCCTCGCGATGGTGCTCGCATATCACGGGAAGTGGGTGCCGCTCGAGGAGCTGCGCGTCGCCTGTGGCGTCTCGCGCGACGGCAGCAAGGCGAAGAATGTGGTGCGCGCCGCGCGCCGCTACGGTCTGGAGGCCGAGGGCTGGCGCACCGAGCCGGCCAACCTTGCCGGCAAGCCGCTGCCCGCAATCCTGTTCTGGGAATTCAATCATTTCGTCGTGCTGGAAGGGATCGGCCGCAAGGTCGTCTACCTCAACGACCCGGCGACCGGCCCGCGCACGGTCACCCATGAAGAGTTCAATCGCGCCTTCACCGGCGTGATGCTGCAGATGACGCCGGGTGCCGATTTCCAGCCGTCCGGCGCGCGGCCGAATGTCTGGCAGGCGGTGCGCGATCAGCTCGCCCCCTCGCGTGGCGCGGTCGCCTTCCTGGTGCTGGCCGGCGCAGCCGCGCTGATGCCCGGCGTGTTCGTGCCGGCCGCGACCAAGATCTTCGTCGACGACATACTGGTTCGTCACCTCACCGATTGGATCCGCCCCCTCCTGTTCGGCCTCGCTTGCGCGGCGCTCTTGGGGGGCCTGTTAAGTTGGCTACAGGGATACTTCCTGGCGCGCCTGCAATGGAAGCTCGGGGTTTCGCTGGGTCTGCGTCTGACTTGGCACCTGATGCGGCTGTCGCCGAGCTTCTTCGCCCAGCGCTACGCAGGCGACGTCGCGAGCAGGCTCGCGACGACGGAGCGGGCCTGCGACCTCATCGGCAGCCAGGTTTCGGCGCTGCTGGTGACTGGGCTCGCTGCCCTGTTCTATGGTGCCCTGATGGCGGTCTACGATCCGGTACTGGCCGGGATCGGACTGGCGCTCGCGCTCGTCAATGTCGTCTTCACGCGGCTGATCGCGCGGCGGCAGGAGAACGCCGCACGCACCGTGATGCGTGAGCAGGCCGTGCTCGGCAGCCTCTCGATCAGCGGCGTGCAGTCGATCGAGACGCTCAAGGCGACAGCATCCGAGGACGACTTCCTGAACCGCTGGGCCAACGCTCAGGCCCGGACCATGAATGCGGTCCATCGCGCACAAGTGCCGCTGCAACTGCTGGGACTGATCCCGCGTGCGCTCGGCGCACTCACCATGGCGGCGATCCTCGGCGTCGGTGGTCTGCGCGCCGTGGACGGGCTGATCACCGTCGGCACCCTCGCCGCGTTCCAGACGGTGCTGTCGAGCTTCCTCTCTCAGGTGAACGGCCTCGTCGGCGTTGCTTCCGGAATGCGCGAGCTGCGCGTCGCCATGGAGCGCGTCGATGACGTGCTGCGCTACCCGCTCGAGCGTTCCGATGCGGCTGAGGTGACGCTGGTGGACGACAACGCGTCGCTCCGCCTGTCCGGCGCAATCGAGATCCGTGATCTGGCCTACGGCTACAATCCGCTCGAACCGCCTCTGGTCGAGAGCTTTTCCCTCGCGGTCGCCCCGGGCGCGCGCATCGCCCTGGTCGGTGCCTCCGGTAGCGGCAAATCCACCATCGCGCGATTGCTGGTCGGCCTCGCCGATCCCTGGTCGGGCGGCATCGCCTTCGATGGGCGGGAATCCGGCCAGGTCCCACGGAGCGTGCGCACCGCTTCGATTGCTTATGTCGACCAGAACGTGGTCCTGATGGAGGGCAGCGTGCGCGAAAACCTGACCCTGTGGCAGCCGCAGGTGAGTGAGCGCAGCATGGTCGAGGCCGCCCGCGATGCCGAACTGCACGAGACCATTGCCGCGCGCCCCGGCGGCTACGAGGCCGAGGTCAGCGAGGGCGGCAGCAACTGGTCGGGCGGCCAGGCCCAACGGCTAGAGATCGCACGCGCGCTCGCGCTGGAGCCAAGCATCCTCGTGCTCGACGAAGCAACCTCTGCGCTCGACGCGCTGACCGAAGCCGCCATCCTCGACAATCTGCGTCGCCGCGGCTGCACCATCATCCTCGTCACCCACCGCCTCAGCGCGATCCGCGACTGCGACGAGATCCTGGTGCTCGACCGCGGCCGGATCGTTGAGCGCGGATCCCACGAAGCTCTTTACGGGCAGGCCGGCATCTACACGGAGCTGCTCCGTGCTGCATGAGCCTCCCCGCCGGATCGCCGTCTCGGACGCGGCGCCGATCGATCGCAGCGGAGCCGTGATCATCGAGACATGCGGCCTCCGAGTTGAGGCCGGAACGGCTGATCTCTACCTCGACTGGCCTGGCCGGGCGGGACGCCGGCGGCGCCTCGTTACACTTGGGCGCGGCGAGATCGCCTTGCCGATCACGGTGCCATCAGGCGCCGCCGAGATGCGGCTCATCGCCTTCCCGGCGCCGGCCGCCCACCTGTCGACCTTCGCAATCGACGCCTTCCTCGCGAGCCTCGATGACGGCGAAGCCAGCGCCGGCGGGGCTGCCGAGGCCTGGATCGAGCGGACGATCCGCACCGTTGGCGCGCCTCTCTCGGGCTCGCCTGCGGTTCTCGACCAGGGAGACACCTGGCTCGAACCTGGCCATGTCGTCAGGCCGGCGCAGGGACTGCTCTGGGTTACGATCGCCGAGGGCACGATCCTGACCGACCTCCGCGGGGCCGGGCCGGACGGCCCTGGCACTCCGCCGATCCCGGTCAGCGCGGCCAGCGGTGGCATCGCCACCGATCAAGGCGCCACGATCGACTGCCGGACCAGCGCCGCACTCGCCGCCGAGAGAAGCCTTGCGCGTGCGATCCTCGGCCACCAGGAGCGCTTCGCTCGCGCTTTGGCGGCGGCAGACGCGGACCGGAAATCGGAAGAAGCGGCGCTGATCATCGGCAAGGCCACCCGCGACCGCACTGTGGTGGCTGCGGTCATCGAGCCGCTTGTGACCCGGTCCATCGTCGGGGCGCCGCGCAACAACTCGCTCGCCGCGGCCTTCCGCGCTGTCGCTGAGGCGGCTGCCATCACCTTGCCCTCGACTCCGCCACCGGAAGCTGCGGAGATCAACACTCCGCCGAGCGGGCGCCAACTGGCGGCGCTCGCGGCCTGGGCGGGGATACGTCTGCGACGAATCCGGCTCAAGCCGGGCTGGTGGCGCCAGGGCGGCCACCCGGTGCTCGGCTTTCGCCGCGAGGACGGCGCACCCGTTGCGCTGATCGCCGGCACGGGCTGGCGCGGCGGCTACCACATCTGGGAGGACGGCCGACGCCGGCGCGTCGGTGCGCAGCCCGCAGCTGACCTCGCCGAATACGGCTATGTCCTGCAGCGCCGCCTGCCGGACGCGCCGATCAACGGCCGCGGCCTGCTAAGCTTTGCGTTTCCCCTTGCCCGGCCGATGCTCGCCGCCGTGCTCATGCTTGGACTCGCGGGCTGCCTGCTCGGCCTGGTGACGCCGGTGGCAACCGAGATCTTGCTCGAAAACGTGATCCCCGCGGCGTCGCGCTCCGAACTTCTCCAACTCGCGATCGGCATCGCGGCACTCGGCCTCGGTGGCGTCGTGTTCGAGCTCGTGCGCAGCTTCCTGCTGCTGCGGCTCGCGACACTCTTGAACACCGATCTCGAAGGCGCGGTGTGGGACCGCCTCCTGCGCCTCCCTGCCGGCTTCTTCCGCAACTACGCCTCGGGCGATCTCGCCCTGCGCGCCGCCGCGATCAACCAGATGCGCGACGCGGTCAGCGGAACGGTGATCGGCTCGCTGCTGTCGTCGGTTTTCTCGGTCTCCAGTCTCGCGTTGATCCTGTATTACAATTGGCGCCTGGCTCTGATTGCGATCGCCCTCGTCATCGTCCAGCTCGGCGTCATGATCGCGATCAACCTGCGGGCGCTGACCCTGAAGCGGCAGGCCCTCGATACGGAGGGACGGCTCCAGGCCCTGGCGCTGCAGCTGATCCAGGGCATCAACAAGTTGAAGGTCGCCGGCGCGGAGGCACGCGGCTTTGCCCGTTGGGCGCCGATCTTCATCAAGCGGCGCGAATTTGAATTCCGCCAGAGCAGCCTGTCGGCCGGCTTCTCCGCCTTCGGGACTGCGTTCGGCACCGCCGCCGTCGCGCTGCTGATCGGCATCGTCGGCCTCGGCGGCATCGAAATCGGGATTGGCCGGTTCGTTGCGTTCAACGCCGCCTACGGGCAATTCATGTCCGCCACCCTGGCGCTTGCAGGCGCCCTGCCTGCCCTGCTCTCGCTGCGCCTGCTCTACGGACGCGCCGCACCGCTGCTCGCCGCCACGCCTGAGAATCTCGGCTCCCGCGGCGCGACGCATGACCTGCGCGGCGGCATCGAAGTCAGCAATGTGGTCTTCCGCTATCGGGCGGACGGCCCCGCCGTCCTCGGCGGCGTCTCGATCTCGGCGCGTCCGGGCGAGTTCATAGGCATCGTCGGCGCTTCGGGTTCGGGCAAATCGACCTTGATGCGGGTCCTGCTCGGCTTCGAGACACCGGAGCGCGGATCGGTGTTCTTCGACGACCAGGAGCTGGCAAATCTCGACCTGCATGCCGTGCGCCGGCAGATGGGCGTGGTGCTGCAATCGAGCCGCACGACGAGCGGCAGCCTGTTGGACAACATCCTCAATGGCGCCGTCCTGACCGAGGCGGATGCCTGGGAGGCGGCACGTCTGGCCGGCCTGGACGACGACATCCGGGCGATGCCGATGCGCATGCACACCTTCGTTGGCGAGGACGCGTTGCTGCTGTCAGGCGGGCAGCGGCAGCGGCTGCTGATCGCGCGCGCGGTGGTGCGCCGCCCGCGAATCCTGTTGTTCGACGAAGCGACGAGCGCGCTCGACAACCGTACGCAGCAGATCGTCTCCGAGGGATTGAAGCGACTCGACGCCACGCGCATCGTCGTCGCGCATCGCCTCTCGACCGTGCAGAACGCCGACCGGATCTATGTGCTCGAGGCCGGCAAGGTCGTCGAGGAAGGCAGCTATCAGGAACTCCTCGATCGAGGCGGCCTATTCGCCGAGCTGGCGTTCCGTCAGACCGCGTGACCCGAAAATCGCATGACCAAGTTAAAATCTTCATCGCAAGCGATCTGCAAGACGGAAGACATTAAGCTGAACGACGCCGATCTTCCAAGCTGAAATGGGGCATGGCTCATATCGAACGGATGCGAGAGCTATGCCGCGAAGAAGCAAGGGGGCAAGACTTCAGCTCAAGGCCACCGCTGAAGCAAGAGCGGAAAGATCACTCACCAAGCAACCTGGATCATCAGAGACAACGGCCGGGATGTCGGCACAGGCTGCCTTGCAGATGAGATTGCGGCCGCGGAGGAAAAACTGAGGGATTACATAACCTCCAAGCACACCCCGGAGCGACGAATCCGCCACATCGACGATCGCAATCGCGGACGTCCTTTCGATTTACTTGGATGCGCAGCTTGACAAGCTTCGGGGCCGTTTCACGTGGAGACCGAGAGCGAAGATACCATCTCCGACATTCGCAAATTCAAGAAGCGGATACGAGGTCCGAGTTTTCGTCCTGCGGTTGAGCTCCAGTCCTCGAAGCCAAGTTCTACGTTCCTACCGTGGGGGCGGGAATGTTGAACGTGTGCCGGTGCGAGGTATCCCTGAAGCCGTCCGCAAGGGGTGGGCAACGCAGCCGCCGAAAACATCGCTTCACTCAAGAAGTCCGAGATGGCGAAAGCGGCGGAGAAACCGTTGCAAGGGAAGGGCTGGTTGTCGCCCGTCCTTCGCATGCCGCAGACCGCGCCGAGGCCATAGCCGCCGAGTAAAATGGCCGGGCCGCGCTCCAACCGGCGACCTCGGTCTCTTTGAGCATGAGAGCTCATGGCATGTTGATCTGCTAAGCTTAGTAAAGGCGCTCGAATTATCCCTGAAAATAGGAGATGTTTAGAATGAACTTCCTTTTTGCGGGCGGGAAGCGCCTCCTATCGCCAGGGGCAGATGGATTTGTTAGCTGTGGCGCTTCCCTTAGGTGGAAGTGAATTAGTGTCTTCCCGTCATATGAGTCTCGCCGGCTTTCTCATCGCCGGGCCCGTCGCGCACAGCCATGCGCTCTGGCGCAATCCCGCACACGCCGTTCCGTTTCTCTCCCTCGACTACTACACGGAGGTGGCGCGAACCCTGGAGCGCGGTAAGTTCGACTTGATCTTCTTCGCCGATCGCCTCGCGATTGCGGACCGCTTCGGCGGCGACAAGGAGATCGGTATCCGGTATGGCGATCAGGATTCGACGCGGATGGATCCTGTGCCCATCCTTGGCGCGCTGGCGGCGACAACCCGTCATATCGGCCTCGGTGCGACCCGCTCCACTACCTACGACCAACCCTATCATCTCGCACGTGAGTTCAGCACGCTTGATCACCTTTCAAATGGTCGCGTGGCCTGGAACGTCGTGACTTCGATGAACGACGGCGAGGCGCTCAATTTCGGTTTGGAAAGCCACCTCAGCCACGATCAGCGTTATGACCGGGCCGACGAATTCATGGAGCTGATCTCGAAACTCTGGGACAGCTGGGACGAAGGCGCCTTGCAGCTGGACCAGGCAAAAGGCCTCTACGCCGATCCGGCCAAGGTGCATTACGTGAACCATGTCGGCACCTACTTCAAATCGCGGGGGCCGCTCAATATCCCGCGCGGACCGCAGGGGCGGCCCGTCATCATCCAGGCGGGCGCATCCGACCGGGGGCGTGCCTTCGCGGTCAAATGGGCCGAGGTCATCTTCAACATTGCGCCGACGCGTGAGCACATGAGACGATCGACGCAGGCGATCCACGAGGAAGCGGCCCGGTCGGGCCGTGTCGAGGGCGGTTGCAAGTCGCTCATTGCCATTATGCCCTTCGTCGGCCGCAGCCGCGAAGAGGCCTTCGAAAAGCGGGATCAAGCTAATGCCCTTGTAAATCCGCTGGTCGGACTTTCGACGTTATCGGCCCATGCGAACATCGATCTGAAAGAACTTGACCTCGACGCGCCCGTCGAACAGTTGCACAGCACCGGCACCCAGAGCCTGATCGCCATGGCGTCCCGGATCGCGAAGGACAATGCGCTCAGCCTGCGCGAAATTGGCCGGAAATACGGGCAAAGCGTCCTCGTGCCGCAGATTTGCGGAACGCCGCGGCAAGTTGCCGATGAGCTTGCGGACATCTTCACCTCCGGCGATGCGGACGGTTTTGTGATCTCACCAGCCTTCCTGCCCGACTCCTTTGCTGCCTTTGTGGATGGCGTGGTCCCGGAACTGCAGCGTCTCGGCGTGTTCCGGCGGGATTATGCCGCCGCAACGCTTCGCGGCCATCTGCAGACTTAAGCGGCGAAGTCGTCGAGATGGCGTGAAACAAGCCCATCCCGCTCGGCAGCAATCGCGACAGGATTGACCTGCGGTGAGCAGGATAGGGAGGACAATCTTTTTATTTTTGCGGTCATGCGCTACGCGCTCCAAAGCCTCCTAATCTTCCGGCATGAGTGCTTCGGTCGAGACTTCGTCCGGTCGGTTTGCGTTTCGGACGATTCCTGAACCGGCCCCCACACCTTTCCGCGCATCCTCCGACGGCGTGGAGGGGGCGCATCCGCTGCTCGTGATCCGTGGCTTGACCAAATCCTATGGCGGGCTCGATGCCGTCGCGGGCGTCGATATGGATTTGCCGCATGGCCGTATTACCGGCCTGATCGGTCCCAACGGCGCGGGAAAGACGACGCTTCTCAACGTGATTTCGGGAGTCGAGCGCGCGACCAGCGGAGGCGTATGGTTGAATGGAGAGGCGGTTGCTACGCTTCCCCAGCATCGGCTTGCATCCCGTGGGCTTGTGCGGACGTTTCAGATTTCCCGGGAGCTTGGGCAACTGAGCGTGCTTGAGAATCTGCTGCTTGCCCGTCCCGATCAGACGGGCGAGACCCTTACGGGTATTTTTACGCGAGCTCGCCGGGTTCGCCGTGAGGAGGAAGCGGCCATCGAGGCGGCGCGTGGGGCGCTCCTGAAAGTGAATCTCTGGCGCCTCGCTGACGAGCCTGCATCGGCACTTTCCGGAGGCCAGAAAAAGCTCCTCGAGATTAGTCGCGCCTTGATGCTTTCGCCGCGGCTCGTGCTACTTGATGAGCCCGCCGCCGGCGTCGCACCCTCCATGGAAGCGATCCTGATCGACACCATTCGCGGCCTCGCGGACGAAGGCGTGGACTTCCTAATTATTGAGCACGATCTCGATGTGGTCGCGGCCCTTTGCCGCCATGTCTATGTCATGGCTGCAGGGAAAATCCTGACGCAGGGCTCATTCGCCGAGGTATCTAGCGATAGCCGCGTCGTCGAGGCCTATCTCGGGGTAAAGGCATGACCAGCGTATCGGGATCTTTGCGCTTGGAGTCTGTTTCCGCGGGCTACGGCGCAACCGACATCGTCCGCACGGTAAGCTTGCAGGCAAAGCCGGGGCGCATCACCACCATCGCCGGACCGAACGGTGCGGGCAAGTCGACCCTCATGAAAACGATGGCAGGGTTGCTGCGGCCGCGCCAGGGGACAATTCGTATAGGAACGCGCGACATTACAGCATTGTCGCCGCCCGCGCGCGCCGCAGCCGGGCTTGGTTATGTTCCACAGGAGCGGAATGTCTTCAAGAACCTTACCGTTGAGGAAAACCTCAGTATCGGTTTCGAGTTCATTCACCGGAAAGCCGCGCGCGGCGCGTTTGCTGCAGCTCGGCAGCGTGTGCTCGACCTCTTTCCGGACCTGGTCCCGCGCACCAAAGCGCAGGCCGGCACGCTCAGTGGCGGGCAGCGGCAGATGCTGGCGATGGGGTGCGCGCTGATTGCCGGACCCTCGACCCTGCTGCTGGATGAGCCCTCCGCCGGTCTCTCGCCGCGCTATGTCACCACGATGCTCGACGCTGTCGCCGCGGTGAACCGCACCGGCGTCACGGTGATCATGATCGAACAGAACCTGATTGAGGCGATGCGTATTTCGCATGACGCCTTGCTGCTGGCGGGTGGTGAAATCAAGGGCACGTGGTCCGCCGCGGCCTTCCTGTCGGATCCAAAGGTGAAATCACTGTTCCTCGGAGGAACAAAGGCAGGAGGCGAGCTCCTTCAGCAGGGTACCAGCGATGATGCAAGCGCTGCTTAACGGTCTGATCTCGGGTTTGCTGATTGCGCTTCCCGCGATCGCGCTCTCACTCACCTATGGCATTCTCAATTTTGCGAATTTTTCCATCGGCGCGATGATCACGATGGGCGCTTACCTCGCTTATGCCGTAAACGCCTCGCTCGGCGCGCCTATCCTGCTGGCTGCGCCGATTGCGGCGGCAGCCCTGGCCCTCATCGCGGTTGGTATCGACCGAGGAATCTACCGTCACATCCGGCATGCTGATCACATCACGCTCTTGGTCGCCTCGATGGGCGTTGCCTTCGTGCTCGAGAACATTATTCGATTTGCTTTCGGCGCCGATGTACGCACTCTCGATGTGCCTGTGGCCCGGCCACTCTTGTGGAACGGGTTACGGCTTAATCATGAGCAACTCGTGATCCTGATCGTGACGCTCACGTCAATGGCCCTGGTTGCTGTGCTCCTGAGACGCACCCGCCTCGGACGTGCCATGCGCGCGATCGCGGACGATCCGGACTTGGCGGAAGTTCGCGGCGTCGAGCGAGGACGCACGGTCGATTGGACCTGGGCTATCTCCGGGGGTTTGACCGCCTTTGCGGGCATGCTGATCGCCCTCGATGGCATTGTCGATCCGCTCATCGGAACAAATTACCTCGTTTCCGTATTCGCGGCGGCCGTGGTCGGCGGGATCGGTAATCCGTTTGGGGCAGTCGTCGGTGCCCTTATCATCGGCGTTGTCGAGGAGACCTCCGCTCTTGCGGTCTCCACGACCTACCGGCAGGGGATCAGCTTCGTCGTTCTTGCACTTGTCTTGCTGCTTCGTCCGCAGGGACTGTTCGGCGTTGCGAGGATTCGGCGATGATCGGATACCTTGTCGCAATCCTCACCTTCGTGTCCTTGGCCGTGCTGCTTGGCTTCGCGCTGAATATTCAGTGGGGGCAGGCAGGCATGATCAATTTCGGATTGGCGGGCTTTTATGGGGTAGGCGCCTACACGGCGGCCATACTCTCGAAACAAGGGGTCGATGGAGTAACAGCTACGGCGGCGGCTATTGCCGCGACAGCGGCCATTTCGGCCCTGGTGTCGCTCGCCACGATCAAGCTGCGCGAAGACTATCTCGCGATTACGACACTTGCTTTCTCGGAGTCGGTGCGGTTGGTGTTGAACAACGAGACATGGCTGACAGGGGGCGCCAATGGCATCCGCGACATCCCAAGGCCGTTCGTCGAACTGGTCGGCGGCGAGCGTTACGAAACCTTCTTCCTCGTGGTATGTCTCGCACTCATCGCCCTTGTCTACCTTTTGCTCGATCGCATCATTCGCTCACCCTTTGGGCGCGCCCTCCGCGCCGTGCGCGAAGACGATGTCGTGGCCGCCACATTGGGTAAGGACGTTTTATCGTTGCGCGTGAAGGCTTTCGCGATCGGCGGCGCAGTTATCGGCCTCGCGGGCGCCTTGCATGCGTTTTATTTCACCTACATCGATCCCGGCGAGTTCGCGGGATTTGTCACGGTCTACGCCTTCATGAGTGTCATTGTCGGTGGCAAAGGCTCCAACCGCGGTCTTCTGCTCGGGGCCTGCACCGTGATGGTGCTGCTCGAAGGAACGCGGTTTCTCAAGGACTTCGTGCCGTATTTCTCTGCACAGCAAGCGGCCTCGCTCCGGCTGGTCCTGATCGGGGCTGGGCTCATCGTCATGCTGATGTTCAGGCCAAATGGCCTGTCATCGGAATATCGCTTGTCTTCCCGCAAGCCCTCCAATCCAAACGTCACGCACTGATAGGAGACGCCATCATGTCGCGCATTTCGATAAAGACCAAAGAGGATATTCCCGCCAGCCTCCAGCCGCTTTGGGACAAGATGACCGGCTACGGTGCGTTTGAGAACCAGGCCGGGGTCATGGCGCACCGGCCGCCGATTTTTCAGCATATCTGGTCCATGCTGGTCGACTTGTCTGAGGAGGCCGTGCTGCCGAAACGGTATCTTGAATTGGCGCTCGTGACGGTCTCTCTCCTTAATCGCTGCACATACTGCGTATCCCACCATGCACCCAAACTTGCTATTCAGGGCGTATCGGAAGAGGGGGCAGAGCGGCTGCTCGACTATCATAACCACGCTGAACTTGATGATTTGGACAAGCTGGTGGTGGAATACGCCATCGCCGTCACCAATAACTGGAACAAGACTCGTGACGAGATCTTCGTCCGGCTGCGCCAACATTTCAGCGAAGCCCAGATCGTCGAGCTGACATGGCGCACGGCGCTCTGCGGCGCCTTCAACCGCTTCAACGACATCTTGCAATTTGACATCGAGGACGGCGTCGTCGTGCGCGAGGCGGCCGAGTAGCGACTTTTCAGTTTATAAAAGAGGAAAATGACATGCATCACCTGATTTCGCGCCGGGCGCTGATGGGCGGTATTGCGCTGGCCCCGTTTATATCGTCGCTTGCACGCGCCCAATCCGGCGAGACAATCCGGATCGGCGTTCTGGCACCGCTGACAGGTGGCGGAGGGCCTTACGGCGCCGATATCGTCAAGGCCTCCAAGCTTGCCGCGGATGAAATCAACAACGCGGGCGGTGTTCTCGGCGGACGCAAGATCGAGTTGTTCATCGAAGATGATGAAACCAGTGCGACCGCGGCGGTAAAAGCGGCGCGTAAGCTTTTGGATATCGACAAGGTCGTTGCCGTTACGGCCGTGTGGGGATCGGCGCCCATTTTGGCAGTCCGGCCGTTGACGCTCGAGAAAAACGTGGTCCTCACCGTACTGGGTTCAGCCGACGAAGTGACGGAGGGCGATACGAAGGGGCTGGTCTGGCGCTTCCAGGCCCGAGCTTCCAGCTGGGGAGCACCGGCCGCACGTGCGATCCTGAATGGAGGTTATAAGAAGATCGGCTTGCTTCACCTGCAAAATCCGTTCGTCGCCACGATGATCCCGTCCTTCCTGAAGACGATCCAGGATGGCGGCGGCGCCGTGATATCGAATGTGGAATTCAAGCCCGACCAGCCCTCCTATCGGGCCGAAATTGAAAAGGTGTTTGCCGCGAACCCGGATGCGGTGTTTGTCCCGGGTTACGTCAATCAGTTTACGTCGATCGCGAAGGAGATCTACCGAGGCGGTTACAAGGGCAAGGTCTTTTCGCTCACCATTGCAGCCGCAGCTGGCGTCGACGGCAGCAGCGCTTTCGTCAAGAACGTCGGCAAGGAAGTTGCGGAAGGCATCGAGCATGTGCAGCCGATCAGCCCACTCGATAGGCCCGAATACAAGGCCTTTGTAAAGGCATTGGGTGCACCCGATGGCACTGTATTTCCGTTCGCCGCGCTTCAGTACGATGCCATCAATGTTCTCGCGGTCGCCATAGAGAAGGCGAAATCCGCCAATCCTGTTGAGTTCGCCAAGCAGATCATCCCGGTTACGAACGGGCCTGGCACCAAGGTGGCGACGGGTGCCGAAGCTCTGGCGCTCATCCGAAGAAACGAGTCCATCGATTTCACTGGTGCCGGCCAGGACCTCAAGTTCGACGAACGCGGCGAGTTACTGGGCAGGCCGTTCCTTCACCAAGCCATCCGCGACGGCAAGGATGTCATTGTCGGCACGGTGGGAGGCGGAGCCTAGGGCGGCCCGGCGACCATGGTCTCGGCACGGCATCGAAACTCTGATGCCGAGCCCTGGGATTGTTGTTCGAGTTCATCGCTTGGTCGAAGGACAGCAGATCCCAGACTTGCGATGCAAGGTGCGCATCGCTTCTCAAGCGAATCGAGCCTCTAACGGAGAAGGATTGTTGCCAGCCGTCGCTTGAACAGATGATCGCCGATCAGGCGAGGTCCGCCGATCTTGCCGGGATGGACATGACGCCCGGATTGACCCTGATGTCAAAGACAACCTGCTGGCGAGGTGCGAACCATGAATCGGCCAACCGATGTGAATCCACAAAATGCGCGCTTCGCCATTTAAGACAGCCCTATCCGCCGGCTGTCTTCCCACCGTCAATCGGAATAACGGTGCCGGTGATGTAGCTGGAAGCGCCGGACGAAAGTAGCAGTGCCAGTCCTTTTATTTCGTGCGGCTCTCCGAGACGCCCAACAGGCACCGTCGCGGCTTCCTCGGCTTCGCTGCTCTTGTTGAAGAAACGACCATTTTTGATATTTATCTTGAATGGGCCAGGTGCCAAGCCGTTGACCTGGATTCCAAATGGCGCGACCGTGGCGGTGACCGGCGGCTGGCCGGCTAAACCTTGCGTCGTCAATTCTGATCCGCGGCGCGGCCGCGATCGTCGAGGCCTATCTGATCTATTGGGCGGTGGTCTATTTTGTCGCTCGGAAATGGTTCGGCTTCCGCCGCGAGTGGTCGGTGCCGCTCGCCTCCGGCATCTCGATCTGTGGCGTCGCCGCTGCGATCGCAACCGGCGGCGCGATCCGGGCGCGGCCGGCGGTGCCGGTCCTGGTGTCGTCGCTGGTCGTGGTGTTCGCGGTGGTCGAGGTCTTGATCCTGCCGTTCCTGGCGCAGACCTTCCTGTGGCAGGAGCCGCTGGTCGCAGGAGCCTGGATAGGCCTTGCGGTCAAGACTGACGGCGCGGCGGTGGCGGTGGTGGCATCACGGACGCATTGATCACGGCGAGGGCTGCCGCCGAGGGCATCAAGTATCAGCCTGGTTGGATCCTGGCGACGACGGCGACCGTTAAGGTCTTCATCGACATCTTCATCGGCGTCTGGGCCTTCATCCTCGGCTACATCTGGACGAACTATATCGACAAGGGGGCCGATAAGGCCAAACCGGGCGAGATCTGGCAGCGCTTCGCGAAATTCATCCTCGGCTTCGTCGTGGTGTTCGCGATCTCGCTCTATCTCGCGCTCGGCACGACACCCGAGATCGCGAAGGCGTTGCCGAACGCGGCCGGCGAAGCGAACGTGTCCCGGGTTATCTTCTTCATCCTGACGTTCTTCTCGATCGGCGTGCTGTCGGATTTCCGAAAGCTCTGGCAGCAGGGCTTTGGCAAGCTGGCCGCCGTCTATTTCGTGAGTCTGTTCGGCTTCGTGATCTGGGTTGGCCTGCTGATTTCGTGGCTTTTCTTCAGCGGCGTTAAGCCGCCGCTCGCAAGCTGAAAGCCGTGAAAGGAGAGAGACGTGTCACAGACAGAATTCGAGCGTGAATCGAACAAAGCCGGCGAACCGCTGCTCCCCGTCGAGAAGCAACTGATCGGGTGGAGCCTCGGCGTCGGTGTGGTCGCGCTGGTGATCCTGGTGCTCATCAACCACTTCGTGCCGATCGCGGTCTAAGCTCATAGACCTTCAGGACAGCCGCAATCCCTCACTGCCACGGCAGATGATGCCGAGTGTACTGTTAGCCCGTTCGCTCCGAGGCGTTTGGCAGATCTCGAGGGGGCATCTGACGGGAACTCAGCGCATCAAGGCGTCCACCGTTTCAATGATCCGCCGAGCTATTATCGAGTTCACTGGCCGTCATTGAGAGCGTAAAATGCTCCCGAGCCCGCAGAGCGGACTGAAGGTGCCGCTGCGTGCCACCAGACACACGAGATCATGATGACCGACTTCGCAAGCGCGGACGACCGAGTGTATTGGGACCCCAAGCTCGAGACCCAAAGCCGGGCAGCGTGGGACGAACTCAAGCTGTCGCTGCTGCAAGACCATCTCGCGCATGCCTACGCTGGCTCGCCGGCCTACCGTGCCGCATTCGACGCGGCGAAGGTCGGTCCCGACCAACTCCGCAGCCTCGATGATATCAGGCGCTTTCCATTCATCGACAAGCGTGTGCTGCGCGACCGACAGCTTGCCGTGCCCCCTTTCGGCGATCTCGTCGCAGTGCCCGAGCGCGATATCGTCTATATCTCCGCCTCGTCCGGTTCGACGGGCGTGCCGACGGCATCGCCGTTCACCGCGCAAGATTTCGACGAGTGGATCGACTATGAAGCGCGGCAGTTCTGGTCATCTGGCATGCGTCCAACCGACCGCTACGTTCATTCGCTCAACTTCTCGCTATTCATCGGTGGGCCCTGCGTGCTTGGCGCCCAGAAACTTGGCGCGCTCACGATCCATGCTGGCACGATCCCCTCCGAGCGCCTGCTGCAGATTCTGAAGCAGTTCCAGGCCACCGTGATCTGGACTACGCCGTCCTATGCTTGGTATCTCGGGGAAACCGCCGTAAAGGAAGGCTACGACCTGCGCAAGGATCTGGCCGTCAGGCGCATCTTCGTCGCCGGTGAACCGGGCGGATCGATCCCGGAGACGCGAGATCGCATCGAGCGATTGTGGGGGGCGTCAGTCTACGACTATTACGGACTCTCCGACATCTTCGGATCGTGCGCCGGTATGTGCGAGCACAAAAACGGTCTGCATTGGGCGGAGGATCACATCCTTGTCGAAGTGCTAGATCCCAAGAGTGACGAGCCGGTGAAGCCTGGTGATCGCGGCGAAATGGTGCTCACCACGCTGAAGAAGCGGGCACGACCGATGGTGCGCTTTCGCACCGGCGACATCGTCAGCTTCAATCCGGACCCGTGCGCCTGCGGACGCACGGCAATCCGCCTCAACGGAGTGCACGGCCGCCTTGACGACATGCTGATCATCAAGGGCGTCAACCTGTTTCCGAGCGACGTTGAGGCCGTGGCGCGTCAAGACCATGAACTCACGGGGGAATACCGTCTCATCGTCGAGCGCGTCGATCATCTCGATCGACTCACGGTCGAGATCGAGTGTCGTCACGGCTACAACGGCCATGTCGAGGAGCTGTCCGATCAGTTCGCGCGTAAGTTTCGCGCAGTGACCGGCGTTTCCGCCATTGTCAGGGTGCTGCCGCCGGACTCGCTACCGCGCGCCACCCACAAGGCCAAGCGGGTGGAAGATCGCCGCTCCGGTGTCTGGACGTGAGCGACGATGTGGGGCGTCCGGGCCGCGAGCGACGTTCGTCGTGGCGGGACTTATTCAGGCCACGCCACCGACGAAGGTGTCGCCTGGAGGTGTCGCAGCCCGCGATCGCCGAATCGTCGATCGCTGCTCAACTCCAGGGAAGCAGAGGATTCTTGGGCTCGGCAGTGCGTGCGTGAGCCCGCACAAATTTTCTCTCGCCAGCGGCCACTGGGAAAGCTTTACCCAAGTCTTCGTCAATATCTGAAATTGCCAGCAGCGTTCGATCGCGTAACCTTCCTGTCCGCATGCTGCGCGCCGCCGCGGGCAATTGCGTACGGAGAAATGATCCATGACCTATCGACACTATCGCACCGAACGCGCGTCAACGCCGGTCGGATCGGTTGAGTTCGACGCGGATGTCCTGGTGATCGGCGGCGGACCGGCAGGGACTTGGGCGGCAGTCAGCGCGGCCGAGTGCGGGGCGCGCGTCGTGCTCGCCGACAAGGGATTCTGTGGCACCTCGGGTGCGACGGCGGCAGCCGGCACCGGCGTTTGGTACATCGATCCGGATCCTGCGCTGCGCGAAGCCGCGATGGCTGGTCGCGAGAAGATGGGCGGTTATCTGCAGGACCGGCGCTGGATGACGCGAGTGCTCGATTGCACCTATGAGCAGAGCAACCGGTTGGCCGATTGGGGCTATCCTTACCCGGTCGATGACAACGGCAGGCCGCAGCGCAATTCCCTGCAGGGTCCCGAATATATGCGGCTGATGCGCAAGCGCACCAAACAGGCTCGCGTCACTATTCTCGACCATTGCCCAGCGCTTGAACTGCTCGTGGACGATGATGGTGCGGTCGCGGGTGCGAGCGGACTTCGCCGCCAGAAGGGCGACCGCTGGACCGTACGTGCCAAAGCGGTAGTGATCGCTACCGGCGGCTGCGCGTTCCTCAGTAAGACACTTGGCTCCAACGTGCTGACCGGGGACGGCTATCTGATGGCTGCGGAAGCGGGCGCCGATCTAACCAGCATGGAGTTCTCCAATCCATACGCGATATCACCCGCCTTTGGCTCGGTGACCAAGACGCTGTTCTATGGCTGGGCGACGTTTACATATGAGGATGGCGGCGTAGTCCCTGGTGCAGCCTCGAAGGGCGGGCGCTCGGCCATCGCTCGCGCGTTGTTGCAGGGGCCAGTCTACGCCCGGCTCGACAAGGCAGACGAGACTGTGAGGCGGGACATGCGGGCCTCGCAGCCGAACTTCTTCCTGCCGTTCGACCGCACCGGAATCGATCCCTTCACCGATCGGTTTCCCGTCACCTTGCGACTCGAGGGCACGGTGCGCGGCACCGGCGGGCTTCGGATCGTCGACGACACCTGCGCCACAAGCGTGCCGGGGCTCTACGCCGCAGGTGATGCAGCAACCCGCGAATTGATCTGCGGTGGATTTACCGGCGGCGGAAGCCACAATGCCGCCTGGGCAATATCCTCAGGCACGTTCGCCGGGCAGGGCGCCGCCGACTATGCGCGACAAGTGGGGGTTGCCACCAGGCGCACTGTCTCTTCGGCCGGGACTGTTGCGCTACGCCCGCGCTCCGAACGGGCGTATAAGCCGGCAGCGCTCGCAAAGTCGGTTCAGGACGAAGTCTTTCCCTATGAGCTGAATTACTTCCGCGAGGCGGGGCGTTTGACTGCGTCGCTGGAGCGCCTCGATGCGCTTTGGGTCGAAGCGTCGCAGGCGGACGCGGCGGCCGAAGATGACCTGCTTCGGGCGCGCGAAGGCGCGGCCATGCTGGCGACGGCACGCTGGATGTATCGATCCGGGTTGGCACGACAGGAAAGCCGTGGCATGCACCGGCGGGACGATTTTCCGGATCAGGACGATCGTCAACGCCAATACATCACGGCCGGTGGGCTCGACGAGATTTGGACCTCGGTGCGCGCACATGCTGACACGGCCTATGCGGAGGCTGCGGAATGATCGAGGTTATCGACGCCGAGCGCTGCACGGCCTGCGATATTTGCGTCAATGTGTGCCCGACCAACGTCTTCGACAAGACCGACGGGATTCCGGTGATCGCCCGCCAGGGCGATTGCCAGACCTGCTTCCTCTGCGAGCTCTATTGTCCCGAGGATGCGCTGTTCGTCTCGCCCTTTGCGGACGTGCCGCAGCAGGTCGATCTCGCCCTTCTGAAACAGAATGCGACGCTTGGCAGCTACCGAAGGGCGGTCGGCTGGACTGATGAGACGAGGGATCAGCGCGGCATTGATCGCAGCTATCTGCTGTTTGGCCACTGAAACGATGCGGCGTCGACCGCCCGAAGTGGCGACAAGCCCTGGATCAAGCAGCCTGGCGACCCCTATCACTCTGCCCCAGTGAAGGCGTCTTTCGAGAAACGATTCAAAGGCATCTATATCGGCTGTTGGTAAGAGCCAGCGCGCATCGTGGTCGAGATGGCTACGGCCTAACCGCCGTGGCCCGGATTGCAGCCGTAAGGGTTTTCAGCGCGTTTCTTGTCTCATGGTCTCTGCGGCTCGCATGGAGCACCACGTCGCGAGATGGCAATGGCGGGAGGCCGAGCTGTGCTCCGATGTCGATGGTTCCGGTCGGCGCAACCCTGCGGCCGAGCGCCGCGACCGCAAGACCGGCCGCGACGGCCGCGCCGATGGTCGCGACCCCGCCGCCGACGAATATCTCGTTCCAAGCGATGCCTGCCTTGTTGAGCGCGTCCACCGCCATGCAGCGCACGCTGCAAGGGTCGGCCTGGGCAGCAAGACGGAGCGGTTCGCCGCGATGATGCTCGAAATCGGTCGAGGCCATCCAGCCGAAGCTCTCTTCGAGGATGACCTCGCCGCCGCGACGTCGGCTGGCGTGACGCAAGACCACGGCCGCATCGATGTCGCCGCGATCAAACTGGTCGAGAACATCGGCCGAGCTCGAGACGCGGATCTCGAGCACAAGTCGCGGTTCGGCGTTGCGCATCCGCCGCAACAGGAGCGGCAGTTCCGCGCCGACGATGTGATGACTGATGCCGACCACGAGCCGACGCGGCTCGATGCCGAAGCAGCCGATCGCACCATGATGCGCATCGATCAGCACCCGCGCGGCTTGCAGGAACGCGCTTCCATCCGCCGAAAGCCGAACCAGGCGCGGCGTACGCTCGAGGAGCCTGCGTCCGAGCACATCCTCCAGCCGTTTGATCTTCAGGCTTACAGCAGACTGGGTGCTATCCATCGCTTCTGCCGCGCGGGTAAAGCTTTTCAGATCAGCAGTGAGGACGAACGCCTGCACAGCTTCTATGTCTAGCGTCTTCATGAACTATCATTCGATTTCATAATCATTGAAACATTATTTCATGACGTTTTCCAATGATCAACAATTGGCTAAGCTGCATTGTGTTCGGATCCACGCGATGGGAAATGCACCGATGATCACTGCCTATTGTTCTCACCGATTGCCGGCCGACTACGACGTCGCGCTCATCCGCGATCGCGCGAGGCAGCGCGGTCCTCTGTGGGACGCCGTGCCCGAGCTTTGCTTCAAGGCGTTCCTGCTGCGCGAGAGTGGGCATTTCGGTGCCGCGGCCAGCAGCTATTCGTCGCTTTATCTCTGGCGACAGGACGAAGCCTTCCGCGATTTCCTGGTGAGCGGCCGCTACAAAATCGTTACGGACAGCTTCGGGCGCGCAGAGATCGAGCCCGGTTTTGCTCTTGACGCTCGCCGAGGCAACGGACGGTTTGCGCGTTTCGCCTACAGGGAGGAGCGCAGCATTGCGATCGACGCCGATCTCACAGCGGCCTTCGCCGCCGAGATCGAGCACAATCGCGCGACTGCCGAACAGCCCGGTTCGGTCGCTGCCGTCGTCAGCGTCGATGCGCAGAACTGGACCGTCACGCGGATCTTGCTATCAGAAAATGAGCTGGACAGAGAGAGCGCCGGTGCCGCTTACCAGATCCTGCATCTGGCCCGACCCTTGCTCGATACCCTGCCGCGGGCGGGCGATCGATGAGCTATCGCTTTGAAGCCGGGCGCATCTATCGAATGCCGTCTCATTTCGGGCCGGCGCCCGGACCACGGCAATTGCCGTTTGACGTGGCCGCTGATCCCAAGCGCAGCCCACGTCGTCTTTCGGTTGCGGCGAGTTTTTTGATCGATGGCGCGCGGCTCGAACGACACCTGCCGGAGGGCTTCTCGCTCTGGGGGCGAGTCTGTCGTCACTGTCGAATTCCACTACATGACGGAAATCGATTGGCTGGCCGGACGCGGCTACACCATGATTCAGGTCGGTTGGCCGGTGCATTTCACGGGTATCAGGGACGAAGCCGTAGGCCGGTTCCTCGCCGTCGTCTGGGAAAACCATCCGACCCCATCATCACCGGGCGAGACGAGGTCGGTCATCCGAAGCTCTATGCCGAGATCGCCGAGCCGCGGCGTTGGGATGGCGTGCAGCTTTGTGCGGCCGGCTGGATGGGCTTTCGCTTCCTGGATCTTGCGGCCTCGGACCTGCACGATGCGCCCTATGGCAGAGCGAAAGATCCTTCCGACGGGACGCTGATGCTCAAATACATGCCACGAACTGGCGCTTGGGGTGAAGGGGAGCTGCGGCAGGTGACGCTTACGCCGGCTGCCGACCCTGACCGAACGGTCGAACGGCACCTGAGCGGCGAGGGCGCGGTTCGTTTTCACCGTGCGGCTTGGTCGGACCTTCCAACCGTGTACCATGTTGTGAATGCACTCGCGGAGCTACCCGTCGTCGAACCGCGCGGCGGCTCCGTGCTGCATTCACGGGGGCGGCAAAACTATCGCGATCAGCGAATTTTGGAATGAGTCCGCGCGCCGCCAGCGCCTCGTGCTATTCGCTCGACGTCCTCACCACGAATGCGAACGACCGTTTTGGCTGGTCAGTCGTGCACTGCGCGGCTCGGCGGAGCGAGTGGCGAAGGTCTACGCAAAACAAACAAGCTGCGATTGCCGCGCGGGCCGAACGAATGACGCACCAGAGCAAGGCGGCAGCACGCACATCGAGACGAGACCGATAGGGCCGCGTATTAGGTTTGAATCTGTCCCCAGCGCTGCACCGTGATCCGTGTCAGGCTCCGAAAGATCGCGCCCTCCACGAGGAGGCCGATCAGAATCACCGTGAGCAATCCGGCGAAGACGCTGGCGGTCTCCAATTGCGCGCGGCTGGTGTAGATGAACCAGCCAATTCCGCCGGAGCGAGCGCTGACGCCGAAAACCAGTTCGGCCGCAATCAGCGTGCGCCAGGCGAAAGCCCACCCGATCCGCAAGCCCGACAAGATCTGGGGAAAGGCCGCGGGTACCAGAATCTCCACGACGAAACGGCCGCCTGATAAGCCGAGGTTACGACCGGCCATTCTCAGAGTTGGCGGGACGGCGAGAAAACCGCCGTGGCAGGCAAGGGCGACCGGCCACAGAACCGAGTGAACGATGACGAAGATGAGACTCGGCGTTCCCACACCGAACCATAGCAATGCGATGGGAAGCAGCGCGATGGCGGGAAGCGGATTGAACATCGACGTCAAGAGACCAAGGGCCTCGTTGCCCCAGCGCGTCAAGGCAGCAAGCGTTGTAAACACAGCGGCGACGGCAACGCCTAGTGCGTAGCCGGTGATCAGAACCCGTAATGAGGTCAATGCGCGATTGGGCAGTTCGCCCGACAGTATAGCCGACCACAGTGCCGACAGCGTCGCGCCCAGGGTTGGCAGCAGAAGCGCGTTGTCGAGCCAGCGGGCATAGAGCTCCCAGGCGAGAGCAAAGCCGGCGAGGATGACGAAGCGCCGCCAGGGCGTTCCCTCGAGTGCACGCCGCAGCGCTGGTGCGCGAACCAGATTTGGCGCCGCGATGTCAGACATGATCGATCTCCGGGCCGGCAAAGACGGTCTCCTGGATCCGCCGTTCTAACTCGGCGAAACCTGCTGCGCCGCGGGTACGGGTTTCCGGTGGAACATCGAACGCTGCGGCCAACCGCCCTGGATGCGGCGTCAGGGCGAGGATACGGGTTCCGACGCGGATCGCCTCGTCGATGCCATGCGTCACGAACAGGGCGGTATCGAACTCCTGAAACACGGTCATGCGGTCGGGACCCGGGGCCCCGATCCGCCGGCCGCTCATGCGAATCTCGCCGGCACTTGGCTTGAGGAAGCCGCCGACGGCACGCAGCAATGTGGACTTGCCGCAGCCCGACGGGCCCAGCAGAACCAGTCGTTCGCCGGCCGACATCCTGAAGCTGACGTCTTCGACCGCTGTTAGGATGCCGTCAGGTGTCGGATAGCTGATGCTGATGTGATCTAGCTCGAGCAGGGTAGGCGATGCGGTCTCGCCGACGAGACCGGTCAGCCGCGGAGCCACGTTCATGTCAGCTTCCAGGCTTCTCTCCGAGGCCTGACCAGAACAAGTCCCGCCACGATGCTGGGGCCTGTTTGATCAAACCGACCTTGGCCTCGAAATCTGCGAACTTCTGGGCTCCCTCCGGTGCCGTCGTGAAATTGACGTCCTTGTCGCGAATGATGCCCTCGACGAAGTCTGGCGCGAGCTTCGAACCCTCCGCTTTGATGTAGAGCGCGGCGGCCTCCTTCGGATTAGCCTTGATCCATTCGTTGGCGCGGTCGAGACCGCGGACGAACGCCTGGATCGTCTTCGGATTGTCGTTGACGAACTTCGTGGTGGAATAAACCACGTTAAAAGTGTGGGGACCGCCGAGCACGTCGTAGCTGTTGAGGACCTGATGCACCTTGCCGCTCGCCAATTGCTGTTGCGAGAACGGCGGCGAGGTGAAATGCGCCGTGATCTCGGAGTGTCCCGAGAGGATTTGGGCCGTCGCGTCCGGGTGGGGCATGCTGACGGTTAGCTCGTCGAGCTTGTCGTATTTGCCGAATGCCTTGTCCGCCGCCATCTGAAGGACGATTGGCTGGAAGCCGACCTTGACCGAGGGGAGTGCGATTCGGTCTTTTTCGGTGAAATCCGCCAGCGTCTTGATGTTCGGATTGTTGGTGGTGAGGATATTGGCCATCGAGCCCAAAGAAGCCACACCGATGATCTTGGCGGTGGTCCGCGTTTTGTCCCAGGTCAGGATCATCGGCGTGATGCCTGCCGTCGCGAAGTCGAGGCCACCCGAAATCAGCGCTTCGTTCATGGCGGCTGCGCCGGAAAGCCGAAGCCATTCGATCTTAGGCGGTGCGATGCCGAGCGCCTTGGCTTCCTGCTCGATCAGTCCCTTTTCGCTGGCGACGATGAGCGGGAGATAGGCGATGCCGAATTGCTGGGCGATGCGAAGCTGGTCCGTCTCGGCGCGGACGGCATCTGCGCCAATTGCCGCCATGATCAGGGCGAGCGCGGCTGCGTAGAAAGGCTTCGATGCAATCATTCTGTGTCTCTCAGTTTTTCGTTCGATCGGCCGGTACATGCCGTTTTCCGGCCCGCTTAAAGCCACACTTTCAGGAAATCAGGCGGCCGGTCCAGTGAACTGATGTCACGGCGCGATCTTCGAAAGAATCGCGCTGACCGGACCGCGTTCGGCAGACATTTTCTTCTCCAATCGTCTTTCGGTGAAGAAGTGTGTTCTCAGTGCTGCGAGGTGTACATCCATTATCTACAGCGCGTGTCGAACCTGTGCAGGCAAAGCCGCGACCGTTGAACTCCGGAAAACGCTGTATCGTTCACGGTGACGTCCAGGGAAGTCTGTTCTACGTCGAAACAGTCGTCTCCCTGATCGGCAATGGCAGCACGAGTCGTTCGCGACGAGCGTCGAAAAGAGTTCTGCCTTTCATTGAGCGCGTGTGCCGCCCGGCCGACTGGATCAGCGTGAGGTCGAAGGCAGCACGTCCGCCGGATGCTTGTCGTTGTGTTCGACATATTCGACGAGTGTCTGGTCCGGGTGGCGCACGAGCATGTTTCGACCTGTGGGGACCGGCTTCGGTGCTTCCAGGACCGTCGCACCGACTGTCGGCAGATGGGCTGCGAAAGCCTCGATGTCCTCCACCATGAACGTCATGTGCGTTGCGGTGAACCGTTTCAGGCTCTGTTCGGTTCCGGCGACGAACAGGATCGATGCGACCTGCGCCAGTCTCAGATCATATTCAGGATAATCAAAGCGAAGACGCGCCTTCTGACCGATCAGAGTCTCGTAGAAGGCGACGGCCGCATCTAGTTCCTCCAGCGGCAGGTAACGCCGCGTCAGGATGTTGAGGACTTTCATGAGCGATCTCCTTGATTACGGCTCAACATCTCTTCGCTCGCGCGAATGTCAAGCCGCATGCGCTGTCGCACTTGCGGCCTGCGAGCCACGCGCAGAGACGAATTGTTATGCCTCGCCGAGGCGGCTCGTCCTGTTGTTGCAGGATGCCGGTCATCTTTGAAAAGACTATCTTGCGCCGAGCACCTAGCATGTATGCTTCATTGCTATCATGAACGCGTGACATGAACACTCCCCGAATCGAAACCAGGCGCGCATCCACCAGCGTTCGATCGCCAATCATCGTCAATCAGTTCGGTGCGGAAGTAGGTGCCGCCCTCGTTGATCATTGGTCGCGTCCGCTGATCATCGACCACCCCGCTGATCGCGCGCCCTGGGAGATTGCTCCGGAGGCCGACGTGCTGCTGACGCGGCCCCTGGCGGGCTGGCACAAGGCACCTGCGAGCAAGCCGGCGGGCTGGCCGTTCGGCCTGCGCTGGATTCAAACTGCATCGACGGGATTCGATTTCTTTCCGGGGTGGCTGCTCGACGGTCCCGTGGTCACCGTTGGCCGCGGCATCTCGGCCGATCCGATCGCAGAATATGTCCTTGCCGCGATCCTCGCCTTCGAAAAACGCATCCACGACATTCGGCCTCGCAGCCGCGAGCAATGGAAGATCACCCCGCTGGGCTCGCTCAGCGGCAAGACGATCGGAATCGCAGGGTTCGGCGCGATCGGCCGCGCCGTGGTCGCGCGGGTCAAGCCGTTCGGCGTCAGCATCAAGGTTCTCCGACGGTCGGCCTGGCAATATCTACTCCCGGGCATCCAGCCCGTGGACAGCATCGAGCAACTGGTCGAGGTCTCCGATCATCTCGTCCTCGCGCTGCCGGCGACAACGAAGACGACACGTCTGATCAATGCCGACGTATTGGCACGGGCCAGGAAATCGTTGCATCTGATTAACGTCGCGCGCGGCCGCATCGTCGATCAGACCGCCCTGTTGCGGGCGCTCGACGAGGGGCGGATTGCCGGCGCGACGCTCGATGTTACCGACCCCGAGCCGCCGCCCGAGGGCCATCCGATCTATAGCCATCCCAAGGTCGTCCTGACCCCGCACGTTTCATGGACGGGTGGCGAGGATGCCAAGCGGCTGGCCGACAAGACGCTGGTCAACCTCGACGCCTATGCGCATGGCGTGGCGCTGGCCGACGTCTTCGACAAGAACCTCGAATACTAGAAAAGGACCCCAACAATGAACAAGGTTGTCGAGAAGCCGAAGAAATACTCCCTGGTCGAGCGCACGCCGTCAGCGTCGTTCGAGGAGGAGCGGCTGCACCGCAAGCAACGGCTCGCCGCAACGTTCCGCCTATTCTCGCGCTACGGCTTCGATCAGGGTCTCGCGGGCCACGTCACTGTGCGCGACCCGGAATATCCCCAGCGCTTCTGGATCAACCCACTCTCGAAGCATTTCAGCCAGATCAAGGTGTCCGATCTTCAGCTCGTCGATCACGACGGCAACATCCTCATTGGCGACAAGCCTATCAACCAGGCCGGCTTCGTTATCCATTCGGCGATCCATGCCGCGCATCCGGAGGTGATCGCAGCGGCCCACACCCATTCGACTTATGGCAAGGCCTGGTCGGCACTCGGCCGCCTGCTCGATCCGCTGACGCAGGATTCCTGCGCATTCTACGAGGATCACGTGCTGTTCGATCCGTTCTCCGGCGTCGTGCTGGAGGCGGAAGAGGGCCGCAAGATTGCGCAGGCGCTGGGATCGAAGAAGGCCGCCATCTTGCAGAACCATGGCCTGCTCACGGTGGGGCCGACCATCGAGGCGGCCGCGTGGTGGTACATCGCGATGGATAATGCCGCGCGCGCGCAGTTGCTAGCCGAGGCCGCCGGCACGCCAAAACCGATCCCCCATGAGATCGCCAGCCTGACCTCGCGGCAGGTCGGTACGCACAAGGGCGGCTATTTCAGCTTCCAGCCGCTGTGGGACTGGATCACCGAGGCGGAGCCGGATCTGTTCAACTAGAGCATCATCCGGACCCGAAGGGCCGCGCCAGCGAAAAGTGTGGAGCGGTTTTCCGACAAGGTCATGCTCAAACAAGAGGAATCTCGGACGCGCGGAGCCGCCCAGCCAACTCCGCGCATTGCTGTCGGATGTCGGGAACGGCAATGATCTCCCAGAATGCGGCCCGCGTTAGCGGGCCGACGGCGTAGAGACGGCGAGAGGGAGATTCGTCGCGATTGATGATCGCGCAGTCGCGTGTGACGTCGATGCCGATCCGCAATGGATCGATGCGAGCAAGGCCTTCGTCGAGCAGGCTGCGCACGGCCGGGTTGGTGCTGGCTCCGGGATCCCGAACGATGCCGGTGCAGTCGACGATGACTCCGACTTGCAGCTCGGATGTCTCGCTTTGGCCTCGCCTGCGATAGAGAACGAGCGCGCCGCCGGGGTTCGGCGCGATGTTGGCGAGCTTGCCGGCGATGATCGTCAGACGCTTCGTCCCGAGGGCCTCCGCAATGCGCGCCTCGACCTCCGGCGCAGTGCGGTGGCGATGGACATCCCACCAGGCGCGGGCGTGTTCTAGGAAACGGCGCCTGGAGCTCAAGGACAGCTCTTGCCAAAGCTGCTGGGTGAAAGGCCTGATCGCGTCGATGGCACCGCGCCAGTCGCCGCCCTCGGCGACGTGCAGTTCGACCCGTCGACGCAACCAGCGCAACAGCGGCCCGATCTCGGCGCCGAACGGAATCTCGTTTTCGGCAAAGCGCATCGGATCGACGCGTCGGTGAGCTCTTGGCAACAGGCCGCGCCGCGACATGGCGACGATCGGCCCCTGGTGGCCGTGGCGCAGCAACGACAGGACATAGTCCACCATTGAAAGACCGGTCCCCAGGATCAGCACGGTGGCGTCCGTGTCGATGCCGGCGTCGGCGGGAGGGGCCCAAGGGTCGGCATGGCCCGCCAGCAGCGGGGCTGCGGCATCATGGCCGGTCGCGAGAATGGCCGTGCTCCCGGTGATGCATGTTCCGTCTGCAAGGGTGACAGCGACGTCGGACGGATTTTCTCGGATCGCCGCACACTCGCCGCGCACGATGGTCAGACCTCGCGTCCCGTCGCGCGATCTCAGCGGCGCGATCAGATCGGCGAGGTAGTCCCCGTAGGTTTGCCTTGGAACGAAGCAATAGGGATCGGGACAAAGCGGTCCGCCCGGCCGTGCACACAGCCAGTTCCAGAAATGTTCGGGATCGTCGGGCAGCGCGCTCATATTCGTCACGCGCACATTGAGGAGATGTTCGGGATTGCCTGCATGATAGGCAAGCCCGCGTCCGATCTCCGCCCCCTTCTCGATCAGGGTCACGCGGAGACCAGATGGATTGGTCTTCAGGAGCTGAAAGGCGAGGAGGACGCCGCTGGCGCCTCCGCCGATGACGATCGCGTGCCGCCCCTCCGGACCCATCGTGCCGCCCCCGTGTCTGGTCGTTCGGTCAACGTCGCAGAACTGCGTTTGGTTCTACGGCTCAAATGCGTTGATTGTCAGACAGGTGCGATATTCTCTTACTCGGCGAATAAGGGAGGCGACGCTCTGTCGAAGCACAATTTTCTGGGACGATCTTGTCAGAATTCCTTGCAAACACGACTGACCAATTCGATGAACCAGCGCAGCGCCGGGTCGGCCATGGCGCGGCGGGAGTGGAGCAGGTCGATAGTGAATGGCTCCACATCATAGGGAACAGCAACGACGGATACGCAGGCGGCGGCCGCGAAGCGGCGCGCGATGCGCTCGGCCATGGTCGCCACGAGATCGGTTCCGGCGACTGCAAATGGCACCGCGACGACGTGGGCGAGCGTGATCGCAGTCCGGCGCTTGCGTCCGTGCCGGCTCAGCATCGTGTCGATCGCGCTAGGAAGTCCGTCGCCGCCGGCGGATGAGAACAGCACATGCGGAAGACGCGCATACTCATCCCTGGTGAGCGGCGCCTTGCGCCTCGCGCGCTTGGCGTCGCGAATGCAGACGAATGTCTCCTTGAAGAGCGTGCATCTTGTGATACGCGGGGAAGCGGGAAGGTGGCCGCCAATCAGCACGTCGACGTCGCCGCGCTCGAGGCTCGCGACACTCGCGGCCGGATCGATGATGGGACGCACCACGAGATCGATCCCCGGAGCTTCCCGTCGCAGCGCCTCAACCAGTGCCGGCACCACGATGAGGTCGCCATAATCGGTCGCGGCAATCGACAGGCGGCGGCTGACTGTTGCCGGATCAAATGCTGATGTGGGCGCGAGCACACCTCTGATCTGTGCCAGTGCGTCGCTGATCGGCTGGGTCAGCGCCAGTGCCTTGGCCGTCGGTTGCATGCCGCAGGCCGAGCGCACAAAAAGCTCGTCAGCGAACAGCGCGCGCAGCCGCGTCAACACGCTGCTCATCGATGGTTGCGCGAGGCCAATGCGTCGGCCGGCGCGGGTCACGTGGCGCTCCTCCATCAGCGCCTCGAAGGCGACCAGGAGGTTGAGGTCGACGGAAGCTAAATTCATCTGAGCAATGATAGATATAGCAATAATCGATTTCAAGAATGTCGTGAGATGTGGTCCTTTGGCGGAGACGACATGACTGGACGAGGCGTGTGCGACCCTCACTGCTGCGCCTCATCCCGCGCGGACCGACATTGCTGGCGCTCGGCGTGCTGCTTGGGCTCGCCTTTCCGGCGCTCGCGGATTTGGCGCGCCCACTGATGCCGATCACGATCTTCCTGATCGTGCTCGGAACGCTATTGCGGATCGACAGCAAGGCTGTCATCGCCGCGCTGCGGCGGCCGTCACTCTCCGTGCTGCTTCCCGCGATCGTCATGGTTGCCTGCCCGCTGTTGGTCGGTATTGCCGGCCGCGTCTTGAACCTCGGTCCGGAACTCGCGCTTGCAATCGTGCTCGCCGTGTCGGCGCCGCCATCGAGCGGAACGGCGGCGGTGGCACGTATGCTCGGGCTCGATGGCGCGGTGCCGCTCGTGGTGACGGTGTTGTCTATGGTGCTGGCTCCGGTCACCGTGCCGCTTCTGGCGGGCTGGTTCGGGGGACTAGAGATCAGCGCGCTCGAGCTTGCGCTGCGTCTGGCGCTGCTGATCGGCAGCGCTGAAGGCGTGGCGTTCCTGGTCCGACGGCATGCGGCCTCGATGCTGGCGGCCCATGGCGAGGTCGTCGACGGGATCATTGTCACGGCGCTCCTCGTCTTTGCCGTTGCGACCATGGCCGGCATTCGCGCGCAGATCGCCGCCGATGTGCAAGCCGCCACGCTGTGCCTCGGGCTTGCCTTTGCCTGTAATATTGCCCTTCAAGCGGCGGGCGCCGTGCTGCTGCCGGGCAATCTGGGCCAGCGTCTGACTGTGGGCCTCATCCTCGGCAATCGCAATGTCGGCCTGGTCTGGTCGGCGCTGGGTGCTGCCGCCTCGCCGCGCATGGCCCTATACTTCGCCGCTGCGCAATTTCCGATCTACCTCCTGCCGCGCCTGATCGAGATATTGATCGGGCGGAACACTGGGAAGGCCAAACCGTGACCACGCCCCGTCTCACCCTCGATCACGCCCAGCATTTCGCCCGCATCGCGCTCGGCCATGTCAGGCGGGAATATCCCAACAATGTGGACCACGCGCTGGCCGAACCGGCGGACGCCCGCACGCCGAGCCAGCTGCACCCGATCTTCTACGGCAGCTATGACTGGCACTCCTGCGTCCACAGCTACTGGATGCTGGCGCGACTGCTGCGCCGCTATCCTGATTTTGCGCCGGCGTCTGACATTCGCGCGCTGTTCGACACGCAGTTCATTGCCCACAAGGTCGCCGCCGAGCGTGCTTACTTCGCTCGCCCGACTGCCCGCGGCTTCAAGCGGCCTTATGGCTGGGCCTGGCTGTTGAAGCTGGCAACCGAGTTAGCGTTGCAATCCGATGACCGCTGGGGTCGCAATCTCGCGCCGCTGACCGAGGTCATCGTGCAACGCTTTCGCGACTTCTTGCCGCGAGCGACATATCCAGTGCGCGTCGGCACACATTTCAACACCGCGTTCGGCCTGCGCATGGCCGCCGACTACGCCGATATCAGCAAGGACGACGGTCTGACGAAGCTGCTGCGCGACACCGGCCAGCGCTGGTATGGCGAGGATCGCGATTGCCCGGCCTGGGGTGAGCCGAATGGCGATGATTTCCAGTCGTCGGCCCTGATCGAGGCCGAGTGCATGCGGCGCCTGTTGCCGCCGAACGAGTTCTTGCCCTGGTTCGGTCAGTTCCTGCCGCGATTGTCCGAGCGGCAGCCCGCCACGCTGTTCCGGCCTGCGTCGGTCAGCGATCGCACGGACGGCAAGATCGCCCATCTCGACGGACTTAATCTCAGTCGGGCCTGGTGCTGGCGTTCGCTCGGCAATGCGTTGCCCGCAACCGACCCCTGTCGCGCCATTGCTCAGGAAGCCGCGCAGGAACATCTCGCCGCAGGCCTTCCTCATATCGCCGAGCATTACATGGGCGAACACTGGCTCGCGAGCTTCGCCGTTCTCGCGCTCGATGACGAATGAGCGACACTGTTTCGATCATTCGGCAGCGATGATCAACCGAGGCCGCAACTGCGGCGCATCTGCGGTGTCGGTGACGCCTGAAGGGATGGAGGCCAGCAGGGACTTTGTATAGGGCTGCCGCGGATCGTCGAAGATGTCGGTGACGGTCCCATGCTCGACGATGCGTCCACGGTGCATCACCGAGACGGTGTGGGCGAGTTGGCGCACCAGCGCCAGGTCGTGGGAGACGAACACATAGGTAAGGCCGAGATTGGCCTGTAGCGAGAGCAGGACTTCGACGATGTCGGCCTGGACGCTGACGTCGAGCGCGGAGGTGGGCTCGTCGAGCACGATCACATCGGGTTTGAGCGCGAGTGCGCGAGCGATGGCCACGCGCTGGCGCTGGCCGCCCGACAGGGCCGCGGGCTTGCGGGATAGGAGGTGCTCGCTAAGCCCGACGTCGGCCAGGGCCTCGCGAACCCGCTCGTCGCGCTCCTTGCGCGTTCCGATCCTGAAACGGTCGAGCGGTTCGCGCACCAGCTGCTCGATCGTCCAGGTCGGGTCGAGCGAGGTGAACGGATTCTGATAGACCAGCTGAAGGTGGCGCCACACCGAGCGCAATGCCTCCGGCGAGCGACCGGTAATTGGTTCGCCGGCGACCGCGATGGTCCCGCTGTCGGGTTGCTCGAGGCCTAGCAGCAGCCGGACCGCTGTGGTCTTGCCTGAGCCGGACTCGCCGACCAGCGCGTGCGTGGTGCCGGCGGGAACGGTGAATGACAAATCGCTGGCGGCCGTCAGCGTCTTGCCGTCGACGGTGAAGGTCTTCGTGACGGCGCTGACCTCGATCTTCGGCGTCGCACCGGCACCGGTCTTGAGAGCTGATAAGCCAGTGTCGCGCAGCGCGGCGTAACGGTCGGGGTTAAGCGCCGGGACATCGGCGCGCAGCTTCCTTGCGTAGGCCGACGCCGGCGAGGAGAAGACGGCAGCAGTTCGGCCGGCTTCCTGGATGATACCGTCCTTGAGCACCACCAGCGAGTTCGCGCGTTCGGCGGCGATCGCAAGATCGTGCGTAATGAGCAGCAGACTGATCTTGAGATCGTGCTGCAGCCGCGCGAGCAGGTCGAGGATGCGCTTCTGGATCGTGACGTCGAGCGCGGAGGTCGGCTCGTCCGCAACCAGCAGTGCCGGCCGCGGCAGGATCGCCAGGCCAATCAGCACACGCTGGAGCATGCCCCCGGACAGCTGGTGCGGATATGAGTCGTAGACGCGTTGCGGATTGTCGAGTCCGACCTCGGCGAACGTCTCCAGGATGAGCTGCTTGCGGATGGCCTTGTCCGACTCGTCGAGTAGCGCTGCTGCCTCGTGTGCCTGGGCACCGATCGTCCGCACCGGGTTGAGTGAGTTGGCGGGATCCTGCGGCACGAAACCGATGGCTCGTCCTCGCAGAGGCCGGAAGCCGCGTTCGGAAATCCCCAGTACCTCCTGGCCGTCGAAAGCAACGCGGCCGGTGGCGCGCCCGCCGCTCGGGAGCAGCCGCAGCACCGCGCGGGCGATGGTCGATTTACCGGAGCCGGACTCCCCGATGAGAGCGAGGCTTTCGCCGCGGCCGAGTTCGAACCCCACATTGGTCACGACCTCGTGCGGCCCGTAGGAGACCGAGAGGTCATCGACCCGGAGCAGCGGAAGCGAGCGTAGCGGCACTGGCGCGGGGAGCTCTGCGCGTGTGAATACGTCGGCGGTCAGTCTGTCTTGCGCAGCCATCGGCTGATCCTGTTCACAGAGAGGACGGTCGCGATCGTGACGAAGGCGGGCGCGTACACCAACCACGGCCATTTGAGGTAGTCCTTGCCGATCGAGATCAACAGACCCCAATCGGAGGCGGGAGGCGGATCGCCGTAGCCCAGGAAGGCAAGACTCGCGATCACCAGGATCGACAGGCCGAATTGCAAGACCGCGAGCGGGAGCACCGAGCGCGATGCGTTCGGCAGCACGTGGCGCAGCAGAATATGCCAGCGCGAGCCGCCCATCAGGAACGCCGCCTCGACGAAAGTAGCTTGCCGGGTCTTGATGACCTCCGAGCGCATTACCCGCGCGAACACGGCCACCGCGGAGACGCCGGTCGCAATCGCGGCGTTCGTCGTGTCGAAACCGATCGCGGTAACGACGATCACTGCCAGCAGGAAGTTCGGGATCGCCAGCAGCACGTCGACGAGGCGAGCGAGCACGATATCCACCCAGCCGCCCAGGAAGCCTGCGAGCAGGCCGATGAGGCCGCCGGTGACGGCGGCGATAGCGACCGCGATGAGAGCGCTCGTCACCGAGGACGCCGTGCCGTAGACGACGCGGGTATAGAGGTCGCGACCAAGGTGATCGGTGCCGAACCAGTGTGCGGCACTCGGGCTGAGCAACTTCTCCGCGGGAACACCGGCGATCGGGCTATGACTCGTGAACAAGCCTGGCGCCAGCGACCAGGCAATCACGATCGCGACGACCGCGAAGGAAAGCGCGACGGTCGGCGGCACGCGAAGAGCTGCCAGCCGGCCGATCGCCGTGACGCGCGAGGTGGAGGAGAAGGAGGCGAGGGTCATGGCGTCACCGCCGGGGATATCGCTGCGGCGCTGTCGTCCGCAGTGGTCGGGCGGACCCTGTGAACACCGATCAGCTTCACGCGCGGGTCGAGCAGCGGGTAGACGAGATCTGCGGTCAAATTAACCAGCACGAACACGACCGCCGCGAGCGAGACAACCGCCTGCAGGACCGGCAAATCCTGCGTGCTCACCGCACGCTGTACCAGGCTGCCAATGCCGGTGCGGCCGAACACCGTCTCGGTGATCAGCGAGCCGCCGAGCAGCTCGCCGATGGCAAGCGCGATGACGGTGACGACCGGGAGCGAAGACGGCTTGAGCAGATGTTTTGCAAATAGGCGCATCTGCGTCAGACCACGGCCGCGCGCGACCGCCGCGTATTCCTGCTCGGACTCCTTGTCGAGGTTCGCGATCAGCACCTCGGCGATCCGCGCGGAGACGGGGATGCCCAGCGCGACCGCGGCGAAGAAGGTCGCCCAGAAGCTGTCGGGCGCGATCACGCGGAACAGGCCGAGCTGGAAGCCGAACACGTGGATCAGCACCAGGCCGATAACGAAATTGGGCACCGACAGGAACAACGACGGGAAGCCGCGCAGCAAACCCTGGCCGAATCGTTTCGGAAGAAATTGCGTACCATAGGCGATCGTCACCGCCAGCAGCAGCGCGATCGCGAACGCAGCGGTGGCGAGGATCAGCGTTGAGGGAAGAACCTCGGCGATCAGAGTTGCGACGGGTCGGCTGGACCGCATCGACAGGCCGAGGTCGCCGATGACGAAATGGGACAGCGACGTCCAGAGCTGAACCGGAATCGGCTGGTCCAGGCCCTGGGCGGCGATGATCGCCTTGATCTCGTCCTCGCTGAACCCGTTTTGGGGGTCACGCAGGACGTTCGTGATGGGGTCGCCCGGCAAAATGCTGACGACGACGAACGTAAAGACGTAAGCGAGCAGGATCACGACGAGCGCCTGCAAGAGGCGCTTTGCGGCATAGGCAAGGTAAGCATTGATCATGCCGGCGCCCTCGTCGCGCTATTCGCTCGCATGGCGCCTTACTCGCCCTTCGTGGCCGTGTAATAGCTGGCGTAGGCGATGCCGTTGTAGACTTCGCCCTTGAGCCTCGGGGACTGCACGTAGATCCGCTGGACGATCTGCGTGCGCGGAATGAAGTAGCCCTGCTCGAGGACGTAGGTCTGCAGCTCATCGAGCAGCGGATTGCGAACCTCGAGAGAGGCGGCGGCGGCAATCTTGTCGCGCAGCTCGTTGAGCTTCTTGTCGCTGTCGCCGAGATTGAACCAGTTCTCGCCATTGTTGGCATCGGTGAGGATGCTGGCGACCGTGCCGGCATCGATGAAGCTGCGGGTCACCTCATAGGCCGGCACGGCCGGACCGCCGAAGCGGACCTTCTCGCCGAACGTCACGACGTCATAGGCGCGAATGGTGACCTTCCAGCCGATCTTGGCGAGCTGCTGGGCAATGAGTTCGTCGATCGACTTCGCCGTCGCGAGGTAGGGGTTGGAGTGAAGCGTGAGCGACAGCTGCTTGCCGTCCTTGGTGCGGATGCCATTGGCCCCTTTGACCCAGCCAGCTTCGTCGAGCAGCTTCTCGGCCTTACCGGGGTTGTAGGCCAGGAGGTCGCTGTGATCGGTCGCACCGGGGACGTTGCTCTGGATGAAGGACGTCGCCAGCTTCCAGTCGGGCGTATAGATGGTGTCGATGATCTCCTTGCGGTTGATAGCGGCCTGGAGCGCCTGGCGTACCTTCACATCGTTATACGGCTCCAGCTTGGTGTTGACCGCCAGGCCATTGACGAAGCCGAGATAGCGCGGGGTTGCGGTAGTAAAGCCGGCGTCCTTGAGAGATTTCAGCTCCTGCGGCGAGGGGCTGTAGGCGACATCGGCCTGTCCGGATTGAACCGCCGCGACCCGCAGCGATGGCTCGGACACGATCTTGTAGGTGATTGAGTCGAGATAGGCCGGGCCGGTGTGGCCGACGGCGGCGGGACCCCAATTGTAGTCCTTGCGCTTGACCAGCTTGACGAAGTCGCCCTCCTTCCAGGCGGCGACCACGTACGGCCCGCTGCCGGACGTCTTGCCAAGGTCGGCCTGCTGGGCTGGGGGCTGCGCGAGTGTCTTTGGGGAGATGAGAATCGAGCCGTGATAGCCGAGCGTCGGAATGAAGCCGAGTGTCGGCGCCTTGAAGAAGACCTTCACGGTGGTTGCGTCGACGGCCTCGGCGCGGTCATAGGTCTTCGGGAAGAGGCCAACCGGGTTGATGCCCTCGCTCTTCCGGCCAGCGTACCAGATGTCCAGATTGGCGATGACGGCCGATGCGTCGAGTCCGGTGCCATCGGAGAACGTCACACCCTTCTTGAGGTGTAGGGTGAACTGGGTGGCGTCGTTGCTCTGTTCCCAGCCTTCAGCGATCCAGGGACTAACCTTGCCATCAGCATCGACATAGACGAGCTTGTCGGCCACGTGGCCCCAGATGTGGCCTTGGAAGCTGGAGATGGAGCTGTTGTTTGGAATCCAGGTGCCGCCGAGCGAATCGATAAGGAAGGTGATGTCACCGCCATTTGGCGGAGCGCCGGCACTTCGAGCTGGGGATAGGCCCGTCATCGCCGTCAAGGTAACCGCTGCAACAACGGAGGTTGCGATCAACAGCCGACGTCGGGAGAGCAAGAGCGAAAAGAAGCGCGCGGTCATAGATAACCCCTGATGATTCGTGGCGTCGGTCGGCCCACGGTCCTATGGAGATACTTCGGCACGGTCGACGTTTCTGCCTAGGAGAAGTGAAACGAAGAGACATAGCCATTCCAAATTTCGCTGGAGACGGGCAACAAATGCCTCGGGATCGGAGCAATGAGCGCGACGGCCATTTCGTCTCGGCGCGAATGTGCTCGATCGAGGTTGTCTTATGACAAGAATTAGTCGACTGTCGTTCCTGGCCGAGCGTCAAATCGAGTTCACTTTCGAAGCGCTCCTCTCAGGCTCGTCAAATCGCTTGGTGCATCGCCGTCTTGAAAAGACATTCTGCTAAACGCTGCGCGCGGTAGAACGGCATTCGTGCTGGCGACCGAAATACGAATTTTGCTACCATCGAATTGCGCGTCGGAGTTTGCGAAGGTGACGCCGTCTCAGCTGAGACGGAGCAAGTTCGATTTATGACGGATGCGTCGCTACTTTCCAGGCCTGCCGATACGAAGGTGGCGCCCGCAGCCAATCGCACGGAGCCGTTCCACCGTGCCGGCGAAACCGTTGTAACGGTGGTCGCCGATGTTGCGCGTCCATCGGAAGTATCGAGATTGCGCGCGCGTGCTCCGATCTGGCGCTCCGTCGCTTTACCCTGGCTTCTCCCGGTCGGCCTGCTGCTCATCTGGCAGTTCCTCTCTGCAACGGGGATCGTGTCCACGGCAATCGTGCCGGCGCCATCCGACATCTGGGACGCCGCGCGGCAGCTTGCCGAACGCGGGGAATTGCAGCACGACATCCTTGTCAGTCTCCGCCGGGTTGCGATCGGCTTCAGCATCGGTGCCTTCGGCGGACTGTTGATCGGCCTGGCCGTGGGGCTGTTCGAGCCGGTGCATGAACTCTTCGATCGATCCTTGCAGATGATCCGGACCATTCCGCACCTGGCGCTGGTGCCGCTGATGATCCTCTGGTTCGGCATCGGAGAGGAGCCGCGGCTTATTCTCGTCGCGATGGGGTCGCTCTTCCCGGTCTACATCAATACGGTCGGCGGCATCCGCAATGTTGATCCCAAGCTGATCGAACTTGGAAAATCCTACGGCCTCGGGCGCGCCGAGCTGGTCTGGTCCATTATTCTCCCCGCAGCGCTCCAGCCCATCCTGGTCGGCATGCGCTATGCGCTTGGCGTGGCCTGGCTCACGCTTGTGGTGGGTGAAACGATCGCGTCGCGGGACGGCGTTGGCTACCTCGTGCAGAATGCCCGTGAACTCCTGCGCATCGACATCATCGTGCTGGCCATCATTCTCTATGCCATGGCAGGCTGGCTGTCGGATTTCATCACGCGCTTGATCGAACGACGGCTGCTGCGCTGGCATCCGAACTATGCCGACAGGGTCAAGGCATGAGCGGAGCCAGCGTCAGCCTGCGTTCGGTCGGCAAATCATTCGCCGGCCGCAAGGTCCTTGACAACGTCGATCTCGATATCGCGGCCGGCCAGTTTGTCTCGATCATCGGGCCGAGCGGCGCCGGCAAGTCGACGCTCCTGCGTCTTGTGGCAGGGCTGGACGCGCCTTCGCTTGGCCGCATCGAGCTCCGGACGACCGGCCACAAGGCGGACGTGCGACTGATGTTCCAGGAGGACCGGCTGCTGCCGTGGCGGACGGTCCTCGGCAATGTCTTGTTGGGCATCAAGGGCAGGAAGGACGAGGCTGGTCGCATCCTCGAAGCCGTTGGGCTGCAGGGACGTGAGAGTGAATTTCCGGTCGGGCTGTCGGGCGGCCAGCGCCAGCGTGTGGCGCTGGCACGGGCGCTGATTCACGAGCCTGACTTGTTGCTGCTGGACGAGCCGTTCGGGGCGCTCGACGCCATCACCAGGGCTGCGATGCAGTTGCTGCTGGGGCAACTGCTCGCCGTGCGACCCCGCACCGTCGTGCTGGTGACGCACGACGTCGAGGAGGCGTTGCTGCTCTCCGATCGCGTGCTCCTCGTCAAGGATGGCGGCATCGCGCGCGATCTGATCTTCGACCAGCCGCGTCCGCGGCACCGCGGCGATCGGGTGCTGTCGGCTCTGAAAGAGGAACTGCTCGACGGCCTGCTGACGGCCGAGCGCGATTTGGTTGCCGTTGCATAACAAGACGGAGGGATGAAGTTATGACTTTTGGTGGTTGGACGCGCGGTGGCGCGGGTATCTCGCGGCGCTCGGTGCTGTCGATCGGTGCTGGATTTGCCGCGGCTGCGACGGGGGTGGGCAGGGCTCCGCGCGCGAATGCCGCCGATACCGTGCCCCGGCAGCTGACTGTCGCGGTGATCGGAGACGGCCGCACCGGCGTCTGGGCATCGCTGCGGGCCGGCGTGGGCGGCCGCAATCTCGAGCAGGAGCTCGGCACCAAGATCGTCTGGCAACCCGGCTTCACGGCATCGCTGCCGGTGATGGAGGCGATCAAGGCCGGCTCCGTCGATTTCACCTTTGCTACCGCAACGGCGGTCGTAAACGCCGTTCCGGCGCGTGTTCCGATCGTGCCGCTTGCGGCCTATCCCTTGCCGGTCGATGAGGTCGATTTCCTGGTGCAGGCCAGTTCGTCGATCAAGACGGCGGCCGATCTGAAGGGCAAGAAGATCGCCCACCAGAACGGTACGACCGGCACCTACAGCCTGATCAAACATCTGGAGACCGCCGGCCTCAGGTTGTCTGATGTGCAGGCCGTCAGCCTGAGCGGGGCGGATGCGTTCACGGCTTTCGCGCAAGGAAGCATCGACGGCTGGATCCACTGGCAGCCGGCCACGGCGTTGGCGCTGACAAAGCTTGGCGGCAAGGCCCGCCTGCTGCCCGACGTGAAAACCTACGATTACGCCTTCTACGTCGCGCGCAGTGATGTCGCGGCGAAGTATCCGCAGCTCTTCGCCAAGTTCGTGAAGATCATCCGGGAGACCCAGGCCTATATCTTCGCGCATCCGGCCGAGTCCGTTGCGCTCTGGGCGTCGCAGGGCGGCTTTCCGCCGAACGGGACTGAGCAGGCCGTCTACGAAAAGCTTGTCCGCGATGCCAGATTGTCCGAATCGACCGCCGTCGCGCTGAGGCCGATCGATGAAGCAGCCGCGGCGTCGACCCAGGATCTTGCCGACAATTTCCACGCACTTGGCGTTCTGCCCAACAAGGTCGACGTTCGATCGTTCCTGCTGGGCGCTCAATTCGACACAGCAAAGAAGGCGGTCACGCTGGAGCTCGGTGCATAAGCAGCGGCGGGCGGCCCGACAACACAGAGAAGCATCATGAACGCTCAAGCCGGCGAGACGGTGTCGATCACCTCTGCCACCATCGGCCATTTCGGCCGCTATCTGCTCAGTGCAGGAACGAACCATTTCATTTCCGATCAGCGTGTGGCGATCGGCGGCCCCGGCGAGGCAATTACCGCCGGCGAACTGCTGCTGTCGTCTCTTGGCAGTTGCTCGCTAGGCCTCATCCAGAAGACGGCGAAAGAGCTAGGCATCGTTCTGCGCGAGGCCGGATCCGAAGTCTCGTTCCGGCGTCACGCCACCGATCCGACCCAGTACGAGTGGATTCGTATCGGAGTGCACCTGTCTGGCGTGACGGCGCGCGAGGCTGAAACGCTAGTCGACGGCTTCACGGCCAACTGCCCAATCTACAACACGCTGAAGCGTGGCGGCCCCGTCGAGATATCATGGACGGTGAGCTGACCTATGCCTGACAAGAAACTTCACCTTGCCGCCTTTGTCTCCGCGGGTCCGGTCTCCGGCAGCCATGCCGGATGGCGGCATCCGGAAGCGGACGGCGATCTGCTGTCCGCCGCTTACTACCAGAATATCGGCCGGCTGTTGGAGCAGGGGCGTTTCGATCTTCTTTTCATTGCGGACATCCTCGCGATCCCGGACACGCTGGGCGGCAGCCTGGACAGCCAGCTTCGCTACGGCGCGCTTGGGGCGCTGCGGCTCGATCCGCTGGTGGTGCTCTCGATCATCGCGGGTGCGACGAAGAATCTCGGTCTCGGCGCCACCATTTCGACAACCTACGCCCAGCCCTATGCACTGGCGCGGACGCTCGCGACGCTCGATCATCTCAGCGGTGGTCGCGCCGCTTGGAACATCGTCACCTCCTTCCAGGAGGCGGAGGCGCGCAATTTCGGCTTGACCGAGCAGCTCTCGCGCGAGGAGCGCTACGAGCGCGCCGACGAGTTTCTTGAGGTCGTGACCAAGCTGTGGAATTCGTGGGAGGACGGTGCGCTGGTCCGAGATCGCAAGACGCCGCTATTTGCCGATCCTGCGCGGGTGCACCGGATCGACCATTCCGCCAAATGGTTCAACGTGCGGGGCCCGCTCAATGTCAGTCGGCCGCCGCAAGGGCGCCCGGTCTTCATCCAGGCCGGCGCTTCCGATCGCGGCCGTGATTTCGCCGCCCGATGGGCGGAAGTCGTCTTCGTGACGCCAGGCCTGATCGACGTCGCGGTCGAATTCCGCAACGATCTGCGCGCCCGCGCTGTGCGGTTCGGTCGCGATCCGGACACGGTCAAGGTGTTGCCCGGCATCGTCCCGGTGATCGCAGACACGGACATGCAGGCGAAGGCGCTGCACGACCAGCTTCACGAACTTTCGCATCCCGAGTCTGGTCTCTCGACATTGTCCTATCATCTTGGCGTCGACCTCTCGCGCTTTCCGCAGGATCAGGTCCTGCCTGAGAACCTCGATGTTCCCGGTGTCGAAGGGCACTACCGCGAAGTCTCCGAACTGACGCGACGCTCGGGCTTGAGCCTGGCCGAACTGGGGCAGCGCTACGGTGCGGGGAGAACCACCAGCGGATTTGCCGGCACGCCTGGTTCGGTGGCCAATCGTATGCAGGAGTGGTTCGAGGCTGGTGCCTGCGACGGCTTCATGTTGCAGGTCCCATATCTTCCAGGAGGCTTGGAGGAGCTGGTCCACGGCCTCGTGCCGGAGCTGCAACGTCGCGGCCTGTTCCGCACCGAGTACGACGGTTCGACCCTGCGCGATTCGCTTGGCCTGCCCCGCCCAGCAGGCTGACGGCCGCCCTTGACGTACCCGACGTTATGCTCTTGAGCTCCGCAATTCGGACCCAATCCGCTTCGCGATGTCCTCCTCAACTCACAATCGGATTCCAAGATGTACCGAGACGTTGCGGGGGGAGGGACCCATGTGCGCCAACCGGCGGCGTATGCCCACTTTGCCCGGATAAGCCCTGGGATGGGACCAGAAACTCGAGCGGTTTAGTCCTCTGACGCAAGGCGGACGCCGAGTAAACGCAGCAATCGCTTCGCTGATATGTGCCAATGTGCCTTGGTTAACCTCGGACGCGCGCCGCAGCTTCCGATTTGAGCAAACACCGATCGATCTTCTGTGTGCTTGCAAGCGGCATGCTATCGACAAACCAGATGCGGCGCGGATGCTGGAAAGCTGCAGCGTGTTCGAGGGCGAACTTCTTGATTTCGTCCTCGGTCGCGGAAGCGTGCGCGCGAAGAACGACAAAAGCGACGGGCTTCTGACCTTTAATGTCATCGTCGACCGGGACAACGCAGGCCTGCGCCACGGCAGGGTGCCGCTCGAGCATGGCTTCGACTTCGCCAGGATAGATGTTCTCGCCTCCACAGACGAACATGTCGTCGCGTCGTCCGACAAAAGCGTAGAAGCCGTCGTCGTCAAGGCGGAACACGTCGCCGGTGACGTAATAGCCGTCCGGGGTGAAGACCGTGCCGAGTTCGGGGCGGTTGTGATATCGATTCATCAAGGCTGGGCTTTTGATCTCCAAAACACCTTCCTTGCTCTCCTGTCCGGTCTCGTCGCGCAAACGCAATTGCACTTTCGGATGGGCGTAGCCCAGTGTGAAAGGAGGCGTGGGTCTGCCGTCCGGGTGGCCGGCGAAGACGATCGGTCCGGCCTCGGTTGTGCCATAGGCATTCATGACTCGCGCGTTTGGCAGCATGCGGTGAATCTGCTCGAGCAGACTCTTGCTCACCGGCGCGGAGCCCATTCTGATCACCCGTACCGACGACAGATCCGCCGATGCCAGCGCGTCCCGCTCGCGCAGCATCATCGCGATCATTGGCGGTACGGCGGTGAGCCAGGTGCAACGATAGCGATCGATCGCCCGGATATAGGGGACAGCTGAAAATTGCCACAGCAGCACGGTCGTGGCGTGCGATGCCAGCGCCAGGAAGGACAGCGCCAGCGCATTCATGTGGTAAAGCGGCGCGGCGATCAGTACACGTTCGTCTGCCAGCGGTTCTGTTTCCCGCCGCGTTCGTGCTACCCAGAGGTGCGCCGCATGACTGAGGACGACGCCTTTGGGCCGGCCGGTCGATCCGGATGTGTAGAGGATGAGCGCTGGTTCGTCGGCGCTTGGTGCGAATGCTTCGAAAGCACTGGGATCGGCGAGCTCCGCGAAACTGTTCAACCCGTCCCGTGAAAGCAAAGTGTGCGCAATGCCTTGTGGAGCTAACGCAAGCCGCTCTTCGTCGCAGAATAGCAGGCGAGCGTTGCTGTCGGTGACAACATAGTCAATCAACTCTTTCGGAAAGCGATAGTTGATGGGAACGGCGACCAGCCCGGCGCGCATGATACCGAGCACCACAGCGATGAACTCGACGGAGTTCGCGGCAAGAATTGCGATACGATCGCCCTGGCTGTAGCCGCGCTTGTGCAGGCTCCTCGCCACGGCATCGGCGAGGTCATCCAATTCGCCGAAGGTGCAACGTGTTTCGGCGAGCTCAGCATCGAGGCCAATGAAGGCGAGCCGGCTACGGTCACCCGCAGGATCGATTATCTTGCCGAGATTACTTGCCGCAGTCATGCGACGACCTCGATCAGCGCCCCGAAAGCCGGCAGCGCGACGATAGTGCGTTGGCTCGTCGAATCGTGTGGCAATCCGAGGGATGCCGCGCGGGCGGCAACGATCTGCGGATCGGAGCTTCGCAATGTCACGGCGGCGAAGCGCTCGATCCGCTCTGCGCCGACTTGGGAAAGCTCTCCGAATCTGGCGGCGAGGGTGGCGGTATCGGCTACCGTGAGTGCAAAATCTCCGTCGATGGCGCCGAGACGATCGAACCGCTCCCGCGTGGCTCCCGGATCGGTGCTGGCGACGGTCAACTCGACGATCCCGGTGACAGCATTGGGATGATCGAGCCAGTTCTTTCGCCAGATCAGTTCGGGCGTGTGATGCTGGCAAAAATAGACGCGCCCGGCCGCGAACGAATCCAGCGCCAGCCGTACCGCGGAAAACCGCGCCTCGTACTCGTGTCCCTCAATGGTCAGCGGGCGCGCAAAGTTCTGCACTGGTTGCGCGTCGAAGCCCGCCTTTACGACAGCATCGCGTGTTGCGCCGGCATCCTTGCTAGCAAAGACGAGCCCATTGAGGCCGATCGGGCTGTCGATCAGTTCCTGGCGCACCTTGTCGCCGCCGCGGGGAAGTCCGATCAATTCGAGATAGGCATGCTCGAAGACCATGAGGTGATTGATAGAGCCGAGCGTCGGATGGAAGCCGCGAGGCGTAAGCTGAAAGCCGAGGCCTTCGAACAGCCGCGCGGCTGTGTCCGTTTCGAACTGCGTGTTGATCACTATGTGATCGAGCTGGATGCTCATCTAACGATCCTGCTGTGGCGTCAGATAGACACCCCGGCCGCTCGCGACGAGCTTGCCGGCGGCATCGTAGATCTTGGCTTCGGCGACCGAGAACTGCTTGCCGAGCTTGATCGCCTTGCCGACGGCACGCAGGTCGCCTCTGGCCGGGCTGTGATAGTCCACGCGCAGGTCGATGGTCGGCACACCGCGCCCGTTGCTTGACACCAGTGCCCAATCGGCGGTGAGATCGACGAGCGTTGCAAGAATGCCGCCATGCGTGTAGCCGCCTTCGACGTTGACGACCCATTCTTCGCGCCATTTGGCGGTAAGTTCGATTTCGCCGTCGCCGACCGACGTCACGTCGAGCCCGAGCCATTGGTGATAGGGCGCCTTGAGCAAGCGCGCCCGGATGTCATCGATCGAAGGGGAATTGTTGTTGGCCATCGGATATGAATCTTTCGAGGGGGGAGACAAAGCCGGTTACGGCGTGACGACGACCTTGCCGAGCACCGTGCGGTCTCGGATTTGGGCGAGGCCTTCGACGGCCTGATCCAGAGGCACGGCGCGATCGATCAACGGATCGATTTTGCCCGCTGCGATCAGATCGAGCAGCGCCGTGAGGTCTTCCTCGTAAAAGCTGTTGGAGCCGCGGATGTTAAGCTCGAAGCTCCAGACGTAGCGGAGATCCTCCTTGGGGTCGTATCCAGCAGTGGCGCCGCAAACCAGCAAGGTGCCGCCGCGCTTGAGACAACGCAGCGACGGCAGCCAGGTATCGCCGCCGGTGAAGTTGATCACGACATCGACACCGCCTTCATGCGTCCGCCGCTCCGGCTTACCGTATCGCGCGATCGCCCATTTCGAGAAATCCGTGGTCTGGTAGTTGACGACGTGATCGGCGCCGAGCGCCTTCAGTCGCGCGCATTTCTCGTCGCTGCCGGCGCAGGCGATGACCTCAGCTCCGAGCAGCTTGGCCAGGATGATGCTGGCGGTGCCGACACCGCCGCTCGCGCCGAGGATCAGGACTTTGTCGCCGGCCTTTATCGTGCGATGTGTGATCAGCATGCGATGCGCCGTGCCATAGGCGACGGGAAGCGAGGCCGCCTGCTCGAAGGTTACGGCATCGGGCAGGCGGATCAGTTGGCGCGCGTCCGCAGCGACATATTCAGCCATGCCGCCGTCGGTCATCTCGCCCATCAACCCGACCCCGGGCTTGAGCGGATTGACCAGCACGCGGTCGCCGACTTTCCAGCCGGTGACGTCGTCACCGATCGCGCTGATCGTGCCGGCGAGATCGAGGCCGATCACCACGGGAAGCGGAACTTTGATGCCGGGCATGCCGCGCACCGTGAATACGTCGTGATAGTTGAACGAGGACGCGCCAACGCGAATGACGACATGACCTGCAGTCGCTTGCGGAATTGGCTTGTCCGTGACGATCTGCAACTGATCGAGGTCGCCGTGGGCGCGGAGCACTAGGGCTTTCATTGTGCTGGTCATGAGATGCGATATCCTTACTTGAGGGCCTTGGAGCGTTCGTAAGGCCCGGTAACGAATAGGTCGTCGTTGAGTTCACCTTTGATGAAACCGCCAGCGGCGAGCACCTCGTGCTGGCGCTTCAGGCTGGCGATGTCCGAGGGCTCGAAGGCAACGCGATTCATCGCGTCCCAGTTCTCGACATAGACGCGCGCATCCTTGGTGGGCAGGTTGGCGCTCTTCTCAAGAATGGTGACAACCTCGTCTTTGTGCGCCGCGCCCCACGCCAGCGTATCGCGCAGGGCGGCAATGACATTGGCGACCGTGTCTGGCTGGCTGGTGATCAGGGCTGTGCTCACTGCGCCGACACCGTTGTAGGGCAGGGCGTCAGATTTTGTAAGTTTGCGCCATTCATCGACGAAGCCGCCGAGCTTCCTCACCTTCAATTCGCCGTCGATCTGCGCGACCGTCACCGAACGAAGCGCCGCGGCGTCGACCTGCTTCTGGGCGAGGAATTGGACAAGGCGGGACTCGTTGCCGCCGACCAAAGTGAAGTCCTCGCTCTTGATGCCGTAATTGCCCGACAGAACCGCGCCGGCGATGACGGCAACTGACGAGCCCGCGGGCGACATGCCGATCTTCTTACCTTTCAATTCAGAGATCGACTTGATCGGCGAGTCGCTCGGCACCACGACCTGAACGTCAGCGGGCTGCGTCGCGGTGAAGATCTTGATGGGCACGCCTTCCGCGGCGGTGCTGAAGACACCAGCGAGCGGTGCCCCGAAGGCCAGGTCGATCGAGCCGGATGCCAGCGCGCGCAGCGGCGCGTTCACGTCCGGAAAGTGGACGAATTCCGCATCGATACCGCGCTGATGGAGGAAATCCTTGGACTGCAGCACTGAACCGTAGCCGAGGCTTACACCACTGGTCCAATAACCGATGCGGACCTTTTGGCCGGCCTCGGCCGGCATCGTGGCGGCGACCGCCACGACAGCCGCAGCGGCAAGCAGGAATTTTCGGAGCTTCATGGAGAGGGCCTCATGCCTAGGAGATCAAGATTTCCAACGGAACAGTGTGCGTTCCAGCGGTTTGAGCAAGCCAGCTTCGAGCGCCAGCATCAATGCCACCAGCAACAGCGTCCAGGCGAACACCTTGTCGCTCTGCACGAGGTCGGCAGCCTGGCGCAGGCGATAGCCGATGCCGTCGGATGATCCCAAGGTCTCGGCGACCAGCGACACCCGCCATCTGAAACCGAAGGCGAGGCGCGCGCCCGAGAAGAAGTGAGGGAGAATGCTCGGCAGGTAGACCTTGAAAAGAATTTGCGACCGCGACATTCGGAACGATCGTGCCAGGTCGACATATTGCCGGTCGACCACCAGCGTTCCCTGCCAGACATTGGTGAGGATCAGTGGAAACGCCGTCATGAACACGACGAAGACGGTCGTGGCGTCCGATATACCGAACCAGATGATCGCGAAGATCGCCCAGATGGCCGACGAGACGGTATTGAGGATGGCGAGGATCGGCTCGAAGAAAGTCGCGAGAGTACGATTGGAGCCGAGGATGAGCCCTGCCAGTGTGCCGGTGACCGCCGCGAGCGCGAAGCCGCTGAAGACACGGCTCATGGTAGCGCCGACATCGTGGCGAAACGTCGTGCTTTGCAGGAGATCGCCGATGGCACCGAGGACCTTGGCCGGTCCCGGCAAGACAAACGACGGCACTTTGCTTGCGGCATACCACCACAGCAAAGCGATAGCGCCGAACAACAGGCAGCGCTGCAGAAATACGCCGGTGAAGCGGGTCAACGAAGGCATATCTATGCCTCGATCCGCAACTGGCGGATCTGCTCGCTCACGACGGGGTCGGTTGGGATACGTGGACGCGGCAGGTCCAACGTCTTGATGCTGCGGATGCGGCCGGGCCGCGGACTCATCATGACGATTCGATCCGCCAGCACCACGGCTTCTTCAATGTCGTGGGTGACGAACAGAATCGTAATGCCGTGCATTTTTTGCAGGCGGATGACCTCGCAGTGCATTTGGCTGCGCGTCTGCGGATCGAGCTTGGAGAATGGCTCGTCCATCAGCAGGATGCGCGGCTCAACGACGAGGCTGCGCGCAAGCGCAACCCTGCTGCGCATTCCGCCGGAGAGCTGGTGCGGCCACGATTTTGCAAAATCGGACAGACCGACATGTGCCAGCATGGCGTCGGCCTTCGCGCGCCGAGTCGATCTGTCCATGTGCTGCGCCTCGAGGCCGAATGCGACGTTGGCGCGGATGCTTCGCCACGGCAGCAGGCGATCTTCTTGGAACATATAGGCGATACGATCGCGGTCGCTTCGCAGATTATTGACAGCGCCATTCACGCTGATCTCGCCGCGATCAGGCTGCAGGAGGTCCGCGATGATGTTCAGCAATGTGCTCTTGCCGCAGCCGGACGTTCCGATCAGTGCCACAACTTCGCCAGGCGAGACCACGAGCGAAATGTTCTCGAGAACCTTGAGCGCGTCGAAGCTTTTCTCGATGCCATTCAACGCAATAGCGGGCGTTTTAACGTCGTGCGCAGGCAAGTGGAAGTTCATCAAATGGCTCGATGGATGGTGACGCAACCCTGAGAGTGGAGGGCGCGGTCAGCCACACTTAGTCAAAAGATGCAGTTGCGAAAAGTAATCTCGGCGATCCGCATGGAATAAGAACGATACTTTCGGTTCTTGGACCTATCGAGTGATTTCGTTCTCAATCTGAGGCGCGTGAGAAAAGAATATTCTGGGCAAGGATTTTCGGCCGATGCGGAGCACCGTGGATGAAAGGGAAGCTCGGCGGAACACGAGTGTTCGGCTCGCGCAATGACCGGCTTTCATGCAGGTGGTCGTAAAACAATGTCGTGCACGTTAAGCGATGCGTTGACGCGATACTTTTGTCATGCGAAATACCCTTTGTAAATCAAGGATTTGGCATGTTTTTCTCTAAGGTGGCGTCGACGGTGGCAAATTGTTTCAAGTGCGAGCGGTTGCCGGGCACATTTTCCTTTCGGCGTTTTTTCACGATCACTTGGCTCGCCGCAGCAGCAGTTCTGGTTCAGGTGTCGCAGGCGCCGACACAGGCGGCCGACCGCGTGAAAGTTGGTCTCGGCATCCCGCCAACGGTGACAGAAGGCGGCGTGCAATCCATTGCGGATGAACTCGGACTGTTTCGCGACGAAAATCTCGACGTTGAATATGTGGTGCTCGCCGGTGCTGGCGCATTGCTGCCGCAACTCTTGCAAAAGAACATTACGATCGCACTGCCGCTTCCCGAGACGCTGCTCTCTGCTCACAAACCAGGGAGCGAGCCGTTGCCGGTCTCGTATTTCTACAATGCTGGTCCGAGGAATACGCTCGAACTCGCTGTCAAGGCCGACTCTGATATTCGCACGATCGCCGACCTGCGTGGCAAGAGCATCGGTGTTGGTGCGCTGACGTGGGGGACGATACCGCAGACTCGTGCTTTGCTCCGTGCGGCAGGCTTGACGCCGGGCAAGGACGTGCAGATCGTTGCAGTCGGTGTTCTTGGCGCCGGCTTTCACGCGCTGCGCGAAGACCGCGTGCAGGCGTTGAACTTCAACAGCACATGGATCGACTTGCTGGAGCAGGAAGGCGTGGCCGCGCGCAGGCTCGCTTATCCGCCTGCGTTCCGCCAAACGGTAGTGAACGGATATATCGCGCATCGCTCGACGCTCGACGACAATCCGGATCTACTCGAGCGCTTCGGGCGCGCCTGGACCAAGGCGCTCGTGGTTTGCGATACCAACCCACGCGGCTGTGTCGAGGCATTCTGGCGAAAGAATCCATCGGCGCGGCCGCAGGGTGACGCCGCCGCGGCTCTGGCAGCCAATGTCCGCCTGCTGCAGCGATGGATCGAGCCATTGCTACGCGATTCGGACGGTAAGGCGCGCGTGCCGGGTGCCTACGATCTCAACGTCATCCGCACCTATGTCGGCGAGATGTATCGCTATGGCGAATTCGCGTCCGAAGACATTCCTCTCGATGCCTATTTCAGCAACAAACTGGTCCCAGGCTTCGTCAAATTTGATCGTGACGCTCTCGTCGCCCGCGCTCGCGCGCTGCCATGAGCGCTGTTGGACTTGAGGCGACGTCCCGGCCGGCGCTGGTTGCGCTGTCCGGCGTCCGCTTCTCATATCCGGGGCGCGCGAACGCTCCGGTGCTCGACGACTTGTCGCTTTCGGCGGAGGCGGGGGAGTTCCTTGCCGTGCTGGGCCCCTCCGGTGGCGGCAAGTCGACGCTCCTGAAGCTTCTCGCTGGACTTGCAATCGCGCAGGTGGGACGGGTGATGGTGGGCAACACGGAGGTCCGTCGTCCGCATCGCGATGTCGGCATGGTGTTTCAGCGGCCGACATTACTTCCGTGGCGTAATGTGCGCGATAACGTCTTGTTGCCCGTCGGCTTTGCCCGCGGCGCCAGTAGCGAGGAAGCGGCGCGGGCCGATCGCCTGCTTGAGATGACGGGGTTGCTCGAAAGCGCACATCTTTATCCCGATCAACTCTCCGGCGGCATGGCGCAGCGCGTGGGATTAGCGCGTATGCTTCTGCATGATCCCCGTCTTTTGCTGCTCGACGAGCCTTTCTCTGCTCTCGATGCGATGACGCGCGAGCGGCTGTCGCTTGAACTTCAGCGCATCTGGATGACGGAGCGGCGGACCGCGATCTTTGTCACACATTCGATACCGGAGGCGCTGTTCCTGGCCGACCGCGTCGTGGTGCTCGCCGGCCGCCCGGCGCGCATTTTGGCGGACATCAAGGTCGATCTGCCGCGCCCGCGCACGCTTGAGACGATGGGAGGCGGGACATTCAACACATTGGCGCTCGAACTGCGTCGTCTGTTCGACGCCGTCGCCAGCAATAGTGGAACGGCACGATGAAGTGGTTGAGGTGGCTGGTGCCGCCACTGGTGACGCTATCGGTCATTCTCGCAGCATGGAGCTACGCGACAGGTCCCGGCGGCCTCCCGCCTTATTTGTTACCTGCGCCCTCGGCCGTGGCTCAAGCCCTGTGGTCAGGACTGGCCTCGGGAGAGTTTTGGCCGCATGTTGTGTTCACTATGTCGTCTACGCTCATTGGCTACGCGATTGGCTCGATCCTCGCGATCGTAGCGGGTGTGCTGGTGGCGGAAAGCCAACTCTTCGAGCGCTTTGTCTTTCCCTATATTGTGGCAATACAGGCCACGCCCAAGGTCGCGCTCGCGCCGCTGATCCTCGTCTGGTTCGGTTTTGGTCTCGCGTCGAAGGTCGTTCTGGTCGCTCTGATCTGCTTTTTTCCGCTGCTCGTGAACACGATCGGCGGCATCCGTCGGACTGATCCGGAGCTGGTGGCGATGGCGCGATCCTTCTCACGTCCGTCCTGGTGGATATTTCTTCATATCAAGCTGCCGGCGGCTGCGGGCGCGATCTTCGCGGGCCTCGAGATCGGTATCGTGCTGGCACTGATCGGCGCTGTTGTCGGCGAGTTCGTCGCGGCCGAGCGCGGCGTTGGTTACCTGATCGGCGCGGCGACGGTGAACATGAACGTAGCTGCGATGTTCGCGGGCGTTCTCATCCTTGCCGTTTTCGGCGTCTTCAGCAGCTTCGCCGTTCGGGCGGTGCAAAGGCGCGTCGTATTCTGGGAACACGTGCCCAGTGATCTGCCAACCGGGGAGCGTCCATGACGTCACAGTCCAGCAAGATCGATCAACGCCTCGCTTTTGCATCGGCGACCGAACTCCTCGCTCGCCTGAGAAACAAGGAATTCTCGGCCAGAGCGCTGCTCGAATTTCATATCGAGCGGCTCGACAAGGTTAACAGCTCGATAAATGCGGTCATCTTCACAGACCTCGCCGCTGCACGTGCACGCGCCGACGAGGCGGACGCCGTGGCGGCGAAAGGGCAGACCTGGGGGCCTCTCCATGGGCTGCCTGTCACCGTGAAAGAGAGCAACAATGTCGCCGGTTGGCCGACGACCTATGGCGATCCCGCGCTGAAGGATTTCATCGCACCGCGCAGCGCCGTGATTATCGATCGGTTGCGATCCGCAGGCGCAATTATCTTCGGCAAGACGAATGTTCCGCTGAATCTGATCGATTGGCAGAGTTATAATGCAATCCATGGCACCACGCGCAATCCGTGGGATCTCAATCGAACCCCCGGCGGGTCGTCCGGAGGCGCCAGTGCTGCACTTGCTGCCGGACTGACGCCGCTCGAGCTTGGTAGCGACGCAGGCGGGTCCATCCGCATGCCGGCTCACTTCTGCGGCGTGTTCGGTCATAAGCCGACGCCTGGAATCGTTCCCGATCTCGGCAACGAGCGCGCAGGCAGTCTGATCGGCAACGATCTCGTCACGAGTGGGCCACTTGCGCGTTCGGTTGCCGACCTCTCGCTCGCTCTGAATGTTCTGGCAGGACCGGCAGGCGATGCAGCCAGCGGATGGCGCCTCGAACTGCCAGAGCCGCGGGCGACCCGACTGAGAGATTTCCGCATTTCGATCGTCACCAATTCGCCGGTTGCGGAGGTTGACGAGCCCTATCGCGCGGCGATACGCGCTCTGGCTGCTCGATTGAGGGAGGAGGGCGCGAGCGTCGTCGAGGAGGCCCTCCCGTTCACCGATCATGCATCATACCATGCGACTTACGTGCAGCTGTTGCGCGGCTCTGCAACGGCCCGGCTGCCCGTTGCGGTATTTGACAATGCGGTACGCCGCAGCGAGGAGCAGGGAGCAAACGTCACTCCTTATGTCCTGCAGACGGCTCGGGCCTATGCGCAACGCCATCGCGATTGGCTCCTGGCCGAAGAGAGACGCGCGCACTTGAAGAGAGATTGGGCTGACTTCTTCGAACGGTTCGATGTGGTGATTGCGCCGGCGACGGTCAGCGCAGCATTTCCGATTGACGAAGCGAAACCGCGCGAGGAACGCACGCTGCGGATTAATGGTCACGACGTGGATTACAACGACCAGCTCTTCTGGGCCGGCCTCGCAACGCTCCCGTCTTTGCCAGCAACAGCAGTGCCGATTGGTTTGGTCGATGGGTTGCCGATCGGCGTGCAGATCATCGGTCCGCATCTGCATGATCGCACGACGCTTGCCTTTGCCGCAGAATTGGAGCGGTTTTATCCATTTGTCGCTCCCGCGGCTTTCAGCTAGTCGCTAGATGAGTCGATCTTCTTGACGTTCCTGGCGCATGGCAGACATCGGTTTACTCAAGCGGTCGTTTGCCATGGACTTTCGGGAGAACTATTTTATCTGCTGGCCAGGTTGCTATCGCGCCGGCGCCCGAAAAACAGCTCGGCAGAGCGCGGCGCTGGTGCCAAGACGTGTCCTGAAATGATGCCTTATCGGGTAGGCCAAGGGCCGGACCGTCATTTCCGCTCTACTCCTAACAGCAGAAGTTGGCGCTTGCCGCCGGCAGGTCTCCGAAGGGCCCAATAAGAGAAATACCTGCTATCATTAGACGCATAACGATAACACGTACCTGGACAGCAACAACCGGCGGTCCTCACCTGCTGATTGCTGATGAACAACTCCGGTACTGGCGGGGTATCGAGGGATGGCGCGATCATAGAGATCCGGCTGACCAAAGTGGCTATGCCCGTGCGTGCAGAGTAACGACTTGGCTGGGATTAATCGCCTGCCACCATGGCAGCGCTGTCGTGGTATCTGGGCCCATATCTGACGATCCCTTCGTCCATCCCGGATGCCGGCTCGTCGAGGTAAAGCGGACATAGGTCCGATTGATCGACGTTCGTCCTCGACCCACGACATCCGCAATGAAAAGCCTCCGCCATCTGGCGGGGCTTTATGTGTTTCAGCCTAGGGGACCAACTTTGCCCCGATTAGAGGACCAACTTATAGGGGACCAACTTTGCCCGCGGCTGCAATCCCACACTCAAGTCGAAATATCAACTGCAGCCGGTTGTACTTCCACACCTGATGCACTCTATGAAGGTGCCGTTCCGCACCAGTCGAGGCGAGTAGTCCAGGTTGGACGGCGCGAGTTTAAATTTGTTCCGCGTCCTGCAGTGTTGGTGCCTCTTACATGAGGTCTGACGACACCTAGGAGCGGGCGCAGAGTCAGATCATGCGAATCCGAGTCAGGTCTGCTGCGAACCGATAGACGCTGATTTCACTGGTGGGCCCGGCAGGACTCGAACCTGCAACCAGACCGTTATGAGCGCCGGAAAGGTGCTTCGGAGCGCGCAAAACCCCTTATTTTGCAGGCATCTTTATCACGTTCGTTTTCGTTTGTTCGCTCCGTTTCTGTGGCGAAGCTGTGGCGGTAGATCGTCGCTTCGGTTTAGCCGTCATCTTCTCAACGGCGTCGGATAGATAGTCCGGGTGATGGTGACCATATACCTTCAGCAGCGTCTCAACGGACATTCCTAAATACCCGGCGCCCTGCCAGGGATCGGTGCCGTTTTGCATCAACCAGGTTGCGGCGGTGTGGCGCAGCGTGTGAGGCGAGATGTTCTTGCCCAAGTTTGCCAGCTTCACGGCGCGTTTGAAAGCTGTCTTGACCGAGGTCACCGGCTGCCCGTTGAATTCGACAAAATGTCGCTTGATGATGCCGCGGGCATGCCAGCGTCGCAGGTGTGCCAACAGACGAGGCGGGATCGGCATTGGAGGCTGACGTTTGTTCGTTTCCTGCTGACCTTGCCGGCGCCGGTAGTAGACCCCACGCTCCAGATCGACAAATGACCGGCCAATGGCCGCAATCGGTGAAGCGGACGCAATGGCGCCCGCACGCGTTCCGCTATAGAGGCCGATAATGATGAACCGCGCGAGATGGCGCAACGGGCGCTTGTCCGTCTGGACTTTCTGGCCCTTCATGGGACCACGATGCACAGTTTGGATCTCTCGAGCTCGCCAACAGATCCAAAGCAGCTTAGCGGCCTGTTCGCGTGTCAACCACGCATCGCGTGGCGGACCTTTCTTCGGCAGCTTTACCTTGACGAGTCCGCGGTGATATCCCTCATCAGCATGATGTTCAATCGCAGCCCGAAGATCCTCCAGATCACGCCTCGAACCGCCATTGTTTCCACGTTTCTTCACGTACTCGTTGCATTTGGCCTTATTGACGTCGCCCAGCATTAGCGTGCCCCAGAAGTCACACAGCCGCTTCATGCGGGAAACGTACTTTTTGGCATCTGCATTCTCTACGAACAGGTCTGGCCGATCGTCGATGAAGATGGAAAGCACATCCGCGATCGGTATTGAATCTATGTCGCGCTCTTTTCGCTGCGGCGAGTATTTGCCGCTGATGTAGTCTCTGAGCGCTTGCTCAGCCCTTCCAATTTCATGTTCAAGGCATCCTGTGCCTTGGTACTTAGTGCCGTCTCGGATGATCCAGGTGGCCGCGTGAGTGAGCTTTCCGGCCTCGTAGCGGGCTGGTCTGAGGTGGAGACGGGCACCTTTACTTCTACGCGGCATCGGCCACGCATCCTTTCAATCTCATTGAGCGTCGTAAACGCTTTACCAGCAATAATCTCGACCGTAAGTCGCCCCCGCTTGGCCTCTCGTCTCAAGCTGCTTTCCGAAATGCTCCGGTCCGGAAATGCGATTGCGGCCGCCACAGACAGCCTCAGTGGGGTATCAGGTCCTATACTCTCCAAAGATGTTGGCGCTGGTTTTCGCATAAATCATCTCACAAATGATTCAGCCGGGCAACGGCGAAGCTTTGACACGCTTCGTTGACTTCGTAGTCACACATTCCGGAGTATCGAGCGGATCAAGCGGCTGCGACGCCACGCCAGCGCGCGCATTCGTTCAGACCTCGGCGAGGCCATTGAATCGCCCCGCCAGAGAACATTCAGGCGATGAAACCAAGCACGTGCTCCGATTATCCCTGGCGTATTGCCAAGCGGTCTGCGAAAGCTGAATGGTCATGAAGCCTTCGATCAACAGAAGCGCACTGCTGTTCGCGGTTCAACTGCAGCTAAAGGAAGGCTGCCACCTCAAGACGCTGCATGCCGAAAGACCGTATCACTCAGTATAGTTTGGTCGCACGTGGAGAATGCGATCATCTTTTTGTAATCTTCGCGTTCGGCGCTTGTCCGTTGAGGGAGGTGATTGACGATAGTTGAAACGTATCAATTGTAGGCCTCGAGTGGATAGGGCCGCGTAGGTCGGCGGATGTGCACGGCACGAATTTCAGGGCAGACAAGTGTCGACGACCGTTAGTGTCGGAGGTGGAAAGGCGCCTCCACCGCGCCTTCGCGCAGCTGCGCTGATCGCAACCGAGAACGAATGCTCTCGCAAATGTGGGGTTGGTAGCGTGCCCCCGCTACCAACGGTCACCCCCCCCCCGCTCGAACGTTTCAGCAGCGGTCCCGGCAACGTCAATTCCGACAAGGATGCCTTGATCTCGATTGCGAGTTCGTCGGTCCCCGGCGGCGCATGAACGATGACGGCTTGGACCAGCTGGCGCAGCGTTGCGACGAGCACGGGCTCGTCGAGTTCCGCAGCCTCTGCGGCGACCTCGGCTAGGCGCCTGATGTCGGCGAGATAGCGCTCGATCGCCGCCGGGTGCACGGTGACGATCTCGGAAGCGGCCGCGATCTGTGCGAGCTCGGCCTTGACACGCTTCCGTTCGGCCGCGAGCTCATTGACCTTCGGGTTGTAGGTGTCGAAATCCGCGCCCTTCGCAATGTTCGTGATCAGGCGATCGATCTCGCGGTCGAGCTCGCCGTTGCGGCGCTGCAGATGCTTCTCGCGATCGCCACTCTCCTTGGCCAAGCGCCGGCGCTCGGAGTTGTAGGTGCGGACATATTCGGCGATTGCCTCGGGATTGGCGAGCTCCTCGCGCAAGCCTTCAAACACCAGGGTCTCGATCGCTGGGCGCGAAACCTTGCGGCCGTTGCTGCAGACGCCGCTCTCGCGGAATGCCGAGCACTGCATGCGGTGAGGCTTCCCCTTCCTCTGCGCGCCGATCGCCGACATACCGGCGCCGCAGAATCCACAGCGCAGCAGGCCTGACAAGGGCCGGACAGCCTTGCGCGATTGCGAGGCGCCCTGGTGACTGCGGCCAGCCTTGATCACCTGTGCGGCCTTGAACGTCGCGTCCTCAACGATCGCCAAGTGCGGCGCGTCGACGCTACGATATTGGTCTTGCGGTTCGGGCGTGGCACGCGCCTTCCGGTGGCAGGATCCTTGATCATGCGGACCTTGTTCCAGACGATGCGGCCCGCATAGAGCTCGTTGATCAGCATACCATGGCCGCGTGCGGCATTGCCGTTGATCGTCGACGCGTTCCAATTGTTGCCGCGGGGCGGTCTGACACCGTCGGCATTGAGGCCCGCGGCGATCTCGCGCGGCGTCTTGCCCTCGACAAACTCGCAGAAGATTCTCCGCACGATCTCGGCTTCGGCCTGGTCGATCTCGAGCTCGCCTGGTTTGCCTGCGATCGCCCGATAGCCGTAGGCGCGGCCCCCGGCGTGGCGGCCGTCGCCGATCACGCTCTCGAGGCCGCGGCGGGTGTGGACAACCCGGTTCTCGAGAAACATCTCGCCCATGAGCGCGCGCAGGGCGCCATCGAGCTTGCCCACCTTGCCGCTCGCCGTGTGGATCGCAATGCCGAGGAAGTCGAGCCGCTTGCGTGCGGTATGCCAATCGCCCTGGTCGCGCGAAATGCGATCGACGTCCTCGGCGATGATGACATCGAAGCGGCGCGCTTCGGCTGCTCGCATCAAGTCCTGGAAGCCGGGACGATTGACGGTCGAGGCGCCGGAGATCTCGCGATCGCAGAAGGTCAGCACGACCGTAAAGCCTTCGCGGGCGCAGAGCTCGCGGCAGGACGCGATCTGATCGTCGACAGATCTATCGTTCTGCCGATCGGACGAGAAGCGGGCGTAAATGGCTGCGCGGATCATTTGCGGTTGCCTCCAGCTCGGCCCGGCGGACGAGCTCGGCCGCATGATCCTGCCTTGCGTGCAGTAATGCAAGGGCGTGCGCAACGGCCAAAGCGGCCGCGCCAGGCCTTTCCGCGGATAACTCGCGCGGCGAGTTAGTCATCGGGAGCCGGGCTCCTGCTCGATCATTTCGACATTGAGCGGTGCCGTGAGGCTTTCGTTGGCGAGCGCCGCGGTGTCGCCGACGACGCGGGCGATCGAGAAGACAGCACATTCCTGCAGCTCGAGGTCAAGGATGGCGGCTATGATGGCGAACACCGTCACCTCATCGTCTCCCTGTTTGCGGCCACCAGCATACGTCGCCCATCGATCAGTGCTTCGCCGGCGAGCTCTGCGACGTCGCCATAGCCGCGGCAAACGCCTTTGTTCTGTTACCTATCGGGCGAATGCCGGAAGCGTTGATCATCCGAACATCATGCTCAGGCGAGGCCAAAACGGAATGAACGCTATGAGCTCATCGTACGATCGGATGCGACAGGAAAGGAAAAGGAGGGCAGCCTGCCGGTCGGGTCTTCAACCCGCGTATTTGGGGCGAAAGTCCATCTCGGCCCAAACGAGTCCCTGTCTCGCCATTGATTTCGTTATCATCGGCCGGCACTCGAAGCCGCGCGCAGACTGTTATGAGCGGCAGAATAGCGATCAGCTTCGTTGAATTTCCTACGTTTTCGTTCGATTTCGATCGCGTTCGTTGCGCTTCGTTGATGCCGTTTCTAGTGCGAAACTGGTCCGATTGCACAACTCTCCTTTCGGAGGACGGACCATCGCATCGGGGTCCCTAGTCATCTGGAACGCAAGTTCGTCACATTAGTTGATAGTTCGAATCTCTACAGAGGAGAGTGCGAGTGGCTAATGCAGGTGAGCGAGGCCGGCCGATTGCGCCGTTAATGCTGAATCCGCAGGAGCGGGCGTACTTGGAGAGGCAAGTTCGTCGTCATCGTGTTGCCCGGTCGCTGTCTGAGCGATGCCGCGCGATCCTGCGATGTGCGGATGGCTTGCCAAGCAAGTCTGTAGCTGCGGAACTCGGCCTCCACGAACATACCGTTGGCAAGTGGCGCCGCCGATTCTTGAAGGACCGCTGTGATGGCCTGCTTGACGAGGCCCGCCCTGGCCGCCCTCGCACCATCAACGACGATCAGGTCGCTGCCGTGATCGAGCGGACGTTGCGTACGACGCCGGCCGATGCGACGCACTGGTCGATCCGCTCGATGGCTGCGGAAACCGGCTTTTCCCACACCACGATCCGCCGAATGTGGGCAGCGTTCGGCTTGCAGCCGCACCGCAGCCAGACGTTCAAGCTGTCGAGCGATCCACTGTTCGTCGACAAGGTGCGCGATATCGTCGGCCTTTACCTATCCCCGCCGAACCGAGCCCTTGTCCTCAGCATCGATGAGAAAAGCCAGATTCAGGCACTCGATCGCGAGCAACCGGTCTTGCCGATGATGCCTGGCGTACCGGAACGTCGCACGCACAGCTATGTGCGGCATGGTACGACCTCGCTGTTTGCCGCGCTCGATGTCGCCTCGGGGTTCGTCATCGGCAAATGCTACAAGCGCCACCGCGCAGTCAAGTTCTTGAAGTTTTTAAAAGAAGTCGA